>NC_015500.1:2400000-2727790 GCF_000212415.1 Treponema brennaborense DSM 12168 | reverse complement strand
TAAACGCGGTAACGTATCCGGTGTTTTCGGTTTTTGCGCGCGGCGGATCCGCGCTGTGCACGACCGTGTGTTTCGTGGTGATTTTGACGTCGTATTCGAGTCTGCGCATTTCGGCTGAAGACGTTTTGTGGATTGCGGGAATGTCGTGCGTGCTGTCGTTCGTACTGGGCGCTCTGCCGTCCGGCGGTCCGTTCGTGGCGCTGACGGTGATGTGCACGATATATGGGCGCGGATTTGAGGCGGGCTATCTGCTGCTCAAGCCGGCAGCTCTTTTGATTTGTTCGTTTGCGGCGGCGATCGACGCGGCGACGGCGATGTTCGGTTCGTATTTCGTCGCACATAAAATGGGCATGACCGATCATTACGAAGTGCGAAAGTTCATTTAAACTGCGTGCGGAACGGGCGGGAACGCACCGATTGCCGGCAGACGATGCGGCAGCCGCGGGCAGACGGCAACTGCCGCCGGCTTGCATCTTTACCCTGAGACATCCATCATATCCTAAGGCCTCGGCCGGCAGACGAAAGCGCGCCGGCATCGGCTAAGGCCGCCGCCGGCATCGGCTAAGGCGGGCGCCGGCAGACGAAAGCACGCCGGCATTGGCTAAGGCCGCCGCCGGCCGCCGGCAACTGCCGCCGGCTTGCATCTTTATCCCGAGACATTCATCATATCCTAAGGCCGCCGCCGGCAGACGATGCGGCAACCGCCGGCATCGTACGCGAAGGGCGCTGCGGTTGAAGCGCGCCGGCATCGGCTGAGGCGGGCGCCGGCAGAGACGATGCGGCAGCCGCGGGCATCGTACGCGAAGGGCGCTGTCGTACCCTAAGGCCGCGGCCGGTGTTGCGGTTGAAGCGCGCCGGCATCGGCTGAGGCCGCCGCCGGCAGACGGCAACTGCCGCCGGCTTGTATCTTTATCCCGAGACATTCATCATATCCTAAGGCCGCCGCCGGCAGACGGCACACGTTGCCGCCTGCATCCGCGCCGTTTCTTCCGCATGTTTTGGGGAAAAGATGCGCATGTTTTAAAATTTCTACCGCATGTTTTGAGGAAAAGATGCGCATGTTTTTAAATTTCTACCGCATGTTTTGGGGAAAAGATGCGCATGTTTTAAAATTTCTACCGCATGTTTTAGGGAAAAGATGCGCATGTTTTAAAATTCCTTCCGCATGTTTTAGGGAAAAGATGCGCATGTTTTAAAATTATTTCCGCATGTTTTGAGGAAAAGATGCGCATGTTTTAAAATTCCTTCCGCATGTTTTAGGGAAAAGATGCGCATGTTTTAAAATTCCTTCCGCATGTTTTGAGGAAAAGATGCGGCAAACGCCGTTGCCGCACGGTTACACCTGTACCGTTTCCTGCGCATCTTTTCGGGACGGCGCGGTTCGCTTCGGCGTTACGGTACTTGCAGAATGTCGCGCGGTTTCGACCCGCTGCGGGGACGGCGCTTCGGTTAAGTTAAGGCGGCCGTCCGTTTCGGCTCGGTTCGCCTCGGCTGCTGCGGCCGGCGCGGTTCGCTTCGGCGTTACGGTACTTGCAGAATGTCGCGCGGTTTCGACCCGTTCGCGGGGCCGACGATGCCGCGCGCTTCCATTTCTTCCACCAGACGTGCCGCCCGGTTGTAGCCGATTTTGAGTCTGCGCTGGATATACGACGCGGACGCCTTGCCCGCCTGGACGACGATTTCGAGCGCCTGCTCGTACAGCGGATCGTCTCCGTCGCTGAACAGCGACGGTCCCATGTCGATCTCTTCATCTTCCACAAAGATTTCATCGTCGATGTATTCGGGCTCGCCGTACTGTTTGACGTATTCGACGACGTTTTCGACTTCAGTGTCCGAAACGAACGTTCCTTGGATACGCACGGGGAACGGATCGGTTGCCGACGCGTACAGCATGTCGCCGCGGCCGAGCAGCTTTTCCGCGCCGACTTGGTCTATGATGATGCGGCTGTCCATTTTGGACGCCACCATGAACGCGATGCGGGTGGGAATGTTCGCCTTGATGAGTCCGGTGATAACGTCGATCGAGGGGCGCTGGGTTGCCAGCACCAGATGGATGCCGACGGCGCGGCTCATGGCGGCAAGACGCGCAACGGTGGATTCGAGTTCCTTGCCGGTCGTGGCCATCAGATCCGCAAATTCGTCTATGATGATGACGATGTACGGCAGTTTTTCCGTCGCGATGTTGCGTTCGGCAATGCGGCGGTTGTAGCTGGCGATTTCACGGACGCCCATGCCGTCGAGCAGCGCGTATCGGCGTTCCATTTCGCACAGACAATACTGTAGCGCCTGAAACGCCTTTTTGGGTTCGGTGATGACCGGCGTCAAAAGGTGCGGAATATCGTTGTACAGTTTGAGTTCGACGATTTTGGGGTCTATCAGGATCATTTTGACGTCCTGCGGCGATCTTTTGTACAGAATGGAAAGAATCATCGTATTGACGCACACCGATTTGCCCGAACCGGTGGATCCGGCGATCAGCAAGTGCGGCGTTTTTGCCAGATCGATGATTTGCGCTTCTCCGGTGATGTCTTTTCCCAGAATGACGGGAATCGCGTATTTTTTGAACGCCGGCGCTTCGGTTTCGATGAGTTCCTTGAAACTGACGATGGCGCGTTCCTTGTTTGGCACTTCGATGCCGACGGCGTGCTTGCCGGGAATGGGGGCGACGATGCGGACGCTCGACGCGGCGAGGCGGAGCGCGATGTTGTCCTGCAGCGCGACTATTTTGCTCAGTTTTACGCCGGGCGCGGGCAGAATTTCAAACATCGTGATAACCGGCCCTTTTCTGATGCCGGTTACTTCTGCCGCTATTTTGAACTCGCTGAGGGTGTCTTTAAGTTCCCCTGCGGAAGCGAGCGTTTCGTCGTCGATAATCCAGTATTCACCGTCGGGATACGACGTAAGCAGACCGTCGACCGGAATGTGATACGGCGCGCCTTTTATGCGGGCCGGAACCGCGCGTTCAACGAGCGGCAATGCCGATGCCGAGGTCGTTTCCGCCGAAGCGGTGTTTGCCGAAGCGGCGGAGCCGGGCGCTGATACTGCCGTTTCTGCGCAGCTGCGTTCCTCCGGGTATGCGGCCGCGTCCATAGCGGCGGAATGTGCGGAATGTGCGGAATGTGCGGAATGTGCGGCGGTTTCCGGTTCGGCTTCAGCCGCCGGATCCGTCGAATCTATCGAATCCGCGCAATCGCCGCCGTCCGTTTCGGTGTCGAACACATCGTCAAAATCCTGCGCTTCGTCCGCGCAATCGTCGTCTTCATCGGAATACGTTTCGTCGTCGTCCGCATCGTCAATGTCGTCGATAGCGTCTAAATCGTCAGATTCGTCAGATTCGTCTTCGTCCGTGCCGGCGGCTTCGGCTGCTGTTCCGCCGTCTTCTGCGAACGGATTTTCGATAAAGGCCGCTTCGTCGGAACTGTACAATTCCGAATCGGGTGCCGGAACCGGACTGGGTGCCGCCTGCTCGGCCGATTCCTCCGCCGCCAAGCGTTCCGCTTCGGCAATCGTCATGCCGGGCGTCTGCAATTCTACGGTGATTTCGTGCGGCGCCGCCGGCTCCGCCGCTTCCGGCTGCTCCGGCTGCGTTTCCGGCTGTTCGCTTTGACTGGCGGCGGCCGGTTCTGTTTGAAGGCTTTCAGCCGCTTCAGGCCGTTCCGGTTCGCTTGGAAAGTCTGCGGGGAATTCTGCTTCGGGTTCGATTTCCGCGGTATCGGCTTCATTGCCGGACTTTCGGGGCATTTGCCGGGCGAGCAGGGCGTTCTGTATTTTATCGCCGGCGATGCTCGCCGCAATGTATTCGATCGCGATCAGCAGCGCGCCGATGGTCAGCAGCGCGCATATTTTTATGGTAAGCAGCGGGCCGCTTTCGGCGGCGGCAAGAAACCTTGCGAACCGTTCCGTGAGTGCAACGGTAAAGAACGGTATTACTGAAACGAGCAGGATTATTCCCTTTTTTACGGACCAGGTTTCGGCAAAGCAGCTCAAACCGGTTACGCATAAAAAGAGCGGAATCAGTATGCATGAAAAACCGTACACGCTGTAAAGCATGGAGCCGAGCGCAAGAAAAAAGCGTGCTCCGCCCGAACGTACCAAGCCGAAGTTGAAAAAGTGCAGTAATAGTGCAATGGAAAAAAGAGCTGCAAGTATGAGTACTATAAAACCGGATGCTGCGGTTATTTTTTCTGATCGCTTCATTTAGAAATCTCCCATGAGTCGCGCATGCCGCGGGCGGAGCAAAATCCCGAAACACGCTTTTATTAATATCGGTTTCTTTTTTTGAGATCTTAGCTTTTTAGATTCCGATCCGTGAACGTTCCCGCTGAGTAATCCGCTGAACGCCTGCCGTGTTCCCGCTGAGTAATCCGCTGAGTGCGGCTTGCTTTTCCCGCCGGCGATGTGCGGAACTGTGCGGAAACTGCACGGAAAGGGTGAAAAAACGGCACCGTGCGATGCCGCCGGTGCCGTTTTCGGATAACGGGTTATTTTCGGATAACGGGCCGTTTATTCGGCGTTCGTCTTGTCCGACGCGCCCGCTTCGACGTATTTTTTAAGCTGAATGGCGGCGACTTTCGGGTTTGTTATTACCGAAGGGCCGGCGATGCAGCCGCCTTCGCACGCCATGACTTCTATCAGGTTCGGACAGTCCGCCGTGTACGGCGCTTCGCCGCTTCTGATTTTGCCGTACTGTGCGAGCTGTTTCATACCGGCTTTGTTCAGTCCGTTGATGACTGCGGCTTTCAGTTTTTCGGGGTCGGTCAGCCGGACGCGCACCGATTCGGCGACGCCGCCGGTAACGGCAAAGTTCCTGCCGGAAACGGTGGGAATAATGGTTCCGGGTTCAGCTTCCGTCTTGGCAACGTCTATCCCTTTCGCTACGAACAATGCGCCTATTTCTTCTATTGAAAGGACGTAATCGACGAACTCGTCGTCCATTCCTTCACGGCGTTTTGCCAGACACGGACCGATAAACACGCTCACGCAGTCCGGATCGGCTTTTTTGGCGATTTCCGCCGTATAGTGCATGGGGCTTCTGGTATCGGAAATACACGGCGACAGTTCCGGTACGTGTTTGTGTACGGCGCGCACGTACGCGGGGCAGCACGACGTCGTCATCATTTTGTCGCCCCGTTCCATACGTTCTTCAAATTCGTGCGCTTCTTTATCCGCGGTTATATCAGCACCGATGGCGACTTCCCACGTCCGGGCGAATCCGGCTTGTTTCAGCGCGCCTTCAAGCTGGCCGGGTGCGGCGCGGAATTGGGCTGCGATTGCGGGTGCGTACATGGCGACGACTTTTTTCCCGTCCATGATACGCTTCAATACGTCCACGAGTTGGCTTTTGTCCATCATGGCGCCGAACGGACATTCACGCATACAATTTCCGCAGAAAATGCATTTGTGATAGTCGATACGTTCTTTGCCCGTTTCGTCTTTGGAAATGGCGCCGACCGGGCAGGCTTCTTCGCACGGTACGGGAATCTTGATAATCGCGTGGTACGGGCAGTTCTGCATACAAAGGCCGCAGTTAACGCATTTTTCGGGGTCGATGCGCGCGCGTCCTTCGGTGATTGCGATTGCTTTTTTTGCGCAGTTCATCATACACGGACGCGCCAGACACGCTTGGCACGCGTTGGTAACCATGTAATGGCTGCGTACGCACGCGTTGCACGCTTCGTCCAAAACGGTCAGCATCGGCCACGTGGGTTTTTCCCGGTTCAGCGCTTCGTGCGCGAATTCCGCCAGTTTTTTCTCATCGTCGTAGTTTTCAACGCTGCATCCGAGGCGCGCCATAACGCGCTGCCGCAGGATTTCCCGGTCATGGTAAATGCAGCAGCGAACCGGCTGGCTGCCGACCGGTGCCATTTCTCTGGGAATATAATGAACGCCTTCTTCCAATTTACCTTCAAGCTGCAGTTTTGCGATGCGTACGAGTATTTCGCGCTTCAACTGCGCGGCGTTATTATTAATATTCAGCATTTGTCGTCTCCTGTAAAAATTCGGTGAGGAAATCTCTCTTTCCGATCCGTTCGGTTTCCGGCTGCGCGTTTGATTCTCGGGCCGCGCGGCGGACGCCTGCTGCGCGCTCGATTTCCGGCTGTCCGCCTTGCTTTCGGTTACGCGCCCGCGAGTTCCCTGATGCGGTCGATCACGGTAACGAGCGACGCTTCGGGAATCGTTTCGCCGTTTATCTGTACGAACGGCGCTTTGCCGCATTCGGCGTTCTTGCATTTATCAAAACACGTAATGCCTTCTATTTCAACGCGCCCTTGCAGTTCGGGCGGCAATTGCTCTTCCAAAAGCATGATTTCCGACGCTCCCATTACGAAGCACGCTGTTCCGGTGCAAATCGAAACGTGAATTTTGTTCATAGATACTCCCATAAAAAGTCAGTAAGGAAACGTCAGTTTCCGAAACGGCTTTTTAAGCACGTTCAATGCAAAGCGCGAACGTGCAGTTGATATATCGTTTTGCAGCCGCAAAACGTCAGACGGACTCGTCTCTCCGATGTTTGCCGCCGCAGCGTATGAGCGCGTGCGAATCGCCGGAGAACGTCCGTATGTTAAAAATACTGAATGTGCACTTCTTTCAGATACGTGTCCTGCAGCAGAGCCGCAATCTTTTTGACGACGTTGCGTCGGATCTCCAATTCGACCGGCATGTTCGGATCCTGATGCGCTTCGTTTATCTTCGTGCCTACGACGAACCAGATCCGGTCGCAATTCAAAAACAGTTCGACCATTTTGGTCGCCGCGTTTACGGCGAGCCCGTCCATTTCCGCCCTGTTTTCAAGAATTTCGGACACGGCGCCCATCGTGATGATGCCTTCCGTTACCATGTCCGCGCCTTCCATCTCCGAATACGGCGGCACCTTCGGATCGAAGTCTTTCAGGCTGACCCTGATCGGCCGGTTCAGTTCGCGCGACAGTATGTTCGCCGTCGTCCCTCCGCAGATGATTTTATGGCCGTCGAAGAGAGAAAAAATGCGGGCTATTTCCGAGTCGCTTTCCTTATGAACGGGCGGGCCGGTCATTACGAGCATGTCGCGCGGTTTCCGGAAATAAATGACGCCGCACGTTATGTCGTCTTTCGGCTTGAAGCCGTCGTGGAAACACGCTTCCTGCACGACCGAACGCGCCAAATCGCGCGCGCTGATTTCAGGGTTTTCGATTACCTTTTCGAGGATGAACGTCTGTGCGTTCGGCGAACCCCAGCCGAACGGATAGCAGGGCGACCCCATTCCCACCTGCGTTACGCCGTCCGAAAAAAAGACGAGCCGGTCGCCCGGCCGGGCTGCGTACCGCGAATACTGCAAAAGCGCGTCGCGCGTCGGCGCCGTTTTTTTGTTTTTCCGCTCGATCGGCGTGATGTCCTTGATCGGTTCGATGATCGTCTGCTGCCTGATCAGCACGTACGGCGGATTATCGTATTCCATGATGCGCACGGTCGCGTTCGGTTCGATGTCGACGAGCGTGAACGTTGCGTAACTGATGCCCCGCTCCTTGCAGACCGGCAGCGTGTTCATGATAATTTCGGCAGCCCGCCGGATCGGAATGTCGTTCGCGATAAACTTCGTTGCCATCGTTGCGGTCAGCGTCGCAAGCACGCCCGCTTTGATGCCGGATCCGAGACCGTCGGACAGTGTGGTGATAACGCGGCCGTCGGCCGGGTTTTTCTGCGACAGAAACACATCGCCTTCGGCGTGCTGATTGTATTTGCAGAGTTGGTAATGTCCCACTTCTATAAAGGTTTCGGGCAGCACCCCTTTCGGTGCGGAGCCGGCGGCGTTCAGCGGATTCATTGGTCGTCGTCTCCGCTTTCCGTGTACGAATCGATGATCGAATTGAGCATCGATTCCGTTTCGGCGGCGTTTTCACCGAGCAGAAACGCGATTTTCTGGACGACGGACAAATTTTTATCGATGATTTTGCGGGCTTGCGTTACCGTTCTGTTTTTCTGGTTTTGCGGGGCGGTAACGTCTTCCAGGACGCCTGCGGCGATTTCTTCTTTTTCGATTTCAAAAACCGTTACGTGAAAAATCTTCTTTCCTTCGCGGACATCGCGTTCGATGACGTCCGGACCGTTCAGTGCGAGCACGTCGGCAAAAAATCGGGACGCTCCCGTCAGTTTCGTCAGATCCGCGCCTTCGAGTCCCGGTTTCGCTTCGTACATTTCAATGACGTCCTGCCCCATCAGCTTGGCAAAGTTCATGTTGCATTCGACTATCTGTAGGTTTTTATCTGCGATGACGACGCCGCTCGGAATCGCCCGGATCAGCCCGTTCGCTTTTTTCTGCGCCAATTTGCGCATATACGAAACGCACATCGTTTTTTCCGCCCGATTGTCCAAAACCGCTTCGGCGAACGCGCGGCACGTGTCGTAGCCGCAGCTGGCACAGTTAACTTCGTCGGCCGCCGTATATTTGCCGACGGCGCGGAGGGCGGAGCGGATATCTTCTTCCGTATACTGTTTCCGATCCGATTCGGGAACCGGCAGCGTATCCTGCAGCGGCGGAGCGGCCGCTTTCGTCGTGCCGTCGAGCACTTCGTCCGCCGTCTCTGCGTATTCCACGACGCGCACTCGCCGCATCGCACCCGAAAGATTTCGGGCCGTTCCCGGTCCGTTGATGCAGCCGCCGATACACGACAGCAATTCCATAAAAAGCGGCGATTCCAGTTTATCCGGCTCGAATCCTTTGAGCGCTTCGTGGATTTCGTCTATGCCCGATACGGACATGGAGCGGACGCCCGGCAATTTGGCGTATTTTTTGCACGCGGCTATCATACCGCCGTCGATCGGGTACAGCGCGCCTTTGGCCGCGCGCCGCGGAATGAATTGCTGTTCCGCTTCATGCCCCGCGGGAACGGCCGTGTCGGCTCTGATGCCTTCGGCGGTAAACCAAGCGCGCAGTTCGTTGAACGTAAGCGCTATGTCGATTTCTTTCCAGGTATCGGCTTCCCGCTTTTTTGCAATACACGGCCCCATGAATACGATACCGATATCGTCGCCGTACTGTTTGCGCAGAAAACGCGCGTGTGCTAAAAGCGGCGACGCCCGGTCGGTGATGAACGGCGCGTATTCGCCTAAAAACTGTTTTACGTATTCCACGACGGCAGGGCACGCCGACGATAAAAACAGTTTCCGATCCGTTTTTCCTTCCGCAGCGGCCGTCAAGTCTTCGGTAACTTGCGCGGATACCAGATCCGCCCCGAGCGCCGTTTCCGAAACGCCGTAAAAGCCGAGTTTTTTCAGTGCCGCTATCATTTGCTGAGGCGTAAAATCCGGAAATTCCGCCACGAACGACGGTGCCAGCGACACGATCACTTTTTCCTTGAGCTTCAGCAGCTGTTTTACGCGGGCCGAGTCGTCGCGGCTGCGTTTTGCGTGCGCGGGGCAATTGATAACGCAGCGTCCGCACACGATGCACAATTCGGAAATGATTTTCGCGTGTCCGTTTTCAACACGGATCGCCTTGACGGGGCAGCGGCGGATACATTTGTAGCAATCCTGACATTCTGTTTGTTCGGTGTATACGGGGTATAAAAAATTCATTTGTCGAGTCCCAATTCGTGAGAAAGCAGATCAACGAGACTTTCGGGAGTCATATTCGTGTACAGTTTGCCGTCTATGCGGACGTTCGGGCCGTTTTTGCATTCGCTTTCGCACAGGCAGCCGCGCAGCGTTACTTTATCCTGCAAATCGTTTTCCGTGAGAAATCGCTGGATAACTTCGGCGTTCGCCGAGTTGCCTCTGCTGAAACACGAACTGCCCATACATACTGTGATTGTTTTCATATAAAACCCGCCTTTTTTTATTCTATAAACGAAACTCGATATAGTCAAGCCTGTTTTATTTAAATATCTATGTTGAATAGAAATATATCGCTCTCATATGCCGCGGATTTGAAAAATTGCCGTCCGCCGCGCATATTTCAATGCGAAGGTCGGCCGTGGATGAGATCGATCGATTCGTTCAGGCAGGAACAGGCGCCTGATCAGCACGGCAAAAATTAACCGTCCGTTTACAGTTGCTGCCGTATTAATTATTGTTCAGAAAAAAGTTAAAAAAGTATTGACATTTTCTTTGGGTTGTAGTATGTTTATTACAGCTTGTAAATAAGCTGATAAACTCTCTCCGATGTCCGGCTTGCTGGACGTGAGGGGCCCGGTTAACGTTGTTTTCCGGCCCCTCTTTTTTTATTGCCTTGCATAGTCCGCGTATATTTGATATGGTCGTGGCATTATGCTTGTAACTCGTATTTCGCCGGAAGATTTTCCGGTACAGGACAACTTGTTCCAGACGGCGTTCTGGGGCGGCTTTAAAACAGCCTGCGGACAGCAGGCTGTATTTTTTTTATGCGGATTCGACGACGCTGCCGCGCCGGACGTCGGCGAATCATGCGGCGGAGAATCGTGTGTTGCCGCGTCGTGCGGCGGCCGGCGGTTCGTACCGCTGCTGGTGCTGCTGCGGAATACCGGCGCGGGAATTCCGTACGCGTACGTACCCAAAGCGCCGGCGTTCACCGTAAAAGAAGACCGGTACGGTTCCGTGCTTGAAGCGCTCGCCGAACGGATCCGCCCGTTTTTGCCCGACGGCACGGCGTTCGTCCGCTTCGACACCGCGTGGTTTTCCCCGTACGCCGGTACGGCGGTTCCGCGCAGCGAAATTCGCGAAATGCGCATGAACTTCGGCACGAACACCCGTAATCTGCGTAAAGCGGGGTCCGATCACTTTTGCCCTGACACCGTGCTCGTCGACTTGACCGCTTCTCCTGAAATAATGCTTTCCCGTATGCGCCAGACTACGCGGAACGCAATCCGTAAATCGTACCGGATGGGCGTTTTGTTTTCCCGGAAAAACGCCGATTTCCTTCCGGTCTGGCACGACTTGTACCGTGACACCGGTTTGCGGAAAGGTTTTTTTACCGAAGAATTGGCGTATTTTGAAACGCTGTTCCGGCAGTCGGCAAAAATAGGCCGCTTGTTTTTTAAACAGACGGCGAGCCCGCATGAGGACTGCGGAAAAGGGCCGCCGTACGCGCCGCTTTCCGGCAGTAAACTGATGTCCGCAAATCCCGGACGTATGCCGGTGAGCGCGCCGGTGCCGGAACCCGAATTGTATCTGCTTGCCGCGGAAAAAGACGAGGTGCTTCTTGCCGGTCTGATTTTGGCTGTCTGCGGTAAAAGCGCGTATTATCTGTTCGCCGGATCCCGGGCCGATGCGGGACCGTACATGGCGAGTTACGGTTTGCAGTGGGAAGCCATGCTGACAGCTCGCCGCGCGGGCTGCGTTACGTACGATTTACTCGGCATTCCGCCAAATAACGATAAAAATCATCCGATGAGCGGTTTGTATACATTTAAAACGGGACTCGGCGGCGCCGTCGTGCGGTACTGCGGCTGTTGGGATTATCCGTACGACGAAGATTCTTACGACCGCTTCCGCACCGCCGAAACGCTGATGGGGCTGCCGGGACTTTAACGGATTTCAGGCGCACTTTTCGCGCGGGTCAGTTTATGGTGATCGTACTGTCCGGCGGAACCGATTCGGTAACCCAGGTGTTTCCGCCGATAACGCTGTTTTTGCCGATGACCGTGTTTCCGCCGAGAATCGTTGCGCCGGCGTAAATGGTAACGTTGTCTTCTATTGTCGGATGCCGTTTTTTATCCTGCAATTTTTTGTGAACGCTCAGCGCGCCGAGCGTTACGCCTTGATAGATTTTTACGTTTTTGCCGATAACGCAGGTTTCTCCGATGACTACGCCCGTTCCGTGATCTATGAAAAAAGATTCGCCGATGAGCGCGCCGGGATGGATGTCGATTCCCGTTTTGCCGTGCACGTGTTCGCTCATGATCCGCGGAATGACGGGTACGCCGTTTTCGTGCAGAAAATGGGCTATCCGGTATACGACGACCGCTTCCAGCCCGGGGTAGGAAAGGATGATTTCTTCACTGCTTTTTGCCGCAGGGTCGCCGGCAAGCGCCGCTTTCGTGTCGAGATTTATCTTGCGTCTGATTTCGGGGATCGCTTCTATGAGCGCGAGCGTCGTTTTTTCCGCAAGGCCGAAGCAGGCCGTTTTTTCATACCCGCAGTTCTTGCATAAATACAGCAGTGCCTTCTGGATTTCGCGCGTGAGTACGGCGATGATCCGATTTATTTTTTCACCGATAATATAATGCAGATTTTCCTGTTCGACTTGCTCCGCCGTTCTGAAACCGGGAAAAATCAGACTTTGCAGATCCTGCAGCGCGGTAACGACGTTCTGTCTGTTGGGGAACGTCTGCGATTCGCCTGAATTGATACCGCCGTATTGCGCGTACGATGCGATGATGTTGTCGATAAGGACGTCTGGTGTCATGAATCCTCCGGAGTTGCAGTCCCGCGTAAAAGCGAAACCCGTACCGGCATCGGCCGGCGTATTTTTACAGGATAGCCGTTTTTTGCTGATTCATCAATACTCGGCGTTCGGGTTGCAGCGTTGCGGGGTTAAATATCATTTTCTCTATTGACAAAAGAGTATATAGCATGTATAGTAGCAGGACACGTCGTTTTTGATGTTTGCCTCTGTAGCTCAGTCGGTAGAGCGCAACCATGGTAAGGTTGAGGTCAGCGGTTCGATCCCGCTCGGAGGCTGGAAGCGGACCGGCGTAACGTCGGAATGGATACTTCTTTAAGGAGAATAAAAGAATGGCCAGTAAAAAAACAGCTGTTGAAATCATCGCGTTGCAGTGCAGCGAATGCAAACGCAAAAATTATACAACGTACAAAAACCGCAAGAATATTCAGGGTAAGTTGGAACTGAATAAATATTGCCCGTTTGACCGTAAACACACGCTGCATAAAGAAACGAAAGCGAAATAGTTTTTTACGCCGGTGTTGCCGGCGATAATCTTAGGTCAGTAGCTCCAATGGTAGAGCGTCGGTCTCCAAAACCGAATGTTGAGGGTTCGAGTCCTTCCTGGCCTGTATCTTAAATGAAAATGGGGACTGGTATGGGAAAAATCGTCCAGTTTTTTAAGGAATGTGGCGCCGAGCTTAAGAAAGTCGTATGGCCGAGCCGTTCCGATGTAGTATCCTCTGTAAGAGTTGTACTGATTTCAACTGTTATTGTTGCGGTAATTCTCGGGTTGCTTGATCTGCTTTTTGTAACCGGCATGAATCTCGTATTTTAATTAGGCGTATTTGATGGCAAAAGGCTGGTACATTCTTCATACGTACACGGGGTATGAAGGCAAAATCGAAAGGACGATCCGTTCTCTTCTTGAGACAGGCGATCTGTCTTCCGAAGCGGTGCTCGATATAAAGGTGCCCGTTGAGGAAGTCGTCGAGATTAAAGACGGTAAAAAGAAAACTTCCACGAAGAAATTTCTGCCCGGCTATATTATGCTCGAATTGGATCTGCCTGATATCGGCTGGAAAGCCGTCTGTTCCGTTATTCGCCGTATCCAGGGCGTGACGGGATTCGTCGGTACCGGTCCGAGTGAACGTCCTCGTCCGATTTCTTTGGAAGAGGCAAAATCTCTGCTGCAGAAGTCCGGTGAAATCAAGGGCGAAAAAACGGCTCGTCTTAAGCAGTCTTTTTCCGTTGGAGAACAGGTCAAAATTATCGAAGGCGCGTTCGCGACGTTTTCCGGTACTATTGAAGAAGTTAATCTTGAAAAAAACAAACTGCGGGTTATGGTGCAGATCTTCGGACGCGCAACCCCGGTTGAAGTCGATCTTTTACAGGTAGAAAAAATTTAGATCGTAGAATTGTCGGTATGTTTTATATAGAAAGATACCGCTCGTTCTTGTTTTGGGAGAGGCTGAACTGCGTTGCATGATTCAGCCTCGCTAGACGAAAATTTCGGAATCGTCCGGGTTTCGTCATACCAATGTAAGGAGTACATATATGGCTAAAAAGAAGGTGACCGCCGTTATCAAGCTGCAGTGCCCCGCGGGAAAAGCGACTCCCGCGCCGCCCGTCGGCCCTGCGCTCGGTCCTCACGGCGTCAGCGCCCCTCAGTTTGTACAGCAGTTTAATGACCGTACAAAGTCCATGGAACAGGGATTGGTTATTCCTGTCGTTATTACCGTCTATCAGGATAAAACGTTTACCTTTATTCTCAAGACTCCGCCCGCTGCGGTGCTTATCAAAAAAGCTGCCGGTATCGATAAAGGTGCCGCTAACCCGCTGCGCGACAAGGTTGCGACTTTGTCTCAGAGCAAGTTGGAAGAAATTGCAAAAACGAAGATGCCCGATATCAATGCGAACGACATTGAAGCGGCAAAGAAGATCATCGCCGGTACTGCGCGCAGTATGGGCGTAGAGGTGGAGCGGTAATATGAAACACGGAAAAAAATATCGCGAATCACTCGCAAAATACGATTCCTCGAAAGCATACGAACTGGATCAGGCTTGTAAGCTGGTAAAAGAACTGAAATTCGCGAAATTTGACGAAACGGTTGAAGTTCACGTCAATCTGCGCCTCGGCAAAAGTCAGACGGTGCGCGATACGCTGGTTTTCCCGCATCAGTTCAAAGGTGAAAAGAAAGTTCTCGTTTTCTGTAAAGAAGACAGAATTAAAGAAGCGCTCGACGCAGGAGCGGCGTTCGCCGGTGCCGACGAATACATCGAAAAAGTGAAGGGCGGCTGGCTCGATTTTGATATCGCCGTTGCAACTCCCGACATGATGAAAGACGTCGGACGTTTGGGTATGGTTCTGGGCCGCAAAGGCTTGATGCCGAACCCGAAGACGGGCACCGTTACCGCCGATATTTCGCACGCGATCAACGAACTGAAAAAGGGTCGTACTGAATTCCGCGCCGACAAAGGCGGCGTTATTCACATCGCAGTCGGAAAGGTTTCGATGGATGCGGACAAACTCGTAGAAAACGTAAACGCGCTGCTGTCCGAAGTCATCAGAAAGAAGCCCGCCGATGCAAAAGCCGGCTTCGTTCAGTCCGTATCGGTGAACTCGACCATGGGTCCCGGTGTTTGGGTGAACTTTAAGGAAGGAGAGTAATTATGGCGATGAAAGCGAAAAAACTCCAGCCTGCAAAAGTTGAAGCGATTGCCGCTGCAAAAACGACGCTGGAAGGCGGTTCCGATTATATTTTTACGGATTACCGCGGTTTGACCGTCGAACAGATTTCCGCGCTGCGTGATCAGCTCCGCGAAAAGAATTGCAGTTTCAAGGTCGTTAAAAATAATTTCGCGCGTGTTGCATTTGAAGAAATGGAAATCAGCATGGTTGCGGATTATCTGAAAGGACCGACCGCTATCGCGCTTGCTTCCGGTGATACGAATGAAATTGCGAAAATCCTGTACGATTTTGCAAAAGAAACGCCGGCTCTGCAGGTTAAAGGCGGCTTGATCGAAAAAGAAGTGTACGACGCGGCAAAACTGGAAGCGTTCTCGAAGCTCCCGGGAAAGAAGCAGCTGATCGCAATGATTATGTCTACGATCAATGCCCCCGTTCAGAAACTCGCCGCCACGTTGCAGGCGTATGTGGACAAGAAATCAGAAGGCGGAGCTGCCGCCGAGTAATCGGATACAGCTCGTTACGGCAGTTTGCCGGTGACCGTCTTATGACAACATACAGTCAGGCTTCAATTGCTGTCGTCCTGTCTGTATATAAAATGCCTATTTAAGGAGAAGATAATATGGCAGCTCTTACTACAGATCAGATTCTTGATGCTATCGCTTCCATGACCGTACTGGAAGCATCCGAGCTTGTGAAAGCTATGGAAGAAAAATTCGGTGTTACCGCCGCCGCTCCCGTTATGGTAGCAGGTGCCGGTGCTGCTCCCGCTGCTGCGGCTGAAGAACAGACCGAATTCAACGTTTCTTTGGAAAGCGCGGACGCTTCCAAAAAAATCGCCGTTATCAAGGCCGTTCGTGCCGTTACCGGCCTCGGCTTGAAAGAAGCGAAAGACTTGGTTGAAGGCGCTCCGAAACCCCTGAAAGAAGGCGTTTCCAAAGACGAAGCTGCAAAAATCAAGAAAGAAGTTGAAGAAGCAGGCGGTGTTGTTAAGATTGCATAAGTCTTGCACCCTGAATATGCCGTACCGGATTGCCGGTACGGCTTTCGAGCAAATCAATTGTGATAACTCAAAAGTGGTTACTGAAAAGTGCTGCCGGGAAAAATGTATTTCCGCGGCGGCTATATCTGTCTATATGACGCAGCAGTCAAGGGGGATTTGATGTTCGCAAAAAGCCGGACGATCAACCGTCAGTATATTGGTAAAAATATCCAGAACTTCATGGAACTTCCCAATCTCATAGATATTCAGCTTTCATCATATGAGAACTTTTTACAGAAAGAAAAACTGGATAATCGTGAACCGCTTGCCGAACAGGGATTACAGGAGGTTTTTTCTTCCACGTTCCCGATTGAAAGCCCTAACGGCGATATGTTTCTTGAATATGAATATTATGAACTCGATGAAGAAAATATAAAATTCTCTGAGCTTGAGTGCAAGCAGAAAGGTCTGACCTATTCGGTTCCGCTTAAAGCGCGTATCAATTTGAATTTTCAGCAGACCGGAGAAATCCGTCAGAAAGATATATACATGGGCGACATTCCGCTGATGACCGATCGCGGTACGTTTATCATCAACGGGGCGGAGCGCGTCGTCGTTTCGCAGATTCACCGCTCGCCGGGTGTCATTTTCAGTCATGAAAAAGGTATTTATTCCAGCCGTATCATTCCGTACCGCGGAAGTTGGCTCGAATTTGAAATCGATCAGAAAAAAGAACTGATTTATGCGAAAATCGACCGTAAAAAGCGCATTTTAGGAACCATTTTCCTGCGTGCGCTCGGATACAGTACCCGTGAAGAAATCATCCGCTGTTTTTACGACACTGAAAAAGTTGTCGTCGGCGATTCCCGTGAAGAAAAAGAAGCGCTGGTAGGCAAGGTGCTTGCCGACGCAGTGTATGCGGTCGACGCCGAATCCGGTGAAAACAAGAAGATTTTCCGTGCCGGTGAAAAACTACATCCGCACAATATCGACGAACTGCTGCTGCACGGCATTAAAGAGCTGACCGTCATCCGATTTGCCAAAGGCGACGATGAAAACGATACTTCGCTAAGTTCCCAGATGATCATCAACTGTTTCGAGCGCGAAGAAATCCGTTTTACCAAAGAGGGTTCGGGTTCGGATGAGCCTACGAAAGACGACGCGCTTTCCGCCGTGTACTCGGTACTGATGCCGGGTGAACCGATTACAGTCGACGCTGCGGAAAAAGACCTTACGACGATGTTCTTTTCGATGCGCCGCTATGATTTGGGCCGCGTCGGACGGTACAAGCTGAATAAGAAATTCGATTATGCGGAGCCCGTTGAAGAACATACGCTGGTGAAACAGGATATCATCGCGACGATGAAATTCCTGATTAAAGTGTATTCCGGTGTTGAAAATATCGACGATATCGACCATCTGGGCAACCGCCGCGTCCGTTCTGTCGGCGAACTGATGACGAATCAGCTGAAAACGGCTTTCAGCCGTATGGAACGCATCGCCAAAGAGCGCATGGGACTCAAAGAAACGGAAACGATGAAGCCGCAGGATCTTATATCCATAAAGCCGATCGTCGCCGCAATCAAGGAATTTTTCGGCTCGAGTCAGCTGTCTCAGTTCATGGATCAGGTTAACCCGCTCGCGGAATTGACGCATAAACGCCGTTTGAACGCGCTCGGACCGGGAGGTCTTTCGCGCGACCGCGCCGGATTTGAAGTCCGCGACGTTCACTATACGCATTACGGACGCATGTGCCCGATCGAAACGCCCGAAGGTCCGAATATCGGTCTTATCGTATCTCTCGCGATTTATACGCGCGTGAACGAATACGGCTTCCTTGAGGCGCCGTATCGGAAGATCGACGCCGGCAAAGCGACCGATCAGGTCGACTATTTGTCGGCAATGGACGAAGATAAATATTACATCGGCCAGGTTTCGGTTAATATGAAAGAAGACGGTTCGTTTGCAACCGAACAGATTTCGTGCCGCCGTCACGGCGACTATACGACCAGAGATCCCAAAGACGTGCAGTACATGGACGTTTCTCCCAAGCAGATCATTTCCGTGTCCGCCGCGCTCGTTCCGTTTTTGGAACACGACGACGCAAACCGCGCGCTCATGGGTTCCAACATGCAGCGCCAGGCCGTTCCGCTGCTGTTCCCCGAACCGCCGCACGTCGGCACCGGTATGGAAGGCAAATGCGCGTACGATTCGGGCGTTCTGGTTAAGGCGAAGCGCCCTGGTGAAGTCGTATGGGTTACGTCCGACGTGGTGAAAGTTAAACCCACCGCGCCGCGCAGACCCGACGATATCGACGAATATCCGCTTTTGAAATATCAGCGGACGAATCAGGATACCTGTTATCACCAGCGTCCCGTCGTCGAACTCGGTCAGAAAGTCGAAAAGGGAACAGTGCTTGCCGACGGACCTGCGACGTTCAACGGCGAGCTGGCGCTCGGCCGCAACATTCTGGTCGGATTCGTTCCCTGGAACGGATACAACTATGAAGACGCCATCCTGATTTCACAGCGCGTCGTAAAAGAAGACATGTTCACTTCTATCCATATTAAGGAATTCATGACTGAAATTCGGGAAACCAAACTCGGCCCCGAAAAGATTACGCGCGATATTCCGAATACCAGTGAAAAAACGCTGGACAATCTCGACGCCGAAGGTATTATCCGTATTGGTGCGAAGGTCCGCTCCGGAGATATCCTCGTCGGTAAGGTAACGCCCAAAAGTGAAACCGAAACGACGCCTGAATTTAAACTGCTGAATTCGATATTCGGTGAAAAAGCGAAAGAAGTGCGCGACTCGTCGCTGCGCGTTCCGCACGGTGTTGAAGGAACGATTATCGACGTTCAGCGCTTGCGCCGTACCGAAGGCGACGATTTGAATCCGGGTGTCGACGAAGTGGTTAAAGTACTTATCGCAACCAAGCGCAAGCTGCGCGAAGGTGATAAAATGGCCGGCCGCCACGGTAACAAAGGTATCGTTGCCCGCATTTTGCCGGTTGAAGACATGCCGTATTTGGCTGACGGTACCGCGCTCGATATCTGTTTGAATCCGCTCGGCGTTCCGTCCCGAATGAATATCGGTCAGATCATGGAATCCGAACTCGGACTTGCCGGTATGTATCTGAACGAATGGTACGAAGCTCCGGTATTCCAGTCGCCGTCGAACGAACAGATTTCGCAGAAGTTGGTGGAAGCCGGCTTTAATGCGAACTCGAAAGCCACGCTCCGCGACGGACGCACCGGCGAACCGTTCCTGAACGACGTTTTCGTCGGGGTTATCTACTTCATGAAGCTGCACCACCTCGTTGACGACAAAATGCACGCCCGTTCAACGGGACCGTATTCGCTCGTTACGCAGCAGCCGCTCGGCGGTAAAGCCCAGTTCGGCGGTCAGCGTCTGGGTGAAATGGAAGTGTGGGCGCTTGAGGCGTACGGCGCCGCGAACACGCTGCAGGAATTGCTGACGATCAAGTCCGACGATATGAACGGCCGCTCGAAAATTTACGAATCCATCGTAAAAGGCGAACCGTCCACCGCAGCGGGCGTACCCGAATCGTTTAACGTTCTGGTACAGGAATTGCGCGGTTTGGCGTTGGATTTTACGATTTACGACGCCAAAGGCAAGCAGATTCCGCTTACGGAGCGCGACGACGAACTGATTAAAAAGACCAGTTCTGACTTCTAAGATTTGTGGGAGAAGAACCGCCGCGCACGCGCTGCGCTTGTCCGGCG
Source organism: Treponema brennaborense DSM 12168 (assembly GCF_000212415.1). Lineage (NCBI taxonomy): Bacteria > Pseudomonadati > Spirochaetota > Spirochaetia > Treponematales > Treponemataceae > Treponema > Treponema brennaborense. The sequence continues at coordinate 2,708,036 of NC_015500.1, read as the reverse complement.
GCTTCTTTTCCGGTTGCATTGCAGGAGAAATACATGCGGGATATACAAGATTTCGACAGTTTGATGATTAAGCTCGCTTCGCCTGAAACGATCCGTTCGTGGTCGTACGGCGAAGTCAAGAAGCCTGAAACCATAAATTACCGTACGCTGCGGCCGGAGAAAGACGGTCTGTTCTGTGAACGGATTTTCGGTACGACCAAAGAATGGGAATGCTTTTGCGGTAAGTTCAAATCCATCCGTTATAAGGGCGTCGTGTGCGACCGCTGCGGAGTGGAAGTTACGCATTTTAAAGTCCGCCGCGAGCGCATGGGACATATAGAACTTGCGGCTCCCGTTTCCCACATTTGGTATTATCGCTCCGTTCCTTCCCGCATGGGATTGTTGCTTGATTTGCAGGTCGCGGCATTGCGTTCCGTATTGTATTACGAAAAATACATCGTTATCGACGCGGGTGACACCGACCTTAAAAAAATGCAGCTTCTCACGGAAGACGAATATATCGAAGCTCAAGAACGTTACGGCGGATCTTTCTCTGCCGGAATGGGTGCGGAAGCGATAAAAACGCTTTTGGAAAACCTGAATCTGGACGAACTCGCCGCCGAGCTGCGCGCGAAGATGGTCGAAAAAGGTGCCAAAAGCGATAAACGTCTGTTGAAGCGTATCGAAATCGTAGAAAATTTCCGTTCGTCAGGCAATAAATGTTCATGGATGATTCTCGACGTCATTCCGGTCATTCCGCCGGAATTGCGCCCGATGGTGCAGCTCGACGGCGGTCGGTTTGCAACGTCCGATTTGAACGATCTGTACCGCCGCGTTATCAACCGCAACAACCGTCTCAAACGGCTCATGCAGCTTTCCGCGCCGGACATCATTATCCGCAACGAAAAGCGTATGCTGCAGGAAGCGGTGGACGCCCTGTTTGACAATTCCAAGCGCAAACGCGTCGTAAAAGGTGCGTCGAACCGTCCGCTTAAATCGATTTCCGATATGCTCAAGGGTAAGCAGGGACGTTTCCGCCAGAATCTGCTCGGTAAACGCGTCGACTATTCCGGCCGTTCGGTAATCGTCGTCGGTCCCGAACTGAAATTGTGGCAGTGCGGTTTGCCCACGAAAATGGCGCTCGAACTGTTCAAGCCGTTTATCATGAAAAAACTGGTGGACAAAGACGTTGTCTACAATGTTAAAAAAGCGAAAATGCTCGTTGAACAGGAATCGCCGGAAGTATTCGCCATTCTTGACGAAGTCGTCCGCGAACATCCGGTTATGCTGAACCGCGCGCCGACGCTGCACCGGCTCGGTATTCAGGCGTTCGAGCCGGTTTTGGTTGAAGGAAAAGCGATAAAACTGCACCCGCTCGTCTGTCACGCGTTCAACGCCGACTTCGACGGTGACCAGATGGCCGTTCACGTGCCGCTTACGCAGGCCGCCCAGATGGAATGCTGGACGCTGATGCTTTCGGCGCGTAACCTGCTCGATCCGGCGAACGGTAAGACGATCGTGTATCCGTCGCAGGACATGGTTCTCGGTATTTATTACCTGACGAAGATCATGCCGAGCGGAAAAGGAACGGGAAAGCGTTTCAGTTCCGTTGACGAAGTGTTTCTGGCCGCCGAAACGAAGAGTATCGACTGGCAGGCCGAAATCAAGGTTCCCGTCGCGAAAGCGCCGTATAACGGACAGGTCGTATCGACGACTGCCGGACGGCTCCGCTTTAACGAAGAGATGCCGGCCGATATTGAATTCGTGAACGCGCTGCTCGGCGATAAGGAACTGAAAAAGCTCATTGAAAAAGTCTATAAAGAACAGGGCCCGTGGCTGACCGTTCAGATGCTCGACGCTATCAAGGCGGTCGGATATAAATACGCGACGTTCTTCGGTGCAACCATTTCCATGGACGATATTATCGTGCCGCCGGAAAAAGAAGAAATGATCGGTACGGCGAATAAAAAAGTCGATGCGATTCAAAAGCAGTATCACGAAGGCCATATTACGCAGGACGAACGGTATAACCGTGTGTGCGATATCTGGTCGAAAACGAACGAAGAACTGACCAACATCATGATGAAGAACCTTGAAAAAGACAAGGAAGGCTTCAATACGATTTACATGATGGCCACGTCCGGAGCGCGCGGTAGCCGCAACCAGATCCGTCAGTTGGCCGGTATGCGCGGACTGATGGCGAAGCCGAACGGCGACATCATCGAATTGCCGATTCGGGCGAACTTCAAGGAAGGGCTGTCCGTTATCGAATTCTTCATTTCAACGAACGGTGCCCGTAAGGGTCTGTCCGATACCGCACTTAAAACGGCCGACGCCGGTTATCTGACCCGCCGTCTGGTCGATATCGCGCAGGATGTCGTGATTAACGAAGACGACTGCGGCACGATCAACGGTATCGAATATTCCGCCGTAAAAGACGGAGACGAAGTTATCGAGGCGTTGCGAGACCGCATCGTCGGACGGTACACGCTTGAACGCGTGCTGCATCCGATTACGCACGAACTGCTGTGCGACGTAAACGAATATATCACGGACGATCTGGCTGCCAAAATCGACGAGGCCGGGGTGGAAAGCATTAAGCTGCGTACCGTTTTGACGTGTGAAAGCCGTCACGGCGTGTGCTGCAAATGTTACGGCCGTAACCTCGCGCACAATAAAATCGTTGAAATCGGTGAAGCGGTCGGTATTATTGCCGCGCAATCCATCGGTCAGCCCGGTACGCAGCTGACGATGCGTACGTTCCACGTCGGCGGTACGGCGTCAAAAGTCAGTGAAGAAAACCACATCGTGCTGAAATATCCGGTGCTTATTCAGGATATTACCGGTACGCACGTCGTGATGGACGACGGTACGTGGCTGTTCACCCGTAAAGGCTCCATGCTCGTTACGCGCGTTATCAATCAGTATAAGCTTGAAAAAGGCGACAAACTGCTCGTTGAAGACGGCAGCCGCATACTGAAGGATATTCCGCTGTTTACGCACGGGGGTAAAGAAGTTCTTTCTTCCGATATCGCGCGCGTTATCGTGCGCGGCAATGCGGTGTACCTTACCAGCAATGATCAGAAAGTTGAAATACAGAACGGTTCTTCGCTTCTCGTTAAGGCCGGTGATTTCGTCGCCGCGAACGATCCGATCGCAACGTTCGACCCGTTCTCGGAACCGATTATCGCCGAAGTGGACGGATACGTTCACTTTGAAGACATCATTCCCGGTTCGACTTTGGCGGAAGTTATCGACGAAGAAACCGGAAAGATCGAAAAAACGATCAGCGAACTGCATCTTGATACGAAGCAGCCGCGCATTCTGATCACCGACGAGGCGGGTAACGAAAAGGGAAGTTACTATCTTCCCGGCGGCGCGTATCTTCTTATCAACGATAATGAAACGATTACGGCCGGTACGGTTATCGCGAAGACGCTGAAAGAAGCGTCGAAAACGAACGATATTACCGGCGGTCTGCCGCGCGTTTCCGAATTGTTTGAAGCGCGCAAGCCGAAGTCGCTGTCCGTTCTTTCACAGATTTCCGGAACCGTACAGTTCAAGGGAATTACGAAAGGCAAGCGCGTCGTCGTAGTAGTAGACAAATACGGCAAATCGTTCGATCATCTTGTACCGATGACGAAACGGCTGCTCGTCCGCGACGGCGACACCGTTGAAGCCGGAGAAAAACTGTGCGACGGTGCGTTAAACCCGCACGACATTTTGGCCATTCTCGGTGAAAACGCACTGCAGAATTATCTGATGGATGAAATCCAGCAGGTGTACCGTATGCAGGGTGTAAGCATCAACGATAAGCACATCGGTGTCATCGTGCGCCAGATGCTGCGGAAGGTCGAAATCGTTGCCGTTGGTGATACGAGATTCATTTACGGCCAGCAGGTCGATAAATATAAGTTTCATGAGGAAAATCGCCGTGTTATGGAAGAAGGCGGTCAGCCTGCCATCGCCCGGCCGATGTTCCAGGGTATTACGAAAGCGGCGCTGAATATCGATTCGTTTATTTCGGCGGCTTCTTTCCAGGAAACGACCCGCGTTCTGACGAACGCCGCGATTGCCGGTTCAACCGACTATCTGCGCGGTCTGAAGGAAAACGTTACGATCGGTCATTTGATTCCCGCGGGAACCGGTATCCGTAATTATCGGAACGTCAAACTGTTCGATGAAAACGCAACGGATCTCGACGAACAGATGAACGAAATCATTGAACGCCGTAAACTTGAAAAAGTGATGGAAGCGCAGGTCGCGGACACGTCGTTCGATTCGGAAGAAGACTGAACGGAAAACCGGCTGCTTTCACGGCAGCCGGAATTTCGTACTCGGAACGCCGTTTTATGGATTTCCGATTGACAGTATCGTATTTTTTTTGGTAGAGTATATATCTATACAATTGCCAAATTTACCCGGAGTGCTGCCGGTAGAATAGAGGAGAAAGGCTAATGCCTACAATTAATCAGTTGATTCGTCAGGGACGTAAAACGGTTGCGAATAGAACGAAGTCTCCCGCGCTTCAGTCTTGTCCGCAGAAACGCGGCGTTTGCACGCGCGTTATGACCGTTACTCCCAAAAAACCGAACTCGGCCCTTCGTAAAGTTGCGCGTGTTCGTCTTGGAAATGGATTTGAAGTTACTGCATACATTCCCGGTATCGGCCATAATTTGCAGGAACACTCCGTTGTTCTTATCCGTGGCGGTCGTGTAAAAGACCTCCCCGGTGTCCGCTACCATATCATTCGCGGTGCTAAAGATACGCTCGGTGTTGAAGACCGCAAACGCGGACGCTCGAAATACGGTGCCAAACGGCCCAAGGCATAAGGAGACAGTAAAATGGGAAGAAAGAACAAAAGCATTAACCGTCCTATTATGCCCGATCCGAAATACAACAGTCCCGTTGTATCGAAATTCGTTTCCCGTATGATGATTGACGGCAAAAAAGCAACGTGTATCAGCATCATTTATGAAGCGATGGATTTGCTTAAAACGAAAACGGACAAAGACCCGCTTGAAGTATTTCTGAAAGCGCTTGACAACGTAAAGCCGATGGTGGAAGTAAAATCCCGCCGCGTCGGCGGTGCCACGTATCAGGTTCCGATTGAAATCCGCGAAAGCCGCCGCGAAGCGCTGGCGATGCGCTGGGTAATCGGCGCCGCCCGTTCCAAAAGCGGTCACGGTATGAGTGAATGTTTGGCCAACGAATTGATGGACGCATTCAACAATACCGGTACGGCTTATAAAAAGAAGGAAGATACGCATAAAATGGCGGAAGCGAACAAAGCGTTCGCGCACTACCGCTGGTAGAAAAAAAAGAGGCCGTTCGGCCTCTTTTTTTATTGTAAACTGATATAAATACTTTTAAAGTACTTGATTTTTTTTTCTTTAAAGTATATAAATAAGAACTGCCTGTTTATAAAAGAGGCAGTTGTATGGAAGCTGTAGCTTCAGGGTTCTTTGAGAGTCAAGCGGGCGCGTGTTGTGCGTCCGGCGAAACCGTAAAGATTCGATCCGTATTAAGGAAAGAATCAGGTGTTCGCAGCCCTTTGATTTGGCGATACGTGCCGTCGGCACTATCAGATAGATGGTTTGGATCAAGGGGTTCCTGATAGAACAGGTTGTCCTGTTTTAAGGCTCCGTGATACCAGACCGGTCATCAAGTATGGGTTTGATGGCGATAGGTGGTTCCGGCCGAAACAGTCCGAATAGATGGGCTGTCAAAGCAAGAAAAAAAAGTTTTTTCTGTTAACCTCCTTAAAATCGTCAAATTCAAACTCGGTGTATATGTGTATGGGAATATAATTCCGCTTGAAAAGGCTGAATATATTCTTTATAATACAGCACAGCAATTTTTTAATATACCTGAAATATTCTGGTATAGGAGGATTACATGGCAAAGGAAAAGTTCGAGAGAACCAAACCGCACATGAACGTAGGAACCATCGGTCACGTTGACCATGGTAAGACAACTCTTTCTGCGGCAATTACTCAGCACTGCGCTCAAAAATTCGGCGACAAAGCTCTGAAGTATGATGAAATCGATAACGCCCCGGAAGAAAAAGCACGCGGTATCACGATCAATACCCGTCACCTTGAGTATCAGTCAAATAAGCGCCACTACGCACACATCGACTGCCCCGGCCACGCGGACTATATCAAGAACATGATCACCGGTGCCGCTCAGATGGACGGTGCTATTCTCGTAGTTTCCGCTCCCGACTCCGTTATGCCCCAGACTCGCGAACACATCCTGCTCGCCCGTCAGGTAGGCGTTCCCGGAATGATCGTATTTCTGAACAAGGTCGACCTGATCGACGATCCTGAACTGCTCGAATTGGTCGAAGAAGAAGTTCGCGACGTTCTGACGTCTTACGGATTCCCTGCTGAAACTCCGATTATCAAGGGTTCTGCATTTAAAGCACTGTCCGAACCGGATAATCCCGAAGCGACCGCTTGTATCGACGAACTGCTGGATACCATGGATACTTATTTCAAAGATCCGGAGCGTGCGGCGGACCTGCCGTTCCTGATGCCGATCGAAGACGTGTTCACGATTTCCGGCCGCGGTACCGTAGTAACGGGACGTATCGAACGCGGTATCGTTCATATGAACGAAGAAGTCGAAATCATCGGTATCAAACCCACGCAGAAAACGGTTATTACCGGTATCGAAATGTTCAACAAACTGTTGGATCAGGGTGAAGCGGGCGATAACGTCGGTCTGCTGCTCCGCGGTATCGATAAAAAAGCGGTTGAACGCGGTCAGGTTCTTGCAAAGCCGGGTTCAATCCATCCGCACACGAAATTCGAAGGACAGGTGTACGTTCTGTCCAAGGAAGAAGGCGGACGTCACAGCCCGTTCTTCTCCGGATATCGCCCTCAGTTCTATTTCAGAACGACGGATATTACCGGAACGATCACGCTGCCTGCCGGCGTGGACATGGTAAAACCCGGTGACAATACGACCGTTATCGGTGAATTGATCCACCCCGTTGCAATGGACAAAGGTCTTAAATTCGCTATTCGTGAAGGCGGACGCACTATTGCATCCGGCCAGGTAACAAATATTATCGAATAAATTGTTTTGGAGCGAGCGCTGTCTGAGAGGCGTGTAACATCACCGTTCAGACAGCCTCCGCATTTTCCAGGAGGAATAATGGCTACCGATAAGATTCGCGTCAGACTTCGGGCATTTGATGTAGGGCTGATCGATCAGAGCGCAAAAGCCATCGTGCAGACTGTTCAGCAGGCAGGAGCTAAGGTTTCCGGACCGATTCCGCTGCCGACCAGAATTAATAAGGTGACTGTTCTGCGTTCACCTCACGTAAACAAAAAATCACGTGAGCAGTTTGAAATGCGGACGCACAAGCGGCTTATTGATATTATCGAGCCTTCGGCGGACGTTATGGATTCGCTGATGAAGCTTGAACTGCCGGCTGGTGTAGATGTTGAAATAAAACAGTAAGATATTTTCTTACTGTAAAAACCGGTACGGTTCCCCGGATCAGGGAATGGCGGCCGATATGGAAAGAAACGTTTGTTTCTTTCACAAGGAGACGTATCAGAATGAAAGGTCTGATTGCAACAAAAGTGGGAATGACTCAGGTGTTCGACGAAGACGGTAACCTTACGCCGGTTACTGTGATCCGCGTTGACCCGAATGTGGTCGTTGCCTGCAAGACGAAGGAAACGTTCGGCTATGACGCTGTCGTTCTCGGTCTCGGAGACCTGAAGAACTCGCAGATTTCAAAACCGTATGCCGGTCAGTTTCCCGAAGGTATTACCCCCAAGCGGCATTTGAAAGAATTCCGTGATTTCAGCAATGAAGTTGCCGTGGGTGATCAGATTGGTGTCGAACTTTTTGAAAACACCAATTATGTGGATGTTACCGCTACCTCGAAAGGTAAGGGGTTTCAGGGTGTAATGAAAAGATGGGGTTTCCATGGCGGACGTGCCACTCACGGTTCAAAGTTCCACCGGGAAGCCGGTTCAACGGGACAGTGTACGTCTCCCGGACACAGCTTCAAGAATATCAAGATGCCTGGTCACATGGGATGCGAACGCATAACCGTTCAGAATCTGAAAGTCATCAAAGTTGATCCTGAGCTGAAAGTAGTGATGGTTCGCGGGTCTGTGCCCGGGAATAAAGACTGTACGCTGATCATCAAGTCCGCGGTAAAGAAATAACGACAGAGGAAGACGATGGAAAAGAAAGTCTATTCAGTCGATGGCAAAGAGCTTAGGACTATTACTCTTGATGATAAAGTGTTCGGCCTCCCGGTCAATGAAGACGTTATCTATTACGCCATCAATAATGAGTTAGCAAACAAACGCGTCGGTACCGCCTGTACGAAAGATCGTTCTGAAGTACATGGCAGCAATGCGAAGCCGTATAAACAGAAGGGAACCGGACGTGCCCGCCGTGGTGATAAAAAGTCTCCTCTTTGCAGAGGCGGCGGAGTCATCTTCGGGCCGAAACCGCGTGATTTCAGTTTTGTTTTACCCAAAAAAGTAAAACGGCTGGCGATGAAGTCGATTTTGAGCCTGAAAGCTCAGGGCGACAGACTTACGGTAATTGAAGATTTTACCGTAGAAAGCGGCAAAACAAAGGATCTTGTAGCCATTCTGAAGAATTTCCCTTCGGACGGACGCACGGTCATCGTTTTGAAAGATGATGATGCGAATATTAAGCAGGCGGGACGCAATATTCCGGCCGTATCGTTCCTTTCTTACAACAGACTTCGTGCACACGATCTGTTTTACGGAAGAAAAGTTATCATGCTTGAATCCGCGGTAAAAAATCTTTCCGGTTTCTATGGTGAGGGGGCTGAATAATGGTATATGAAGATATCCTTATCGAGCCTGTGCTTTCAGAGAAAGCAACTCAGCTGCGTGAAGAAGGAAAATACGTATTCAAAGTAGCGCCTTCGGCGGACAAAATTCAGATCAAAGAAGCTGTCCGCAAACTTTTCAATGTAAAAGTTGTAGGCTGTACGGTAATGAATGTGGGTGGAAAAATGAAACGTGTCCGCTATCGGGCCGGTAAAACTTCCAGCTGGAAAAAGGCTATCGTCAAGCTTGCGCCTGGCGAAACAATCAAGATATTCGAAGGCGTCTAAGCCTCTCGGTTTCGTTGGATTAAGGGGAACCAATAACTATGGCTCTTAAAGTATATAAGCCGATAACCGCAGGTACAAGAACTCGTATTGACCTGCGGAGAGACGAAGTAACGACTGACAAGCCCGAAAAAGGTTTGACTCACGGTCGTAACGCGCACGGCGGTCGCGGTGCCGGCGGACGTATTTCCGTCCGTCATCAGGGCGGCGGTCACAAGCGCAAGTTCCGCGAGATTGATTTTAAACGTGATAAACACGGTATTCCGGGTACGGTTAAGACTATCGAGTACGATCCGAACCGCAGTGCCAACATCGCGCTGATTTTTTATGCGGATGGTGATAAACGTTATATTATTGCACCGAAAGGTTTAACCGTCGGACAGAAAATTATGTCCGGCGACAACGCCGCTCCCGTTGTGGGAAACGCGCTGCCTTTGGAAGCAATTCCCGTAGGGTTTACCGTTCATAACATCGAGCTTACGCTCGGCCGCGGCGGACAGTTGGTTCGGTCTGCCGGTGCGAGCGCGCTGGTAGCGGCAAAGGAAGGAGAATACGTCACGATCCGCCTTCCTTCAAGCGAAATGCGCCGAATTCACGGAAAGTGCTATGCCACTATCGGTGTCGTCGGTAACGAAGACCGCATGAATACGCAACTCGGTAAAGCGGGACGTAACAGATGGCGCGGTATCAGACCTACTGTCCGCGGTATGGCTATGAACCCTGTTGATCATCCGCTTGGTGGTGGTGAAGGCGCCGGTAAAGGACGTAACCCCGTTACTCCTTGGGGACAGCCTTGCCGTGGATACAAAACCCGCAACAAGCGGAAGGTGTCGGACAATTTTATTGTTTCACGCCGGAAGAAGTAGCAGGATAGGAGATAACCGTGTCAAGATCTGTTAAAAAAGGTCCTTTTATTGAGAAGAGCCTTTATAAGAAGGTTATTGAAATGAACAAGGCGGCAGACCGCAAGATGATTAAAACATACTCGCGCTGCTCGACGATTATTCCTGAAATGGTAGGAAATACGATTTCAGTGTATAACGGTAAGTCATGGGTACCTGTATACGTTACGGAAAACCTTGTCGGCCACAAGCTCGGCGAATTTGCTCCTACGCGTATCTTCCGTGGTCATGCCGGTTCTGACAAAAAGGCTGGAAAATAGGTGGATATGATGGCTGAAAAAACTGGATATAGAGCCGTTACAAAATTCCTTATCGCATCTCCTACGAAGGTTCGTCCCGTAGCAAATGTCGTAAAACGGAAGACCTGTTCGGAAGCTATGGCTATTCTTGAGAATATGCCTCAGAAAGGTGCCGATCTGATCCGCGGAACGATGAAATCCGCGATTGCGAACGCGCTCTATGCTAATAAAAAGCTTGATGAAGATATGCTGTACGTTAAGGAAATTCGCATCGACGAAGGTCCGCGTCTGAAACGTGTATGGTTCCGCGCCCGCGGACGCGCCGACATGCTTTTGAAACGTATGTGTCATATTACCGTCGTAGTAGATGAAAAGGCGGGGGAATAAGATGGGACAGAAAGTAAATCCTATCGGATTGCGGCTTGGCGTTAACAAGACTTGGCAGTCTCGCTGGTATGCAGATTCACGCGAGTATGCCGATCTGGTTCTTGAAGATCTGAAAATCAGAAAAATGGTACAGGATCTGCCCGAATGCAAAAACGCCGATATTGCCGAAATTGAAATTGTTCGTCATCCGCAGCGGGTTACCATTGTGATTCATACCGCCCGCCCCGGAGTGATTATCGGTGTAAAAGGTGCCAACATCGAAAAAATCGGTGTCGAGATCCAGAAGCATTTGACCAAAAAAGTTCAGATCAAGATCAAAGAGATCAAACGTGCTGAAATCAATGCTTCCCTGATCGCCCAGAACGTTGCCCGTCAGTTGATGAGCCGCGGTTCGTTCCGCAAGGCGCTGAAACAGGCTTCCGGTAACGCGATGAAAGCGGGATCTCAGGGTGTGAAAATCCGTATCAGCGGCCGTCTCGGCGGTGCGGAGATGTCCCGTACGGAAGAGCATAAAGAGGGACGCGTTCCTCTGCATACGCTTCGTGCGGATATCGATTACGGTTTTGCGGAAGCTCATACGACATACGGAAAAATCGGTGTTAAAGTATGGGTTTATAACGGAATGATGTACAGCCACGAACAGAATGAAGACGCGGGCCAGCTGGTAAAAAAGCAGCGCCGTGAACGTTCTGATCGTGCGGAACGCGCACCCCGCGCAGACCGTGGCGCTAAAGCTTCAAGGAGTTAGTGATGGCACTCGCACCTAAAAGAGTTATGCACCGTAAGGTGCAGCGCAGCAGAATCAAGGGAAACGCGACGCGTGCGAATACGATCGATTTCGGTAATATCGCGCTGGTCGCTATGGAACCGATTTGGCTGTCTGCACGGCACATTGAAGCTGCCCGTGTCGCGCTGAATCGTAAGATCAACCGTAAAGGTCAGGTCTGGATCCGCGTATTCCCGGATAAACCGATTTCCAAAAAACCTGCCGAAACCCGTATGGGTAAAGGTAAGGGCGCACCGGAATTCTGGGCTGCGGTAATCAAACCGGGTCAGATCCTGTTCGAGATCGGCGGAGTCGATTTGGAATTGGCAGAAAGCGCGATGCAGTTGGCCGGCAGTAAATTGCCGATCAAAACGAAAATTGCAGTCCGTCCTACGATTGACTAAGGAGTAACTGATGGCGAAAAAAGAAAAAGAACTGTCGTATCCTGAACTGATTGTAAAACGGAACGAGTTGAAGAAGAAGTATATGGATCTCCGGTTCCAGATGGTAATCGGCCATGTAGATAATCCCATGCAGAAACGTACCATGCGCAGAGAAATCGCCCGCATGAATACGCTGATCCGGCAGAAAGAGATTGCCGGACAGGACAAGTAGGAGCTGACCCGTGGAAGAACAGGTTGTTCAGACTAATAAGGCTGCAAAACGCGCTTTTGTTGGTATCGTTACCAGCGACAAAATGGATAAAACCATCGTCGTATCCGTAACGACCAAAAAGCTGCATCGGCTTTATAAGAAATACGTTACGCGCGTCAAGAAATGCAAGGCTCACGATGAACTGAATGATGCTCACGTTGGTGATAAAGTTCGCATCGTAGAATGCCGGCCGATCAGCAGAGAAAAATGCTGGCGTCTTGCCGAAATTATTGAACGGGCAAAATAAGCTAAGGAGATAACGAAATGATTCAGATGCAGTCAAATTTGAACGTTGCCGATAACTCCGGTGCAAAACTCGTTCAGTGTATTAAGGTAATCGGCGGTTCACACCGCCGGTATGCGAGTATTGGCGATATTATTGTTGTAGCTGTTAAGGATGCTATCCCGACTTCTACGATCAAAAAGGGTTCGATTGAAAAAGCCGTTATCGTGCGCATTTCAAAAGAATACCGCCGTCCCGACGGAACGTATATCCGCTTTGACGATAACGCGTGCGTTATCATTGATGCGAATAAAAACCCGAAAGGTAAGCGTATTTTCGGCCCGGTAGCCCGTGAGCTGCGCGATATGGATTATATGAAAATCGTATCGCTGGCGCCGGAAGTTCTGTAAGAATAAGTTCTTTAGGAGAATTGGAAATGGTTAAGAAATTCAAGATCCATAAGGACGATATGGTAGAAATCATTGCCGGAAAAGACAAAGGCAAGCGCGGTACGGTAGTTCGCGTAGTAAGCGATAAGGACAGAGTCATTGTCGCCGGTTGCAATATTGTCAAAAAAGCGATGAAAAAACGCAACCAGCAGGATCACGGCGGTATCGCCGAGATTGAAGCGCCGTTGCATATTTCTAACGTAGCGATCGTATGCAAAAAATGCGGTCCTACTAAAATCGGATATAAACTCGACGGCGACAAAAAACTTCGCGTCTGCCGTAAATGTGGAGACACACTGTAATGAGTAATTATGTACCTCGGCTTAAGAAAGTCTATAAGGACACTATCGCCCCCGAGTTGTTCAAAGAGCTCGGTTATAAGTCCGTCATGCAAATCCCTTCGGTTCAAAAGATCGTAGTAAGCATGGGCGTGGGTGAAGCACTCGCAAATAAGAAACTTCTTGACGCCGCAGTTACTGACATAACGGCTATTACCGGTCAGAAAGCTGTGAAGACAAGAGCAAGAAAGAGTATTGCGAACTTCAAACTGCGTCAGGGCAATGAGGTCGGTGTAATGGTAACGTTGCGCGGCGCCCAGATGTATGAATTCCTGGACCGGCTCATCAACGTTGCATTACCCCGTGTTAAGGATTTCCGCGGTATCAAATCTTCCGGATTTGACGGTCACGGAAACTTTTCTCTTGGCATTACAGAGCAGATCATTTTCCCTGAAATCGACTTCGACAAGATCGAACGCGTTGCAGGGTTGAATATTGCTATTGTTACAAGTGCGGAAACCGATAGTGACGCCCGTGCTTTGCTTGCCAAGTTCGGAATGCCCTTCAGAAAGTAAGAGAGGAATTCATGGCTAAGAAATCAATGATTATCAAGGCGAACCGCACTCCCAAATACAGCTCCCGGAAATACAATCGGTGCCAGATTTGCGGTCGTCCGCGCGGATATCTTCGGAAATATAAGATGTGTCGTCTGTGTTTCCGCAAGTTAGCTAGTGAAGGCCTGTTGCCGGGCGTCACAAAGTCCAGCTGGTAGAGGTAGGAGAATAGAATGAGCGTTTCAGACCCCATCGCAGATATGCTGACAAAGGTTAGGAATGCGGCAATGGCCCGCCACGAAAAGGTAGATGTTCCTGCCTCCAAACTCAAGTTGGAAATCGTGAAAATCCTGAAGACCGAAGGTTATATCAAAAACTTTAAAAAGGTTAGTCAGGACGGACTCAATTGTATCCGCATTTTCCTGAAGTATGATGAGACGAATGCCTCGGTCATCCACGGACTCCGTAAGGTTTCCACTCCCGGCCGCCGCGTTTACTCCGGTTATAAAGAACTGCCCCGCGTCTATAACGGATACGGTACGGTTATCGTGTCAACCAGCCAAGGCGTTACCACCGGTAAAAAAGCTGCGGAAAAAATGGTTGGCGGTGAATTGATTTGCACCGTTTGGTAAGAGGAAGGAATAATGTCACGTATTGGTAAGATTCCCGTAACTGTACCTGCGGGTGTAAAAATTAACGTGCAGCCTGCAAGTGTTGACGTTGAGGGTCCCAAGGGAAAACTCTCTCAGCACTATACGGCGAACGTTTTTATTGAAGTTAAAGACGGACTGGTTCACGTAACTCCGACCGACGAAACCAAAGCTGCGAACGCGGCTCAGGGTTTGTACCGCAACCTGATTCACAACATGGTTGTCGGCGTAACGGACGGTTTTTCACGGAGCCTGATCATTAACGGTGTCGGTTACCGTGCGGAAGTTCAGGGTAAAATGCTCGTCATGAACCTGGGCTATTCCTCGGATTTTATCGCCGTAATTCCTGAAGGACTCACGGTTGCTGCTGACGGACAGGGAAAAATTACTGTTTCCGGAATCGATAAGCAGCTTGTCGGTGAGTTCTGTGCTCAGATTCGTAAACTGCGCAAACCCGAACCCTATAAAGGAAAGGGTATCCGCTACGAAACCGAGACCATTAGAAGGAAGGTCGGTAAATCCGGCGTCAAATAAGGGTAGAGCGATATGATCAGAAAACTTAATGATAAAGACAGAAAACGTCTCAAGAGAAAGATTCATATCCGCAAACGGATTTTCGGTACTGCAGAACGTCCCCGCATGACGGTGACCCGCAGCAACTGCAATCTGTTCGTGCAGATAATTGATGATGATGCCGGAAAGACGCTTGCGTCTATTTCCACTCTGGAAAAGGAATTCGCCTCTCTCAAACCGAATATGGACGGAGCTGCGAAACTCGGTGAAGCAATGGGTAAACGCCTTGCAGACAAGAACATTAAAACTGTGGTATTCGACCGTAACGGTTACTTGTATCACGGTGTAGTAAAGGCCCTTGCCGACGGTACCCGCAAAGCCGGGATTGAATTCTAGGAGAGGCTATGGAACACCAGAAGAATTATGATAGAGATCAGCCCAAAGAATTCGTCGAAAAACTGATCAAGCTGAATCGTACTGCAAAAGTCGTAAAAGGCGGCCGCAGATTTTCGTTTTCAGCATTGACGGTTGTCGGCGATCAGAAAGGCAGAGTCGGTTTCGGTTTCGGTAAAGCGAACGACGTTACGGAAGCGATCAAAAAGAGTATTGATAAGGCAAAGCGCAATTTGGTACACGTGCCGCTTAAAAACGGTACGTTGCCGCACGATATTCTCGGTCAGTACAAGAGCTCTTCCGTTTTGCTGAAACCCGCCTGTTCCGGTACCGGCATTATTGCCGGCGGACCCGTACGTGCGGTTTTGGAAGCGGCCGGCGCGACTGACGTATTGTCAAAGTCGCTCGGTTCCAATGCATCCGTGAACGTGGTAAGAGCAACGTTTAACGCTGTGACCAACCTGATGGATGCCCGTACCGTTGCAAAGAACAGAGGTAAAACTCTGAAAGATTTGTGGGGGTAAGACATGGCAAAGAAATTGAAGATCACGCTTGTGAAGAGTACGATCGGTCAGAAGCCCGCAAAGCGGGCGACTGTCCGCAGTCTCGGTTTGAAAAAGATCAACTCGGTTGTGGAACACGAAGCGAATCCTGCCGTTCTCGGCATGGTTGCCTCCGTTTCCCATCTGGTTAAAGTTGAGGAGATGAACTGATGTCAGAATTTATTCTCAATGCACCTGCCGGTGCCAATAAGAAGAAGCGGATTGTCGGACGCGGTTCGTCATCCGGTCGCGGTACGACAGCCGGCCGCGGTAACAAAGGACAGCAGTCCCGTTCCGGCGGTAAAGTATACGTCGGATTCGAGGGCGGTCAGATGCCCTTGTTCCGCCGCATCGCCCACAAAGGTTTTTCAAACTGTCCGTTCCGCAAGGAATACGCGGTTTTGAACCTGTGCGATATCGATGCGAAATATGCCGACGGCGAAACGGTTGACAAGGAAACGCTTGTCTGCAAAGGTTTGCTGCCCAAATCCGCCGCGCTGGTTAAAGTTCTCGGAAACGGTGAAATCACGAAGAAAGTAACCGTAAACGTAGATAAAGTTTCTGCTTCTGCAAAAGAGAAGATTGAAAAAGCCGGTGGAACTGTAACTGTTACCAACGAATAAACGGAGCGCAAAACAACATGGCAAACAATCCTATTGTAAATATGTTTAAAGTAAAGGAACTGCGTGAACGTGTTCTTTTTACTTTTATTGTGCTCGCCGTTTTCCGTCTTGGCAGCGTGCTGACAGTACCGGGTATCAATCCGCAGGCATTGACTTCGTATTTTGAATCGATGACGCGCGGAAACGCGTTCGTCGATTATATGGACTTTTTTGCCGGCGGTGCGTTTTCCAACTTTTCTGTGTTCATGCTCGGCGTCATGCCGTACATTTCAACGCAGATCATCATGCAGCTCGCGCTGATCATCTTTCCGTCGTTGAAACGCATTGCGCAGGAAGACGGCGGTCAGAAAAAGGTGCAGGCGTGGACTCGTATCGGTACGGTGTTCGTCTGTTTGATTCAGTCTCTTGCGGTTACCGTATATGCGGCAAGCATTCCGGGGGCTATCATCCTTCAGAGTCAGATCGTGTTTAAGCTGATCGCCATGCTGACGGTAACGACCGGTACTATGGTAACCATTTGGCTCGGTGAACAGATAACCGCACGCGGTATCGGAAACGGTATTTCCATGCTGATTTTTGCAGGTATCGTGGCACGGCTCCCGTCCGCAGTATGGGAACTGGGACGCATGGTTAAAAACGGTGATATCAACGTGGTGTTTGTCATTGTTGTTGTGGTTATGTTTGCGGGAATTATTGCGCTCGTCGTCTACGAACAGCAGGGGCAGCGCAAGATCCCGGTACATTATGCGAAACGAGTTGTCGGACGCAAAATGTACGGCGGACAGAGCACCTATATCCCGTTTAAGATCAATCCGTCGGGCGTTATTCCCGTTATTTTTGCATCTTCGTTTTTAACGTTCCCGCTGCAGATTGCTACCAGTATGGGGCCGAGTATCCGCTGGCTGAATAAGCTGGCTACGTTCCTGACCCCGTCCGGTGTATGGTACAATGTATTTCTTGTAGTGCTGATTGTCTTTTTTGCATATTTCTATACGCAGGTAACACTGAACCCCTCCGAAATTGCAAAGAACGTCCGGGAGAACGGCGGCTCGATCCCCGGAATCAGAACTGATAAAACGGAAGAATATTTGCAGAAGGTCTTGAATCGGCTTGTGCTGCCCGGTTCGCTGTATCTGGCTGTAATCGCCGTTTTGCCGACGATCATTCAGAATCTGTTCGGGTTCCCCCAATCGATTTCAATGTTGATGGGCGGTACGTCGCTGCTGATTCTGGTCGGTGTAGACCTTGATACGATGAGTCAGGTTGAAGCATTGCTCAAAATGCATCATCACGACGGATTGGTCAAGAAAGGCAAAATTCGTTCGCGGAATCTGTAGATTTCGTGAAAAACCTGTAGAATAAGTTTGGAGAAACGTGTTATAATCGTCAGACACCGGATTGTAATCATTGCGATTTGCTAGGATCCGGCACGATTATAGCGTTTTCCCAAGGGGGATTTTTATGAAAGTACGAACCAGCGTAAAGCCCATTTGCGACAAATGTAAGGTTATCAAACGCTGCGGAGTTGTCCGCATCATTTGCTCCAACCCGAAACATAAGCAGAGACAGGGCTGAGGAGTAACAGATGGCTCGAATTGCGGGAGTTGACCTCCCTAACAAACATGTCAATATTGCTTTGACGTATATTTATGGTATCGGACGTTCTTCTGCTGATGAAATCTGCAAGAAAACGAAGATCAATCCTGATGCCATGATAAACGATCTTTCTCAGGATGATTTGGCGGCTCTTCGCACCGTTATCGACGGTGAATATAAAGTTGAAGGCCGGCTGCGTTCTGAAATCGGTCTAAACATTAAACGCCTTATGGATATCGGCTGTTACCGGGGCCTCCGGCACAGAAAGGGACTGCCCGTCCGCGGTCAGCGTACCCGTACCAATTCCCGTACACGCAAAGGTAAGAAAAAGACCGTTGCAGGCAAGAAGAAGTAAGGTGGAGGTAAAGTAACGTGGCAACCGTAAAAAAACGGAAAGAAAAGAAAAGCGTTTACGAAGGTAACGTGTATATTCAGGCAACGTTCAATAACACTATTGTAACGATTACCGACTTGAAAGGTAATGCATTGTCTTGGGCTTCTTCAGGTGGTTTGGGATTCCGCGGAGCAAAAAAATCGACTCCGTTTGCCGCTCAGTCCGTTGCAGAAACGGCTGTGCAGAAAGCAGCAAGCTACGGCTTGCGTGAAGTTCATGTGTTTGTAAAGGGCCCCGGTGTCGGCCGCGAATCCGCTGTCCGCTCGCTCGGCGCGCTGGGATTGAAAGTAAAATCGATTTCCGATGTTACTCCGATTCCGCACAACGGTTGCCGTCCCCGCAAAACACGCCGCATGTAAGTAAGGAGAACAGGAAGAATGGCAAGATATACAGGTCCCGTATGCAGACTTTGTAGAACCGAACAGAAAAAACTCTGCCTGAAAGGCGACCGCTGCAAAAGCGATAAATGTCCGATCAACAAAAAACGCGGAGCTCCCGGTAAAGATCCGAAAGCCCGTACGGGTAAAAAAAGCGAATACGGCGTTCAGCTTCGTGAAAAACAGAAGATGAAGCGTATTTACGGTATGCTTGAAAAGCAGTTCCATTTGACGTTTGAACATGCGCAGCGCATGCCGGGTGTTACGGGCGATAATTTGATCTGCTTGCTTGAAAGCCGGTTGGATAACGTTGTGTTCAGAATGCATTTTGCATCGAGCCGCACGCAGGCCCGCCAGTTGGTTCTGCACGGACATATCCTCGTAAACGGAAAATCGGTTAATATCCCCAGTTATGAAGTCAGACCGGGCGATGTTGTCGAAGTAAAAGAAAACAGTAAAAAACTTACTGTTATTTTGGATGCTCTCAAGGAAGTTTCAAAATCCGGTGTTATGCCTTGGATTAACCTCGACGTTGACGCGCAGAAAGGTGTTTATACCGCCAAACCCCGCCGTGTTGAAGTTATTGACCTTGCGGATATCAAAGAGCAGCTCGTAGTTGAGCTCTATTCTAAGTAAGAGGAGTTCCGATGGCCCGCAAAAATCTGCTTAAAGGTTTCAAAAAACCGAAAGGGATTACATTTGAACAGCTGGACTCGAATCCCAATTACGGTAAGTTTACCGCTTATCCGTTCGAGACGGGATTCGGAACGACTGTCGGTAACACTTTGCGCAGAGTATTGTTGTCGTCGATTCAGGGGTACGCGATTACTTCTGTTCGTATAACGTCATACGATGCCGATAATGTGCCGCACGTCATCTCCAGTGAATTTGAAACAATTCCCAACGTTGTCGAAGATACTTTGGAAGTCTTGAACAGCTTGAAACAGATCCGTTTGCGGCTGCCCGGAGACGCTGAGCAGGAAACGTTCCTTTTTGAATTTAAAGGCCCCGGTACCATTACCAGCAACGATTTCAGTCGCGAAGGTCTTGAAATCCTTTCTAAAGATATGCTCGTTTTTACCATGATGGAAAACGCGCACCTTGAATTTGAAGTTCAGGTTGATTTAGGAAGAGGATATACTCCTGCGGAAGTAAATGAACATTATATCGAAATCGTCGGTACGATTCCGATGGATGCGATTTTTACGCCTATTCCCAAGGTAAAATATGCAATTGAACCTTGTCGCGTAGGTCAGCGTAACGACTACGACAAACTCGTTATCGAAATCTGGACAGACGGTACAATTTCTCCCGAAGATGCGCTCGCTGAAGCTGCAAAAATTGCAAAAGATCATTTTGCGATTTTCGTAAACTTTAACGATAGTGAAATCGGTCACGACGGTGAACTGGATGAAGGCGATGAACGTATTCGCCAATTGCTGAACACACCTGTTGATGAGCTGGAATTGTCGGTTCGGTCTTCAAACTGTCTGAAAAACGCGAATATCCGTACGATCGGTGAACTGACGAAAAAGACAGAAGATGATATTGCCAAAACTCGTAACTTTGGTAAAAAGAGTCTCACGGAGATCAAGGAAAAACTGCTTGAGTGGAACTTGAACCTCGGTATGACTGATTACAGTCATTTGAAAGATGCTGTAAATTTATCAAAGAAGAAGGAAGAATCTGATGAATCATAAGAATGGATTTAACCCTCTTTCGCGTACGACTGCACATCGCCGTGCAATGTCGCGGAATATGGTAACGTCGCTCTTCAGGTATGAGCGCATTACTACTACAAAAGCTAAAGCGCTTGAGGTGAGAAAGGCAGCTGAAAAGCTGATTACCCGGAGTAAAGTAGATACGGTACATAATCGCAGACAAGCCGCCCGGTATATTCAGGATGAAACTATCTTAGCAAAATTGTTTACCGATATCGGTCCCCGTATGAAGGATCGGGCGGGCGGTTATACGCGCGTTCTGAAACTCGGTTTCCGTCAGGGTGATGCCGCCGACGTAGTGATCCTTGAACTGGTTGACTACAAACTGGATACCGACGGAAAGGAAGAAAAGAAAGATTCTAAAGCAAAGGCTTCTGATGCAAAAAAAGCGGCGCCTGCGAAAAAACCCGCTGCAAAAAAAGCACCGGCTGCCAAAGCAAAAAGTGAAGCGCCTGCAGCAGAACCTGCTGAAAAGGCTGCAGAATAAGGCCGCAGGAATCCCTGCATAGGAGTAGAAATGTCTAAATCCCATCGCGGAAAAGGTATTCTTGAATTGGCTGCTCACGGACGTGGAGTATGTGCCCGCTGTAAAAAAGAAAACATCAAGGTTCTGTATGAACAGGAAATTGATGGACAGAAGGCAAAGATTTGCAAATTTTGCAAAGCCGCAATCAAGAATGGAAAATCTGTCTGATAGTATTGCTTGACAGTGTCAGCCGCTCTTTTTACAGGGCGGCTTTATTTTTTTAAATATATTCTGAAGTCATAGACAAACAAATTAAGTTTCATTAAAATACGGATATAGATTAAATTTGGAGGCTATTATGAAGAATGTTGCAAAAACAGCCCTGATCGTTCTGTTGGTCGTTTTGAGCTTCGGAATGATTTTCACCGGTTGTGCAAAAGAATCCGGAAATACGATAAAAATCGGCGGTATTTTTCCGCTTTCCGGCGCGGTGGCCGTATACGGCGTTGAATGCCGCAACGGTATCATGCTGGCGATTGACGAAATCAACGCGGCCGGCGGCGTTAACGGTAAAATGCTGGAATTGATCAGCGAAGACGACGAAGGCAGCCCCGAAAAGTCGGTGAACGTATATAAGAAACTGGTAACGAAAGATAAATGCAGCGTTATTATCGGTTCCTTAACGTCCGGCTGTACGGCCGCCATTTCGTCTTTGGCTCAGGCTCAGAAAGTATTGCTGTTGGCCCCCGCCGCGACGATGGAAAGCATCACCGACGCCGGTGATTACGTGTTCCGCGCCTGTTTTATCGATCCGTTCCAGGGAACGGTCGGCGGCAAGTTTTCGGCTGAAACGCTTCAGGCAAAACGCGCCGCAGTGCTGTACGATATCGGCAACGACTATTCGATCGGTCTGTACGAAAACTTCAAGAAAACGTTTGAATTGAGCGGCGGAACGCTCGTTGCAGCCGAATCGTACAGTACCGGCGACAAGGATTTCAACGCTCAGCTGACGAAAATCAAGAACGCGAATCCCGACGTCGTTTATCTGCCGGATTATTACGGAACGGTTGCCCTGATTGCAAAACAACTGCGCGCTCAGGGAATTACGGCTCCGATCGTCGGTGCCGACGGTTGGGACGGTATCATCGACAACGCGGGCGACGAAGTGCTGAACGGTTTTTATTCAAACCACTATGCGGCCGATTCGACGGATCCCCGCGTTATCGCGTTTGTTTCCTCATATCAGAAAAAGTACGGTTCTACGCCGGTTTCTTTTGCTGCGCTCGGTTACGACTGCGTGTACCTGCTCAAGGATGCGATCGTCGCTTCCGGTTCTACGGAGCCGACGGTACTGAAAGACGCGCTGATGCAAATCAACAACGCGTACGTTACCGGTAATCTGACGTTCGACGCAAAACGCAATCCCATCAAATCTGCCGTCATGATGGAAATCGTCAAAAAGGACGGAAAATTGACACCCGTGTATAATGCGACGGTCAATCCGTAATACAATGCGGTACGTTTTTTAGTGCAAGGGCGTCCGAGCTGTCCGATGCGGATTTTCGGACGCCCTTTTTTTATTTAAAAAGTATATGTAATTAAAGAAAATGACGGTCTAGATGTCTTTACCCAAAATATGAATCTATAGTAAAATCATTTAAATACGATATAAAAATCTGGAGGATATATGGATAACGGAAGTCTTTTTCTCCAGCAACTGATTAACGGTCTTTCGCTGGGAAGTATTTACGCTCTGATTGCGCTCGGTTATACCATGGTGTATGGTATCGTGAAACTCATCAACTTTGCTCACGGCGACGTTTTGATGCTCGGCGCGTACGCCGGCTATTTCGTTCTGCGGCATTTCGGTACCAATCCGGCGAGCATGGCGCTTGCCTTTCTGGTTGCGATGGTTTTGTGTGCGGTTATCGCGATTCTGATTGAGCGGTTTGCGTACCGGCCGCTCCGTTCGGCGCCGCGGTTGAATTCACTGATTACGGCGATTGCCATTTCGCTCATTCTGCAGAACGGCGTACGCGTGCTGCCGTTTATCGGACCGAATCCCCGGCAGTTCCCGACGATGGCGACGGTCAATATCAGTTTGGGCGTCGTATCGATTTCCAATATCCAGCTGATCGTTATCGTGCTTTCGGCAGTGTTAATGCTGATTCTGAATTATATCATCAATTACACTAAGACGGGAAAAGCCATGCGCGCCGTTTCATATGATCTGCAGGCTGCCAGTTTGATGGGAATTTCCGTCAACAGGACGATTGCGTTTACGTTCGCGCTCGGCGCAGTGCTCGCCGCTGCCGGCGGCGTGCTGTACGCGAGTGCGTATCCGCAAATCGATCCGACGATGGGAACGATGCCCGGATTAAAGGCGTTCGTTGCCGCCGTTTTGGGCGGTATCGGTTCCGTTCCCGGCGCGATGCTGGGCGGCTACATTTTGGGAATTGCCGAAACGATGACCAAAGGTTTTCTGTCTTCCCAATTTTCGGACGCGATTTCATTTTCGATTCTGATTATCATTCTGTTGGTAAAGCCGACCGGAATCCTGGGTGAAAAGATCAGGGTGAAGGTGTGATGATGAAAAATAAAATTCTCCGTAATATGCTGATTCCCGGCTCGTTCGCCGTTTTGGCCGTCGTCGTTCCCGGTTTTTTAATTTCACTCGGCGTCATAGACGCGTACACGGCGCAGATTATAACGCTTGCCGGTGTTAACGCGATCATGGCTATCAGTGTTAATATCATTTGCGGTATCACCGGGCAGCTTTCGCTGGGGCAGGCCGGATTTATGGCGATCGGCGCGTATACGACGATTATCCTGACGCAGACGGTCGGTATTCCCATGCCGGTAAGTATGATCATTGCGGCTTTGGTAACGGTCGTATTCGGCATTCTGATCGGTTTTCCGACGCTCAAACTGCAGGGCGACTATCTGGCGATCGTTACACTGGGATTCGGCGAAATTATCCGCGTTATGCTGGTTAACTTCAAGTCGGTAACCGGCGGGGCAAACGGACTTCGCTTTACGACGATTCTGGCAGCTCGTGCCGATTTTGCGTATTTCGCAGTAATCGGAGTGCTGGTCGTTATTATCGTTTTATTGCAGAATTTCGTACGTTCAACGTACGGGCGGGCCATTTTAGCCGTGCGCGAAGATGAAATCGCCGCGAATTCAAACGGAATCGGCGTATTCCGGTATAAAATGATCGGATTTGCCGTTGCCTCCGCGGTTGCCGGCATCGGCGGCGCGCTGTACGCACCGTTTATCGGTTTCGTAAAGCCAGATCTTGCCTCGTTCAACCGCAGCATCGATTATCTGATTTTCGTCGTGCTGGGGGGCATGGGGTCCGTAACGGGATCGGTTATTGCGGCGTTCGTTTTGACGTATTTGCAGGAGTTTCTGCGATTTTTGCAGGATTACCGGCTGCTCATTTATCCGCTGATTTTGATTTTCGTGATGCTGTTCCGCCCGCAGGGGCTGCTCGGCACAAAAGAGTTTTCTTTCGTAAAGGCCTGGGACGGGCTGCCCGGTCTATGGAACCGGCTGAAAGCCCGGCGTTCGGCAAAGGTCCGGAACGCCGGAACACCGGTGGACGGTTCCGCTGACGCTGACGAAAAGGGGGATTCCGATGACTGACGATAAAACGCTCCTTTTACAGGCAACCGACGTGTCCATCGTGTTCGGCGGATTGCGGGCTGTCAGTGATTTTTCATGCGAACTGCGCAGCGGCGAGCTTGTCGGCCTTATCGGACCGAACGGAGCCGGAAAAACGACCGTGTTCAACATGCTTTCTGGCGTGTATACGCCGACGTCGGGTGAAATCACGTTTTGGGACAAAAAAGGCCGCGTTCATGCGGCGTCCAAAAAAACGCCGGCGCAGCTGAATCGGATCGGCATTGCGCGGACGTTTCAGAACATCAGGTTGTTCGGGCAGTTGTCCGTATCCGATAACGTTCGCATCGCGTTGCACGCGCAGCGCAAGGTAACGCCGCTCGACGTGCTGTTCCGCACTCCGCGTTTCCGCCGGGACGAGCGGCTGATGAGTGAAAAGGTTGAACTGCTGCTGTCGTTGTTTAAAATAGAAGATAAACGTGATGAACTCGCGTCGAATTTACCGTACGGTGATCAGCGTAAACTGGAAATCGTGCGCGCGCTGGCAGCGAATCCGTCGCTGCTGCTTTTGGATGAGCCCGCCGCCGGTATGAATCCGCAGGAAACCGATGAATTGATGAAACTGATCGCGTTTATCCGCAAGGAATTTAACCTGACGATTCTGTTGATTGAACACGATATGTATTTGGTTATGGGAATTTGCGAACGGATTATGGTGCTGGATTACGGGCGCATCATTGCCAGCGGAACGCCCGCACAGATCAGAACGGATCCCGCGGTGATCAAAGCGTATTTGGGCGGCGACGATTCCGCCGAAGGAGGGCTGTAATGCTGACGGTTACCGATTTAGCCGTATCGTACGGCGCTATTAAAGCGCTGCGCGGTATTTCGTTTGAAGTTAACGAAGGGGAAATCATTACGCTTATCGGCTCGAACGGCGCCGGAAAAACGACGACGCTGCACGCCGTTTCAAACATTATTAAAAAGGCGGCGGGGAGCGTCCTGTTCGAGGATGAAGACATAACGACGCTGTCGCCCGATATGATCGTTCGCCGCGGTTTGATTCAGGTTCCGGAAGGGCGCCGCATTTTTGCCAATTTGACCGTACGGGACAATCTGGAAATGGGCGCTTTTACCCGTAAAGACGCCGCCGGAGTAAAGCGCGATATGGAATCCGTGTACGAAACGTTTCCCCGTTTGAAGGAACGGATCAGGCAAATTGCCGGAACGCTTTCCGGCGGCGAGCAGCAGATGCTCGCCATGGGGCGTGCGCTTATGTCCAAACCGCGGCTGTTGCTGCTGGACGAACCGTCGATGGGGCTCGCTCCCATTCTGGTTGACGAAATATTTTCCATTATTCAAAAAATCAACAAGTCCGGTACGACGATCCTGCTCGTTGAACAGAATGCGTATAAAGCGCTTTCCATTGCGAATCGCGCGTATATTCTGGAAACCGGATTGATTATTAAAGGCGGAAACGCTTCGGAGCTTGCGAAGGATGATTCCGTAAAAACCGCTTATTTGGGCGGCTGAGACCGCCATCGTCTAGGAGGAGATTGACATGATAGTAGCGAACGTAATGACAAAAAATCCTGTATTCGTATCTCCGGATATGTCGGTAAACGATGCACGTGCGTTAATGACGAAGCAGAAAATCGGTAAATTGCCGGTTCTTGACAGAAACAACCGTTTGGTCGGCATCATTACCAAAAAGGATTTGATAAAATCAGGTCCTTCAGCCGCCACGACGCTCGATATGTATGAAATCAGTTATCTGCTTTCAAAACTCAAGGTTGAAAAAGTAATGGAGCGGAACGTCGTGAGCGTGCAGCAGACTGAAGTGGTTGAAGAAGCCGCCCGAATCATGGCCGATTCGGACATCGGTTGTCTGCCGGTTATGAAAGGCGATCTGCTCGTGGGTATTATTACCGAAACGGATTTGTTTCACGTATTTATCGACATGTTCGGCGCCCGTCATTCGGGTGTGCGCGCAACGTTCCAAGTGGATGAAAAACCGGGAAAACTTGCCCAACTTGCGCAGGCTATCGCCGATTGTAACGGCAACATCGTGTCGCTGGTAACGTGCGACGGTGAAGATATGTCGAAGCGCCGCTGTACGTGCAAAGCGACGGGCATTACGAAAGAACAAATGGAACAGGCGCTTGCCGCGTCCGGCGCCGAACTGGAAGATATCCGCTAGCACTTCGGTGCCGATACGTCGGTTCGGCTTTTTGCGACGCCGATGTACCGCGATGTGCTGATGCCGCTTTTGCGCCGCTTTGCTTCCGTTTTAAATAATGAAAACCCTCCCGGCCGTGAGCCGACCGGAGGGTTTTTCCGTTACGAATTATCCGCTTATTTTGCCGTGATGGCGATCGTTTTTGCCTGCGTTTCAGGTTTGCGCGGAATGTCGATCGTCAGTACGCCGTTTTTGAATTCCGCCGTTACTTTTTCAGCGTCGATATCCTGAGGCAGGGTGAATCTTCGTGAGAAAGCGGCGCTGCGGCGTTCTTTAATGAGCCATTCGCCTTCTTTTTTTTCTTCCTTTTTTTCTTCTTTTACGGAAGAAATCGACAGTACTCTGTCTTTCAGGTTGATTTCAACGTCTTTTTCGGTGATTCCCGGCAGATCCATGTCCAATACGTAGGCATCCTTCGTTTCGCGGACGTCTACTTTGGGATTCATGAACGCGCGTCCCGTTTCCGCAGCAGGAACGAAATCGGCAAGATTTCTGTCGATCACATCGAACAGATCCGACGTAAAGCGCGGGTTGAAAAATGCTAATGAGTTCATATTATTACCTCCAAAAGGGTTTGATACAAGTTGAAGCACCGTCGGTGCTTCGTGCGGATTTCTTTCCGCACACTTTTAATTGAGCAATAATCGTGCCAACTTTATAATTTTTTCTTGATAAAACCGTATTTTGTTATGTTGTAATGATATATAAATAAAATGCCGGTCGGCTATGTTTTTCTGCCGCACCGTACGGTGCCGAATTGCCGGATTTTGAGTCCGTGAAAGGTTCAAAATAAAACAAGTGTGTTATTTTTACTCGTATACAATGTATCATAATGATACATTGCTGACGCGAGTCATGTCGGAATCGGGTCAGCCGTTCACGTGCTGTCGGAAGTTTCGGCTTTAAGAGCGCCTATTCCGTAAGTCGCTTGTTCCGTAACGGCTCGTTTTCTAAGTCGTGCACGGAATCGTTTTAGCTTGATTTTTTGCATTTATACGATATATTATATAAGAAAGCATGAAACCTATAATTGAAAACTTGTTAACACACTTTTTACGCGTCAAGTGTACGTCTTTTACGGTCAAGGATATTTCCGCCGTATTAGGAAAACTGGGATATAAACTTCCGTCAAGGGAGATTGCCGATTATGTATGTTCCAGTCCGTACGTTTTTGCACTCGACGGCGATGCGTATATGAGCCGTGCGGGAGCGTTCACCGGCGCCTGGTTTTCAATAAAGCTGTCCGCATTGGAAATTAAGGAAAATCTGCTGCTGCCCGGACACCGCTGTATGCCGTTCACAGATGTGGAAATGCCGTCGGGAACTTTGACGTTCATTTTTAAAGAGCAAAAATTGCCTCACGCTGCGGTTGAATTTGCCGTGAAAGACGTGCTGCCGTATTTTTCCTTATACGGTGAAGAATACGCGCCGCAGTATTTGGCCGCGGATCCCGCGTGCGACTGCCCTTCGTTGTGCGACCCTGACTTTGAACTTCCGGCGCGGATCCGATTGACCGTAACAGATATGACTTCGGTGTATGCCGCCGCCGGATTGCAGCCGGGCGATTCCCTGTTGTGCAGAGTGCTGGATTGGGATTCCGGTATAATAGAAATGATTCCGATAACCGAAAAAAAGGAAAATCCGTTCGAGTTCAGTTCCGCCGATGAACAGCGCGCCGCATGGTATAACGTTTTGGAGAACGCACTGCTTGAAAGTTTTGATGTTTACGGACCCGGTACTTCAATAGAAGATCAGCTTGCCACCGTATTTTTTGACTACCGGCGCGAATTGTGCGTTCCCGTCTGCGGATCAGTTGAGAAATATTTGCAGCAGACGAAAAAAATTGCCGCCGAAGTGTACGGCGTGGAAACCCGGCTGTGGTTTAAGGGGCAGGACGTGCCCGCTGTCGGCAGCTGGAACGCCGCACCGGCGGAATCCGAGCATATTCATGCGGAGCTGCCGGGGGTTCCGTACCTGCCGGTGCCGCTTTGGATTCTCGATTCGTACGTTACCGACGCGTTGTTCCTGAAAAGCGGCGACCCCGATCAACTTTTGGAGCGCCTTTTCCCGCCGCCGTACAAACTCGATTCGCTTGAGAAAAAATATTTTTTATTGCAAATCGAAGTTCGGTATAGTATACTGAAAGAGCAGTATAATTGGTTTGCCGATTTTGAAGCGGGACCCGTGCGCCATCGTCTGCTCGATTTATATTCGCGCGTTACGCAGTTGATGGGCGAACTCGACTTTGCGGAAAACGGTTTGGCGTTGTTTCCGCAGCAGGCGCTCGTCATTTTGTCTCAACTGTTCAATCATATTTCCCATATTTTGGATTCTTTGCTTCACGATCCGTCGCTAAAAACTGAAGACATCAGAACCATCGACATTTCGATTGAAGGTATGGAATATAATTTTGAAGATATTTCTGAAGAACTGGAGGACGCGCTGAGCGTTTATCGGAAAAATAGTTTTTCAGTAATCAAAAACGGCGTTTGAACGTCCACAAGGGGTAGTGCTTGTCAGAAACAACGATAAACGTATGCGATTTAATAGAAAAAGGCGGCGTGTTTTACGGTGTGCCCGGTGCCGCGGCGGCCGATGTATACGCGTTCGTTTGCGCGCACGCCGACTTTCCGGCGGAGATCTCCGCCGACGTTTTTTGTCGGGAATTGATCAGCCGCGACGCATTGATGAGTACGGCGGTTGGCAACGGAATCGCGCTTCCGCATCCGACGCACCCGCTTTTAAAAGACGCTTCCCTGCAACGTATTTTTTTATGTTTTCCGGAACGGCCGCTGGATATGAATGCGCCCGACGGCCGGCCGGTGTCGTCCCTGTTCATTTTGCTGACCGGCGGTTCCCGCTGCCATTTGGATATTCTGTCCCAGTTGGCGAATCTGTTCCAGAAAACGTCCGTTCGGCATCTGCTTGAACGGCAGGCGGATAAAAATACGCTGCTTGCGGAAATGCGCAAAATTGTAAGCGAATTGTAGTGCGATTGCGGCCTTGTATCGGATCCGGGCCCGCTTTCTGCCGTTCGCGTTCTCATTGCCATCGAACGTATTTCATGGTATAGTGTCGGTATCCGAACATATGATCAGGAGTATGCTTTTATGAATTTAAAAGGTCTTGAAGCAGTCGCGCTTTCCATCCGCAGCTTATCGATGGATGCAATCCAAAAAGCCAAATCGGGGCACCCGGGCCTTCCGCTCGGTTGTGCGGAATTGGCGGCCGTTTTGTACGGCGAAATCATGAAGCATAATCCTGCTGATTCACATTGGGCAGACCGCGATCGTTTTTTATTGTCCGCCGGTCACGGCTCGATGCTGCTGTATTCGATCCTGCATTTGAGCGGATACGGCGTTACTACTGATGATATCCGTGCGTTCCGGCAAGTCGGCTCAAAGTGCCCCGGGCATCCCGAATACGGCTGGACCGACGGCGTTGAAAATACGAGCGGTCCGCTGGGACAGGGCGTCGCGCTGGCCGTCGGTGAAGCGATCGCCGAAACGATGCTCGCCTCCCGGTTCAATACCGCCGAACATACGATCGTAGATCACTATACGTATTCACTGGTCGGCGAAGGCTGTCTTATGGAAGGCGTTTCTTCCGAAGCGTCGAGCCTAGCCGGGCATCTGAAACTCGGCAAACTGATCGTATTTTACGATGAAAATAAAATAAGCATCGACGGTTCTACCGACGAAGCGTTTACCGAAGACGTTGCGATGCGCTACAAAGCGTACGGCTGGCAGGTGCTGTCCGGTTCCATGTACGATATGGAAGGAATTGCGGCGCTTGTTGCGCAGGCAAAGGCCGATACCGAACGGCCCTCGCTGATTATGTTGAAATCGGTGATCGGCAAAGGTTCTCCGGTGGAGGGAACCGCCGCAGCGCACGGTGCGCCGCTCGGCGACGAAAACGTTGCGAAAGCTAAGAAAAAACTCGGACTGGATCCGGAAAAGTTCTTTTACGTAGATTCTGCCGCATACGAATATTTTGACCGGAAAAAAGCCGCGTTCACTCAGGCCGAGGCCGACTGGAACGCGGTGTTCGCCGCTTGGTCAGCCGCGAACCCGCAGCTGCGTGCGCAATGGGACGCGATGCGTTCGCGTTCCGTAAGCGGCGAGGGTGCCGTTCCCCGGTACGCGGCGGGCGATTCGCTTGCGACGCGCAAGGCGTCCGGCGCGATGCTTGCTTCTTTGGCCGCGCGCTGTCCGGCGCTCGTCGGCGGGTCGGCGGATCTTGAAGGCCCGAACGCGACGGCGCTTCCCGGTTACGGTATTTACTCGGCTCAAAACAGGGGCGGCCGTACGATCCGGTTCGGCATCAGGGAATTCGCGATGGCGTGCGTAACGTCCGGTATCACCCTGCACGGCGGATTGCGCGGGTTCTGCGCGACTTTCGCCGTCTTTACCGACTATATGCGTCCCGCGATGCGTCTGGCGGCGCTGATGAAGCTGCCGGTGCTGTACGTTTTAACTCACGATTCGATTTACGTCGGGGAAGACGGCCCGACGCATCAGCCGATTGAAACGATTTCGTGCGTGCGCGCGATTCCCGGTATGCAGGTTATCCGCGCCGGCGACGCGGAAGAAACGGTCGAAGCGTGGAATATGGCGATGTCGGTTACCGATCATCCGGTGTGTCTGTTTTTTACGCGGCAGAATATTACCGTTTATGAAAAAGACGATCCCGACTGGCGCAATACGATGCGCTGCGGTGCGTACGTCGTCCGGCGCGGAGCAGACGTCCCGGACGTTACCGTGCTTGCAACCGGTTCGGAAGTGGAACTCGCGCTGAACGCGGCGAAACTCGTGAACGGAAAAACCGTCCGCGTCGTGTCGGTGCCCGACCGGGAACTGTTCGCATCGCAGCCGGCCGCGCTGCGTAAATTGATTACCGGAGCCGCTCCGCGCGTTATTGTCGCAGAAGCGGGCAGTAAGCTCGGTTGGGAAGGTTTCGTTTCCGCCGAAAAAGACATTTTTTGCTTGAAAGATTTCGGTGCATCAGGTCCCGCGAAAAAAGTTGCGGAGCACTTCGGTTTTACGGCGGAAAAGCTCGCCGAATTGATTTCTCAGTAAAAAGCCCGCCGCCCGCATCCGCTGTGCGTACGGGAATCAATGCGCGGCGATATCGGCCCGCACGGTATCGTGCGGCAGGTGTATCCTGCGCAGCCCTTACGCGCGCTCCGCCGGAAATTTCCGGTGTCCCGGTGCGGGGCGCGTTATTTTTTTCCGCTGCGGCGAGCGCGAACGGCGCAAAGCAGCATCAAAATCAGGCCGCCGCCTATCATGAGCAAGCATAAAATCTGTCCGGTCGAAATGTTGAGCAGCGACGTGTTGAAATACGTCGGCGTTCCGGCGACCGTTTCTATCCGGTAGCCCAGATCGGCGTCCGGTTCCCTGAAATATTCAATGACGAACCGCACCGTGCCGTATCCGATCGTATACAGCGCCGCCATAAAACCGTCGAACGGTTTGCGTTTGCGGCAGAACCACAGCAGCGTCCACAGCACGATGCCTTCAAAGAACGCTTCGTACAGCTGACTCGGATGGCGCGGCAGGTTGACCAGTTTTTGCCCTTCCGCGATTACGATGCCGGCTTTGTCGGCGATGTCCCGTACCCACGGAATGGAAGCGGAAAATTTCTGCGCGTCGGGAAACACGATTCCCCACGGCATCGTGGTAACGCGGCCGAACAATTCTCCGTTCAGGAAATTACCCAGTCTGCCGAACGTATAGCCGAGCGGAATGGCGATCGCCATCGCGTCGATCCATTTTAAAACGGGTTTCTTTTTGCGTACGCACCAGAAAATCATGCCCAAAAGACCGCCTATGAAACCGCCGTGGTACGACATGCCGGCAAGTCCGGTAAAACGGCCCGACTCGTCGAACGGCCAAAAAATCAGCCACGGCTTTGCCCGGTAAATCCCGGACGTATCGTATACGAACGCCGAAAACACGCGGGCACCTATCAGCAAAAACAGGATTCCGGTGGCGAAAAAGCTGAACAAGTCGTCTTCCGTAACGCAGTACCCGGCCGTGTCGAGCGCGCCTTCTTTTACCAATTTGCGCAGTACGAGAAACGCCGTTGCGAACGCAAAAATATACATCAGTCCGTACCAGCGGAACAGATTTAAAAAAGGAATTCCGGGAAAAATTTCAGGGTGAATCCACGACGGATATTTAAGAGCGAGCGGCATACGATGCATCCTTTACAATTTGAAACCCTGCGAACAGGCTTTGACTATTTTCGATTTGAGCAGCTGATTTTCTTTTTTCAGCTGAGTAATTTCATATTGCTGCGTTTTGATCGTTTCGGCAAGATCTCCCATCGTGAGCGCCCCGGAACCGACGAGGTCTTCCACGTATGAAAGTTTCGCCTCGAAATCGTCGTTCGCCTCGGCTTCCGCCAATTCAAAACTGTCGGCTGTGTTCGTGTCGAACAAAAGCGTTTCGGAACGCATTATTTTTTCGGCAATACGGTACACCGACTGTGCCAGAACCGACTGCGGTTTGTACACGATGACCGGGAGTCTCGAGGCGAGCGCCTTATCCTGCATGGAATCGCGGTAAATGACGCCCAGATGTTCCAGTTCGAGGCCGAGGTATTCGCTGCACGAGCGGCGTATTTTAAGCGATTTGTCGGCGTCGCGCGGATCGTCTATCATGTTCAGTATGAGACGCGGCTTGAACTGCTGCATCCGGCGGCGGAACGCGGCGGCGCTTTCCGGATCGATGGTCGCGATGTGATCTGTCAGTTTGGGAATGTACAGGCGCTGGAGAGAAGTTGCGTCCGCTTTGAGCCGTTCGAGAAACGCGTACGCTTTTGAATTCTTTTTGAACGTGTTGTACATCATCCGGAAAACGGTGTTCTTCAAAAACAGATACCCGTTCAGTGTCGCCGTTACCGTAGGCGCCGTTACGACGATGCCCTGCGGAGACAGCAGAAACATGTCGAGAATCGTCAAATGCGTTCCGGCTCCCAAATCGAGGATCAGATAATCCGTTTTCAGATTTTGCAATTTACGGATAAGATCGTTTTTCTGGCTGAGTTTGATAGCCGTCATTCCCGGAATTTCGGAATCGCCGGGAATGAACGATACGTTTTCGTACTCGGACGGCGTAACGATATCTTCAAACGACGATTGCCCGGAAAGATACGTGCCGAGTCCCTTTTTGGGCGCCTGATGTCCGATGACCAAATGCAGGTTCGACGCTCCCAGATCGAGATCGACGAGAATGACTTTTTTGCCTGCCTGTCCGAGCGCTATGGCGAGGTTCGCCGAAAGCAGACTTTTACCGACACCGCCTTTTCCGCTGGCTACGGGAATTATTTGCATAGTAGGTTTTCTCCGTCTGTGCTGCGGCCGTAGGTACCGCGCGTACGCAATAGAAATACGATACACAGTATAACATCTATCAGCAAAAATATCATCAGTATTCCGGCCCTTTTCAGGGAATAAAAATCGTTTACTTGTCCGTAGGCGAGTGCGTACGGAACGACGGCGCGGATACAGAAAAGCAGCCCCAGTGCGGACATCAGTTTGGCGACGCCGTATAGTCCTGCGTACGGTTTTTCCCGGCCGCAGTCCGTTTCGGTTTGCGCAGCATGATAAGCAAGAAACAGCAGTATGAGCGGAAATACGAGATACGGCACCGCGGCGTACCACGACGGCGGCAGCAATAAAATGGAAGCTTCCGGTCTGAACGTCAAAATGAATCCTATGTGTACCGCTTCATATATGGCCGCACTTATGCATAACGGGCGTAGATTTTGTATCATGCGCAAAGTGTACGCCATGCGGGCGTAACTGTCAATGCGCATAAGGCGGCGCCGCACGCTGTGTACGGGTAACGGCCTGTTTCGTACTCAAGCGCCGGTGTTGCCGGTACTGGTAAAGGCCGGTGAAGCTCGGCAACCTGCTTGACAAACTCCCGCAGTAAAGTACAATAAAAAGAATGAGAATATGGAATAAAACAGGTAAAAAGACGTGGACCGGAGCCGCGCTGATAGCGGTCGTTTTTTCGGTTCTGGTATTTCTGCCGCAAGTCGGCGCGTTTGCCCAGAATCCCGCTCCGGTAACGGAACCCGAAGTTAAAAATACGTCCGAATATGCGTCCAAACGCCGCCAATATATCGAATTATTGGGCAGCGTGTTCGATTTCGTGCACCGCAATTACGTTGACGAAGTGGATCCCGCCGTTTTGTACGAAGGAGCCATGAAAGGTCTGCTTGATTCGTTCGGAGATCCGTATACTTCGTATATGGATACGTCCATGATGCGCGGGCTGAACGACACGACGGTCGGCAATTTCGGCGGTGTCGGGCTTTCCATAACGAAACTCAATACGTCTACGCCGGAAAAACCCGCGTACGTTGAAGTCGCCTCTCCGGTGGAAGATTCTCCGGGATGGAAAGCCGGTATTCAGGCCGGAGATTTAATAGTTTCGATAAACGGTACTTCCACTCCGGAAATCACGATGGACGAAGTGCTTTCCATGCTGCGCGGAACGGTGGGCACGAGCGTGGACTTGGTGATTCGCCGCGGAAAATCGATGGAGTTTCCGGTAACACTCGTGCGTGCGCTCATTGAAGTGCCCACGGTGAAATACGGCATGATAGGCAATGCGGGGTATCTGCGGATTATCGAGTTTACTCCGCAGACGCCCGAGCGGGTGCAGGAAGCGCTCGATTCGTTCAAACAACACGGTTTTACCGGGCTCGTGATCGACTTGCGGAACAATCCGGGCGGGCTGATTACCAGCGTCGCCGACGTTGCCGATAAGTTTATCAGCGCGGGGCCCATCGTTACGACAAAAAGCCGCCTTGCGTATGAAAATTCGGTTTATACGGCGAGTGCAAAAAAGACGACCATGAGCGCGAACGTGCCGATCGTGGTTCTGATAAACCGCGGTTCCGCCAGCGCGTCTGAAATTCTTGCCGGAGCGCTTAAAGACGACCATCTTGCGTATTTGGTCGGCGAGCGTACGTTCGGAAAAGGTTCCGTACAGCAGCCGGTGCCGCTGCCGAATTCCGACGGCATCAAACTGACGATCGCCCGGTATTACACGCCGAGCGACACGAATATCGATAAGATCGGCATTCCGCCGGATATGGAAGTTTCGTTCCCCGCGCTTTCGGAAGCCGAAGAAAAAGCGTACGTGGAGCTGATCACCTCTTCGGTGATTGCCGAATACGTCGAGCGGCATCCTTCCATGAGCGAGCAGGACATCACCCGTTTTGCGGAAACGCTTTCGGCTTCGTATCCGCTCGAACTGCGCGTGCTGCGCCGCCTCATCCGTATCGAGACCGACCGCACAAAGGGAACCCGGCTGTACGATCTGGATTTCGACGTGCAGCTGAACGCGGCGCTCGACGTGCTGAAACGGGATAATTTTCCGGCGCTGATTGCCGGTGCAAAAACGCTGAAAGAATTGCAGCAGGAAGCCCGGCTGCAGGAAGACCGCTCCGCTTCGGAAGAGTAACATGCGGCAGTTTATTGCTCCGTCCGAACCGGATCCCCGCGGCAGGATCACCGTTACCGGTAAGGATTTTCGGTATTTGCGGAACGTATTGCGACTGCAACCGGACGACACGCTCGACGTGCGGCTGAGCGGCGGTGAATTGTGCCGGATGCGCGTCGCGGAAGTGAAGGCGGCCGGAAGCGCGTTGGTCTTGGAACGGTGCGGCGCACGTTCCGAAGGTGCGCGCGCTACCGCCGAAACGGGGGTGCCGGCCGGTGCGATCGAAGGTGCGGACGGCGGTGTCCGTGCGCCGCTGTGGCTGTTTCAGTTTATGCCCAAAGCGCAGAAGATGGATCTGATCGTCCGGCAGGCTGCCGAAACGGGCGTCGCCGTTATCGTTCCGGTGCGGGGCGCGCGGTCTCAAAAATCCGACTGCATCGAACGCCGGGAGCGCTGGCAGCGCATCGTGCGTGAAGCGCGGCAGCAAAGCGGTTCTCCCGTTGAAACAACCGTAGCGGAACCGCTCGATTTGGACGGCGCGCTCCGTTTATGGAGCGGCCGCTGCGGGGCGCGTCCGTGCGCCGTGGCGCTGTACGAAGAATCTGCCGGCTGTCTGCCGCTTCATTCGTGTGCGGCTCGTATGTGCGCTTCCGGAACTTCCGAAAAACCGACGGCACCCTGTACGGCCGCCGCGCTGGCGGTCGGCTGCGAAGGCGGACTTTCGCCTGACGAAATAGACGTACTGCAGCGTGCGGGATTCGCGCCGGTGCATTTTGACACGAACATATTGCGTACTGAAACTGCAGCCCTGTATGGAATCGCTGCATTGCAAACCATTTTGACGGAGTATACATCATGGCGACAAAGCGGATTTCCCTGCTGAGAATACCGATCGATATTTTACCGCCCGAACAAGTCGAACAGGAAATTCTTGAACTGGTGGAAAAACCGGGAACGAAGCAAATCATATTTTTATCGGTCTGGGGTCTGCTGAAAGCCCGTTCCAACGCGAAATTCCGCGAATGCGTGAATAACGCTGATCTGATATTGCCCGTATCGAAGAGCCTGCTTCACGGCGCGTCTTTTTTGAAACTGGCCGTTCCGGTGCGCTACGATCCGTTTTCGGCTGTTATCTCGTTTCTGAACGCGCTCGATTCGCGATACAAATCCGTGTATCTGTTCGGCGACCGCAAGAAGACGCTGTCCAAGGCGGAACACAACGTGCGGATGACGTTTCCCGGTCTGCACGTTATCGGCCGATACGTCGGTTACTATCCCAAACACGTCGAACCCGACATCGTTTCGGCCATTTATAAAGCTTCTCCGTCTTTAGTTCTGATCAGCGACGGTGTTTCCGAAAAGGACTGCTGGCCGTATCACCGGCGTAACCGTTTTTCTTCAAGTACGTTCGTATATTATCGTGATATGATCGGTATTTTTGCAAAACGGGTAAAACACGTCTCTCCGAAAATATTTGATAAAGGTCTTGAAATCTGGGGTGAAATTCTCCACAATCCGCTGAAAATATTTCTTGTTTTTCCGTTTTTCTGGTATATAATAGTATTGGTATGGTATAAAATCATAAAGCCGGATCAATAAAGATATTACTGGAGAGTGTTGTTTTTGAAAAGTTCTGTATTTCTCTACTCGTGTGACCGCCGGATACGGGATTTGTGCCGGCAGTGCGGATTGTTTTGCAGTTTTTACTATTATAGTGATTTCGACGTATTCTGTGCGGAAATCATGACCGTGCCTCCCGCTCTCATTTTAATCGATTACGCACTGGCAGCAACCGTCGGCCCCGAATCTATCGCGCGGTTCTGTTCCTGTGCGGGTGCCGTTCCCGTTTTTTTTCTTTCTTTTGAAGACTGCTCGCAGTTTACGCGATGGTTTTCCCGTTTGGGCGTTCAGGAGGTCATTACGCTGCCGTGCCGGCCGGCGTATTTGGCTGCAAAACTGAATCCGCTGCTTGA
Source organism: Treponema brennaborense DSM 12168 (assembly GCF_000212415.1). Lineage (NCBI taxonomy): Bacteria > Pseudomonadati > Spirochaetota > Spirochaetia > Treponematales > Treponemataceae > Treponema > Treponema brennaborense. Next base: position 2,669,906 of record NC_015500.1, on the reverse strand, counting down.
ACGGCTCCAGCAGAGTGTCGGGGAGTGGAGTAAAACGCTCGGATTTAATGAATCCGAATTTTCCGACATCATAGGAACGACGCCGGAAATGTACCGGTTGAAATATCTGCTCGCCCGTTTTGCCCGTACCGATACGCCGCTGCTGCTTTCCGGCGAAAGCGGAACGGGCAAGACGTATATAGCCGAACGGATTCACAACGTGTCGCTGCGCTCCGGCAATTCGTTTCACGCCGTCAATATGGCGTCCATTCCGGCGCAGCTTGCGGAAGCGGAATTATTCGGTACGGCTGCGGGGGCGTTTACGGACGCCGTTTCGCGGAACGGATATTTTGCGTATGCGGAGCGCGGGACGCTGCTTTTGGATGAAATCGGGGAACTGCCGGTTCCGGTGCAGCCCAAGCTGCTGCACGTACTTGAAAACAACACTTATTATCGCGTCGGATCTCCGGTAAAACAGCAGTGCAACGTCCGATTCCTGTTTGCAACGAACGCGGATTTGCAGAAACAGATAAAATGCCGCCGGTTTCGGGAAGATTTATACTACCGAATCGCCGTCATTCCCGTTCTCATTCCGCCGCTGCGCGAACGGAAACCCGATATTCCGGTGCTTGCCGAGCATTTTTTGGTTCCGTACCGTAAAACGCTTTCCGCCGCCGGGCTGCGTAAATTGTGCGATTACAACTGGCCGGGCAATATCCGCGAACTGAAAAACTGTCTGACGCGGGCTTGTCTGATAAGTCCGTCCGCCGTAGTGCAGGATCAGCACGTCGTATTCAATTCGGCTTTCTGATCCGCCGGCTCCGACGCGCCGTTTTTTGAAGCGAGCCCCGCCGCTTTGTCGAAAATTTTTTCAATATAACGGCATTCTCCTTCCGACAGCGCGGCGCGTGCCAGAATCGACCGCCAGAACCGTTCCATGTCGGCACGGCCGGTTACGCTGAAAAAACCGATTTTCCGCAAGTCGTCGGCGATCGTGCCGACCGCCGCGTCGAGTCTGTCGAGAGGAACGGGTGTGTATCCGGGAGACCGCGTCCGCGCCGCGCGGAACAGCGTGTAGCAGATAATTTGGACTGCATGCGATAAATTGAGCGACGCAAACGATTCGTGCGAGGGAATGGTAACGCCGACCGTGCATTCGGCAAGTTCTTCGTCGGTCAATCCCGTCCGTTCGTTGCCGAACACGACGGCCGCACCCGGCACTGCCGCCGCCTGCCGCGCGAATTCTTCGGGAAGCAGCAGCATGTTTTTGCGTTTTTTCCCTTTCCGGCGCGTCGTTCCGGCTGAAAGCGGGCAGTCCGCCGTCGCTTGGGTAATCGTTTCAAAAAACTCCGCCCGTTCCCAGATGCCGGCGGCGTGAATGGCCAAAATCCGGACCCGTTCGTCGTCGTAGTCCTGTTTTTTGCCGACGATGCGGAGTTTTTTCATGCCGGAGTTCGCCATGGCGCGGCAGACGGCGCCGACGTTCCGGCTCTCTTCCGGATGCGCTAAAACGATGCAAATTCGGGATAAATCCATGCGGTTACTATACTTTTTTTTCGGGATTTGCGCTACAATAAAAACATGTGTACTTTTAAAGATCGCCGCGCGGTGATTATCGGCGGATCGGGGGGCATTGGTGCGCGCGTTGCGCGGCTGCTGGCTCGCGAAGGCGCCGCTTTGACCGTGCACGGCGGCAGTGATTCCGCCCGATTTGCCGCATTATGTGCGGAACTTGCCGCTTCCGTTCCCGTGCAGCCGCTGACGCAGCGGTTCAGCGCAGCGTTGCTGCCGCAGCTGGAATCGTCAGCCGTATACGACGCCGTCCGTTCGGCGGATATCCTGTGCGTCTGCACAGGCCCGTTCCTGCAAAAACCGCTCGACCGGATGTCCTGCGCCGACTGGATTGATGTGGCGGCGCTGAATTACACGCTGCCGGGCTGCCTTGTTTCGGCGGCGCTTCCGCACATGCAGGAAAAACGCTGGGGCCGCATCATGCTGATGGGCGGCACCCGTACTCACGTGATCAACGCGTTCCGTACGAACGCCGCGTACGGCGGTGCAAAGACGGCGGTGTGCAGTCTGGTAAAATCCGTCGCCGCTTCTTACGCGGCTTTCGGCATATCGTGCAACGCCGTTCTGCCCGGTTTTACCGATACCGAATATCAGCCGGACTCGCTGAAGGCCGTTTTGGCGCGTAAAATGCCGACCGGCGCAATGATCGCACCGGAAGCAATTGCGGAAGCGGTGCTGTTTCTGCTGAAAACGCCGGAAATAAACGGTGCGCTGCTCAATGTGGACGCCGGCTGGGTTCCCTGATTTTCTCTAAAATTACCATATTATGGTTTGACATTATCATGAAAAGTAGTATACTATTATCAAGGAATTTTTCCCTGATATCATAATGTAAAGGAGATCCAGGTTTCTTCGGATAGTTATATGAGCAATAATAATAATTTAGTTCCCGGATTTGATGATGAAAAGGACGAAAGCCTGAAAATATCTTTGCAAAAGTGTGAACCCGTAGAACAAGGCATTGTCATTCGTTTGAACGGTTATATAGATACATACAATTCGACCTTTTTTCGGAAAAGGGTTAACGCGATCGTTGAATCGAATTTTATCAATCTGATTTTTGATTGTTCTTCATTGAATTACGTTTCGTCGACCGGTATCGGTTCGTTTACTGCGTTTCTGCGCAAAGTGAAGCCTAAAGGCGGCGATATCGTACTGCTGCGCATCCAGCCGAAAGTGTATGAAGTGTTTCAATTGCTGGGTTTTTCGCAGTTTTTCAATATCAAGGAAAACGAAGACGAAGCGGTCTCTTTTTTCCGACAGGAGCCGTCTTTAACGAACAGTGTGTTTCCGAAAATATTTGCCTGCCCGGTGTGTTCAAAGCGTCTTAAAACGACGAAGGCCGGCCGCTTTCGGTGTTCGGAATGTAAATCGATTCTGGCGATCGACAATCAGGGACAGGTCTTTTTGGGTTGATTTTGTGCACAAGTTGTGGAAAAGTCCTGAAGTGATAGAGTTTTTTTAGATTTTATACAAATACTGATTTTTTTATTCGGTTCGTATGAAAAAGCGGGTTTTTATTTTATTATATAATAAAGACTTGCTTTTTTTTATTTTAAATGGGAGACGGTTTTCTTCGCGGAAGCGTTCTTCCGAACGGTTCCTCCGCCGTTTTTCATGGGGAAAGTCTGTGGAAAACTATTGAAAAACCTGTTCGTTCGCGTTCGGTACGGAAAAAATGATTTGAATTGCAGAACGGATTGTTGTATTTGTGCCGACTTCGTGGTATCCTGTAATTGATGAAAATGTTTCTATCGCTGACCGGCGTTTTTTTTGCAGTATGCATCGGCTGCGCTCTTGCCGGTACTTGTTTATGTAGTTTATTCATTCACTCGGCGCTTTTGGTGGCAGGACAGCCGCCCGCTTCCGTGCCGGGCGGGTTGGTTTTGGCAGCTTTATGTTCTTCGTGTGCGTTCGCCGCTTTTGCGGCTCAGTTTTTTATGGTTACGTATACGATCCGGCATCCCGGAAGCCGTTTTTCATCCGCCGCGGCGTGCTTCGTGTGGGGTGCCGTCGCCTGGCTCGGCATCATTCCGTTCTGCGTGTACGAATCCGATCGGCAGTGGACGCCGCTTGAAATCTGGCAGAGTGAAATACCGAGCCGTAAATATTTCCGTCCGGACCGGGACGGCGTTTTCTTTTACTCGGCCGTGTATCCTGAAACGGAAACCGGTGACGGCATTTTTATCGATCTTGAAGGTTTTACCGGTTCGGAAAGCCGCGTACTTCGTATTGAAAACGTAGCGCTGGACGTAACGGCGGCCCGGCCGTTTTCCGATTTGCTCATACTGAAGTCTCTGCGGAATCCTCCGTTTCTGAAAAAGATTTTTTCCGCGTTTGACTTGCTGCGGCTTCAGGCGGTGAAATACGTGTCGGCCGGATTCCTTTCATGGCTGCAATTTGCTTCGGCAGGGCTCGCGCTCTTTTCGCTGGTGGGGCTGCGGCGCGTGTTCAAGTGGCGGCTGCTGAATACGGCGGCGGTTACCGTGGGCCTGTTTGCGGTGTGTGCCGTTAACGCGGCGTATCATTCGGGCCGGTATTTTTATCTTTCTGAGGCATCGGGGCTGCCGCTTTGGCTTCTGAACGGGGTGCTGTTCGCGATTTGCGCGGTTATCGGTATCGTGCTGGCCGTGTTCAGGGTTGATCCGAATCGGGAGCCGAAGTCATGAAACGCATTCTCGGTATCTGCTGTGCATACGCGGCTTTCGTTCTGGTCGTGTGCCTGTGTGTCGGTTTTTTCTCGGGTACGCTGCCTGAATTGCTGCCCGATTCGGCGGCTGCGTACAAATGGATTCGCAGCCTGCTGTTTTTCTGCGATGTTCTGCCGGCAGCGCTGATAAGCGCTTCGGTCGTTGCGTACGCGGTCGTTTTCAGCAGGCAGGATAAAAAACCGGCTGTGCGGTTTTCTCCCGTAATGTTCGAGCGGTTCAGAACGGTTGCGTTCTCCGCATTGTACGGCGTTGCGGCGATCATTTTTGCACAGGAATTGGCCTCTCCGCTGCTGACCCGTTCGCTTCATGAAAAAGAACGGGCTCCCGCGCTGTATCGTGAATATCTTGCCGCCGCGGAAACGTCCGCAGCCGGCGAGTCGTTCACCGTTGCGCTGCAGTACGCACTGTCCGCACAGCATTTGTTTCCGCGCTCGGACGCAGCGTTGCGGCTGCGCGAATTGTGCGAATTGAAACTCGGCGGTTATCCGGTCAAACCCGCGGTTTCCGATACGGCGATTCCCGGTGCGGATTTGCCTGCCGAGGGCGATAACGGTTCGTCTTACGAACTGCTGACCCGCGCCCGGCTGCTGTACGGGCAGCAGTCGTGGCTCGACGCGCATTATTACGCAAGCCTTGCTTATGCGTTCGCCGAAGCCGGTTCTGCAAACGCCAATGAAGCGAAAATACTGGCCTCCGATGCCTGGAATCGGATAGAAGAAACGGAACGCTCCGAAGATCCGGCGGCGGAACGGTTGTTCGCGCGGAAGAAGGCGGCGTACCGGATGCTTATGTCCGGCGACGTGCTGCAGGCCTATTATGCGTTCGGCTCGTTGTCCGAAGCGTACGCCGACGATCCCGATGTAGACCGCTATTATCGGATCGCTTCGGCTGAAATGGCGAAAAAGTATTTTTTCTTTGACGAAATTCCCGTTTCCCGCATTTTTGAGGATACGGAAGATATGTATTTTTCCGTACCGCGTCCGAACGGCGGTTTTTTTGCGGTATATATAAGAGGCGTAGCGTCGGCGCGGCAGCTCGGCGGTTTGGTGCAGTATTTGCGTTCGCTGACCGTTTATGCGTACACACGGAACGGAACGTTTGAATTTTCGTTTTACGTACCGTGTGCGAAAATGGTTGCACAGTCCGTATCGGTGTTTGACGCCGAATTTCAAAAAAAGCTCGGTTTGAGCGGAAAAAATATCGCCGTACCGTACATTATGCTGGAATCGACGGATCGCAGCCGGCAAACTTCCGTGCAGAAACCGGTGTTTACGTTCGCCGACGGTGCGGCGTCGTACACGGAATTTGCAGAGTGCAATTATTTGGTACTTCCGATGCCTTTTCAGGAATTTTTGCTTTTGAAGAACGTTTCTCTTGATTCGTCCGATATGGTGCTGACGGATCTGTTCAGGTTCGCCGGAAAAGCGCCCGGATACGGGTTTTCGCGGGAAGTGTACGGTCAGGCGGCCTGTTTCAGGGCGTGCCGGCCCGTGTATTATCTTGCACTTTTTATCCTGACGGCGGTGTTGGGATGGAATTACCGGATCGTGAAAAACCGGCAGTTCCGGTTTTCATGGTTGTTTCCGATCCCGCTGTTTACGGCCGTAGCGTACGCCGTTCTGCAAGCGGCCGGATATTGCGGTACATTGTTCAATTACGGACTGATAAGCTTGTTCGGTGTTTGGGCGGCTCCGATGATTTTGGGAATAGCGCTGGTTTCAGTGTTCGCCGCGGCAGTCCTGTTCGTTTCCCGGCACGATGCGTAAGTTTCCGCTGCAAAAATACGCGTGCCGCGTCGTTTTTGGTTTGGTCGGTCTTCTTGCCGGTTGGGGCGGAGCCGCCGCGGGGCTCGCGATCGGCTGGGCGGCCGATATTATCGTCGATCGGGTGCGCGAAGACGTGCGCCGCAAAAAGGCGGCCGATAATCCGACTTCTCGCGGGAGCGGCAGCCGGGACGCCGTTTCCGGTATTACCGAACCGTTTTGCGGAGCGGAACTGGTGTGCGCGCTCGCCGTATACTGCGTTTCGGACGCGCAGATCGCGGCGGAACAGTTGCGTGCCTGTTTCGGAATTATCGGCGGTGCCGATTGGTTCAGTCTGTGCCGGCCCGCAAGTGAGGCCGAGAGTTTGAACGGGGATCTTTTAACGGAATGTCTGGCGGCGCTCATAAAGCAAAACGAGAGCGCCGTGCCGGTTGAGCGTGTGTTCACGCTGCTTGCCGCTTTGGAATTCGGCTGGAACGAAGCCGAACGGGGCAGAAAACCGTCGGCATATCTTGCGGAACTTTTGGGGCGGCGCACCGTTTCAAACGAAATTGCCGCCGCGTATCTGATCCTCGATATTCCGTCGGCGGCTTCCGATGCGGACGTAAAAGCGGCGCATCGCCGGCTCGTTTCGCTCTATCATCCCGATACGCTTGCGTGCCTGCCCGAACGGCAACAGGAAATCGCCCGTTCGGCTTTTATACGCATTCAGCACGCGTACGAAACGGTCGCGGCGGCGCGCGGCTGGTAAACGGTACGCAGCCTGTGCGCGATTCGGACGCCGGATTGCAGCGGAACAGCTGCGTACGGTTCGGAGCTATCGGCGGTGCCTGAAATCGGACTAATCACCGCAGTCGGCTTTTTCAATATGAGCGCCGAGACTTTGGAGACGTTCGATCAGATGTTCGTAGCCGCGTTCGACCTGATACACATTGCTGATAACGCTTTCGCCGTGCGCGGCCATTGCGGCAATGACCATCGCCATGCCTGCTCGCACGTCGGGTGAAACCAGATGATCACCGTGCAGCGTGCACGGCCCCGACACGACGGCGCGGTGCGGGTCGCACAGCGTGATGCGCGCGCCCATGCCGATCAGCTTGTCGACGAAAAACATCCGCGATTCAAACATTTTTTCGTGAATCAGGACGGTTCCTTCAACTTGCGTCGCGACGACCGTCATTATGCTCGTCAGATCGGGCGGAAATCCGGGCCACGGTGAGTCGTCTATTTTGGGAATCATACCGCCCAAATCCGTGTTTACCTGCATCGCCTGTCCGACGGGAACGGTGAGCGAATCGCCTTCGATATGCCACGTGATGCCGAGCTTTCCGAACGCCAATTTGACCGGGCGCAGATCGCGCGGTTCAACGCCGCATATGGTAACGCTGCCGCGCGTAGCCGCCGCGAGTCCGATAAACGAACCTATTTCCATGTAATCGGGGCCGATGCGGTACGTGCAGCCGTGCAATTCGGTAACGCCGTCTATTTCCAGAATATTGCTGCCGACGCCGCCGATTTTTGCGCCCATCGCGTTCAGCATTTTGCACAAATCCTGTACGTGCGGTTCGCTTGCGGCGTTCGTGATGATCGTGTGTCCCTCGGCAAGCACGGCCGCCATGACGGCGTTTTCCGTGGCGGTAACCGACGCTTCGTCAAGAAAAATGTCCGCTCCCACCAGTTTGTTCGCGGTAAACGCGAACTGTCCGTTTACCGCCACGCGCGCTCCCAGTTCAGTGAGCGCCAGAAAGTGCGTGTCGAGCCGCCTCCGTCCGATGACGTCGCCGCCGGGCGGAGGCAGTGTTGCCTTGCCGGTTCTCGCCGTGAGCGGGCCGGCGAATAGGATCGACGCCCGCAGTTTTTTTGAAAGTTCCTGCGGAATTTCGGTGCGGATCGGATCGGCGGCACAGATCTCCCAGGCGTTGGCGGCGATCTTTTTTACCGAAGCACCGAGCGCTTCAAGAATTTGCAGCATGACGCCGGTATCTTTTATATCGGGCACGTTCTGCAAAACGACCGGTTCCGCGGTGAGCAGCGCCGCCGCGATGCACGGCAGGGCGGCGTTTTTGTTGCCGCTTACCGTAACGGTTCCTTTGATCGGGAATCCGCCTTCAATTCGGTATTCGTACGGATTATTCATGTTCGTTCTCCAATGCACGGGCGAGCTGATCCGGGCAGCTGGTCGATTTGAAACCGCAGCGGATGCCTTTAAGCCGCGATACGACTTCCGCAACCGGCATACCTTCTACCAATTTACCGATTCCCTGCAAATTTCCGCTGCAGCCGCCTTCAAACGCAACTCCGGTAACGACGCCGTCGACGATGTCGAACGTTATATTACGTGAACAAACTCCTTTCGGCGTATAGTGTTTCATGATTACTCCTCTGAAAAATTCCCGGCGTGCGGTATGAGTGAGCGCACGCAGTCGTTTTATTTTCGGCTTATTTTGAAACGGACATTACGGTTCCGGTCTGCAATCGGATCAAGTTCAGCACCGTTTGAACGGCGTACGCCATTTGTGACAACGCCGCCCATTCGGTGCGCGAATGATAATTGTGTCCGCCGGTAAAAATGTTCGGGCAGGGAATGCCCATTTCCGTAAGCCGCGCGCCGTCGGTACCGCCGCGTATCGGTTTGAATACCGGTTCCAATCCCGCCTGCCGCACCGCCTGCACCAGATTTTCCGTTATAGCCGGACATTGGTCGATTTTTTCTTTCATGTTCAGATATTGCTGCGTGTGCGTTACGGAAACTTTTGCACCGGGAAACTTTTTTTCAATCGCTTGGGCAAACGTTTCGACGTTTTGCAGCCGCCGTTTCATTCCCTCCGTGTCGAAGTCGCGGAGAAAAAGCGTAACGGCCGCCGATTCCAGATGGCCGGTTATTTCCATGGGAGCGTAAAATCCCTGATACGAATCGGTGGTTTCCGGCGCTTCGTTCCGCGGCAGAAACGAAATGAAATCCGCAGCCATCGTGACGGCGTTCACCATGTCGGGGCGCGCTGTTCCGGTGTGCTTTGCTTTTCCGCTGAACGTGATTTCGCTTTTCCAGGCGTTAAAACATTCCGCTTCGATTTCTCCGGCCTGTCCGCCGTCTACGGTGTAGCATTGCCGCGCAGTAAACCAGCCGAGCGGTACGTGATCCATGCCGTGCCCCGTTTCTTCATCGGGAGAAAATACGATTTCGACCGTACCGTGCGGCAGCGCGGGCTTTCCGTCCGGAGCGGTTTTGAGCAGTTCCTCCGCCGCGCTCATGATGATTGCGATGCCCGCCTTGTCGTCCGCGCCGAGCAGCGTCGTCCCGTCGGACGTGATGATCGTGTCGCCCGCTGCACGGGCGAGCGCCGCGTCTTGGGCAGGATCGAGCCCGGCTCCGTCCGCAAGCCGGATCGGCGTACCTTGATAGTTTTCCAGAACGTTGGGGCGGACGTTCAGCCCGCTCACCTCTTCCGTCGTGTCCAGATGTGCCAAAAAACCGACGGCCGGCGCGTCTTCCATGCCGGGAGTTGCCGGAATGCGGGCGCAGACGTACGAATGTGCGGTTACGGTAACGTCGGATACGCCGAGCGTTCGCAGTTCCTGTGCCAAAAGTTGTGCAAAATCGGCTTGCCGCTCGGTAGACGGGACGGTTCCCGCGTCGGAACGGGAACTGTCGCTGGTTGTCCATATCTGCACGTATTTGAGAAAACGTGCCAGCAATGCGTCGGTAAAAGGTGCGCTCAAAATTGCGGGTTTCATACCGATATGGTACGATATTTTATCCGTTGCTGCAAGCCGTCGCGGCGGCGAGCGACGGGTACCGCGAGTGTAAGTGTATGGAGTGCGGCGGCCGGTTTGCAGAGTGCGGCAACCGGTTCTCTGTGTGTTTCGGCAGGTTTTAAATTCGCCGGATATTTTGACTTTTTACCGGAAAATCGCTATCTTCTATATATGAATTCTATCCCCGATTTTCCCGAATTTTTGCCGGTCAGCGTCGATATGCGTGACGAATTGACGGCTTTTTGCCGTAATCTGAAAACTGAAGTAAGTGAATTTACGTTTGCAAATATATTTTTGGACAGTAACAAGTACGCGTACCGCATTGCAAGACTTTCCGAAACGTCGCTCGCCGTAGCCGGAACCGGGCCCGTGCGCGTTTTTAACGGAAAAGACCTCGGTGCTTCCTTTTTCTGGGTCATGGGCGACCCGCCTTCCGCAGCACAGCGTGCCGAATTGTTTGCAGGGTTCGGTTATTGGAAAAATATGGACGCCGCTTTATACGTCCGCGGTTCCGCCGAGCTTGAGCGGGAGGGGTTTCAAATAGCTGAAGATCGGGATAACTTCGATTACGTTTATATCCGCGCGGAACTTGCGGCGCTTTCAGGCAAAGCGTTTCATAAAAAGAAAAATTTGGTAAACGCGTTCATCAATTCGTATGCTTCGGAGGTGAAACCGCTGGATACGTATACGCTGCCCGACGCGCTTTCCGTACTCGAAAGCTGGAAACAGACGCGTCCGGCTGAAGATCCGGGCGATTACGCGCAATGTCTGTACGCGCTTGAACATTTTTCCCTGTTCGGATTTTCCGGCATAGTCGCGTATGCCGACGGTGTTCCGGCCGGATTTTCGGTGGGGGAAATTTCCGCCGGCGGAACCATGTTCATCGATCTGTTTGAAAAAGGAATAAACAGTTATAAGGGAATTTACCAATTCGTCAATCAGGCGCAGGCGCTGCAGCTTCCGCCTTCGGTACAATACGTTAATCGAGAACAGGATTTGGGCAACGAGGGACTTCGGCAGGCAAAGATGACGTACCGTCCGCATACTTTCGTAAAGAAGTATCTGGTACTTCCTCCGTCGATGTGTTAAAATCGTATAACGTTGCGAATGCACTCGGATTTTTATAGGAGGTTTTAATGCAGTTCGTCAGTACCCGTGACCGCAAAAACGTCGTGAGTTTCTCTCAGGCGATTACCGACTGTATGGCTCCCGACGGCGGTTTGTACGTGCCCGCGTACGCGGATAATTTGGGGCCGTGGGTCTATTATTTGAACGACAAAACGTCTTTTGCTTCTCTCGCAGGTTCTCTTACCTCCGCTCTTATAAAGGAAGAATTCAGCCCGATCATATCGGAAGCGATTGCGACCGGCGCGTTTCCGTTCAGTCCCGGATTCCGCCGGCTCGACGATTCTCTGTATCAGCTTGAACTGTTTACCGGCCCGACCGGTTCGCATAAGGATTTCGGCGTGTCGTATTTGGCGGCCTGCTTGGAATACACGCTGCTGATGCAGGATAAAAACGCGATCGTGGTCGCCGTTACCGACGGAGAAATCGGCGCCAGCGTCGTACAGGCGATGCGCGGTAAAAAACATCTGAAAGCCGTTTTGCTGTACGTTAAGGGTACGATGCGCGGATTCAATGAGAGCGACTGCGTCTGGAACGGCGGAAACGTATATCCGGTCGAAGTGGACGGGACGGTTGAAGAATGTAATCGGCTCGTCGGAGCCGTTTTTGCCGACCGCGAAGCGGTTTCGTCGTACGGGCTTACGTTGGTGAACACGGCGAATATCGGCCGATTGCTGCCGCAGACGTTTTTTTATATGTACGCGTTTTCACGGCTTAAAAAAAAGGTGTTCGGAGATATTTTTTACGCACTCGCGCCGGGCAATTACGGTAATCTTGCAGCCGGCTTGTACGGCTGGAAGTTCTCGCTGCCGGTGAACGGTTTTATCACCGAATGCACGCCGTCTTTGACCGTTGATCCGTTCAATCGGTGCGAAGTGCTGGACGCGGTCGTTCCGCTTGAAAACCGCGGACCGGCGGATCCGGCCAGTCCCTCGAATCTTGAGCGGCTGGAGGAAGTATTTTTTACGAACCCTGCCGTGCTGAAAGGCATGGTCTTTCCCGTTCCCGTTTCTCAGACGGAGCGCGAAGCCGCCTGCAAAGAACTTTTCATGAAATACGGTGAATTCGCGGACGGCGAAACGTCCGGCGCGTATGCGGCGGCGAAAAACCATATCGACGCGTTCCATACGGACGACAGTACGGTGGTGCTCGTTGCGCGCGATCATCCGGCGTTTCACGTTGACCGAATCCGCCGCTGCTGCGGAGAAGCTCCCGAAATTCCGGCGCATATCGCCGCCCTTTTGGAACCGGTAACGCCGGTAAAGCGGATTCCGCCGGAGCTTTCGCACGTAATAAGGATATGTGCGGAATTGAAAGGCTGACCGTCTCCGTATATGAAAACAGCCCGTGTTTTTCGGCGTTTTGCTGAAAAACACGGGCTGTTCTTTTTCCGCTGCGCCGGAACCCTTTCAACACGGCGCCTGCGCAAACCGGCATACCGTACCGTTGCCTGTGCAAACCGACGGTTTTATGGATCGGTGGGCCGTCCGCGTGGCGCGGAACGCGCACGGCGCCTGTGCAAACCGGCGGTTTTATGGATCGGCGGGTCGTCCGCGTGGCGCGGAACGCGCACAGCGCAGACGGCGGACCGTACCGGTTTATTTTTTCGGTTTTTTTGCCGGGGAGGACGGCGCGTCGGATTTTGCGGTACCCGTGCGCGCCGGACGACCGGTGATTTTGCTTCCGTTCCCGGCGGTTTTTTTTGCTCCCCGTGCTTTTTCCGGCAGCGGCAGCAGTTCCGTAAACGCCGCCGCGCGGTATTCGGCTTTTACCTGTGCACCGCTCAGCAGTGCGGACAGTTTCGCCAGAAGCGATACGGAAACGTCGCCGGCGGCAAAAAACGCGGGAACGGAGATTGCATACCAGACGGTATCCGTCATGCGCTCCGCGTTGAACCACAGCACGTTGTCGAAGCTGTTCGTCCCTGCGGTGAGCGGCGCGTACTTACCGTGTACGATGTGATCCGCAACCGTTCCCGCCGCCGCTTTGATTGCTTTCGGCGTCGCTTCTCCCGCTTCGTTCAGCGGTACGGCCGCCGCGATGTCGCATACGCGCAGCACGGAAAGAATCGTTTTAAGCGGAACGAACGAGTCGGCTGCGGGAACGTTTTCGTTCATCAGCAGATCCTGCAGCTTGCGTTCCAGTCCCCATAACTCGATAAGATCCGCCGCGCTGCCGGCGGTGGCTTTGCTGCCCAGTACGTCTTTTGCCGCGTACAGCAGCGCGAATGCGGCCAGCATTTCGGGGCAGGCGGGCCGTTCGAGCATTCCTTCGTACAGGGAAACCGTAAACGCCGTGTCGCTCTTGCGTGCCGCGTCGTCTTGAGCGTTTTCTTTTAGGAGAGCCTCTTTTTTTACCGCGGCTTTTTGCGCGGCTGCCGTTTTTTGCGCGATCTCCGCCGTCCGGACGATTGCAGTCAGGCGTTTTTCAACGTTTTTCCAGATTTTTTCAGCCGGAATTTTTTTGCCGCAATCCCTTCCGCCGAGTACCGCGGACGCGCCGTAATTGCCGTGAATAAACGCGTCGAGCGTTTCAAACCATACGAGCGCGGACGGTTTGAGCGTTTCAAGTACGTCTTTCAGTGCAGGCGCGGTCAGTTTCCGCGCTTTCAGATGCGTCGCGGGCAGACACGATAAGTGGATTGCTTCAAAGAATTCGGATGTCGCCGCGTCGGTAAACGCCTTGTACAGATCTTTCAGGAATATTTCACGCAGCGCCGTTTCCATATCGGCAACGCCCCTTCCGCCGAGCGTGTCGCACAGTATGCGGTATTTACCCGTTTCATCGTCGCTCACTTGTGAAATATCCATCAGAACCTGCGACTCGAATCCGTCCAAATGCACGTACAGCCCGTTGCTGCAAATGTCGAGCGCCGAACGGATAAACCAAAGGCCGCTGCGCTGTTCGCGGAAAATGCAGTAATTGCGCGGATCGGGCAACAATCCGAGCGCTTCGCCTATCGTATGGACTTCTTTGCGGATATCGTTTTCGCCGCTGCCGGTTTTCACCGCGTACGGGCAGGAATGCTTGATCCAGCCGGAAGCCTGCTGATACACGTTGTTGTAGAAAACGACGGCGCGTTCCGTTCCGCAGCGGTTGGAGTAAGCGAATACGTTTTCGTTAACCTGCCCGTCGTTCCACACGTCGTAAAACAGGAAATTTTCGATTTCGGCGAACAAATAGCGTTTTTTCATGAGCGGGAAAATTTCCCGTTCGTGTCGGGCGATCAGGTTTTCGTCCGGCGTTTCGTTCCAATACGCTTTGGTAAATTCCATTCCGTATTTTTCGCTGAAGCCTTCGATTTGACCGTGCCCGAACATGGGCAGGCCGGGCATCGTGACCATCAGCGTGCAGACGCCGAAATATTTGCCGTCTTTACCGAATTGGGCGACGGCGGTTTCTTCGTCCGGATTGTTCATGAAATTTACGAAACGCTTCAAAACCTGCGGGTCGAATTCGATCGTATTTTTTATCGTGGCGCGGTATTTCGCGTTGTCTTCGCGTTTGAGCATGTTCATGAACGCACTGTTGTACACGCGGTGCATACCGAGCGTGCGTACGAAATAACCTTCCATCATCCAGAACGCTTCGGCGAGCAGCAATGTGTCGGGTAATTCGGAAGCGACGCGATCCACCACTTCGCGCCAGAATTCTTCGGGAATGCGCGCCTCAAATTCGTCGCGACCGACGGCGTATTCGGAACGGCTGGCGATATCTCCGCCCTGTCCCGGTTCCGGATACCACAGGCGGCGGATATGTTTTTTAGCGAGTACCATCGCCGCGTCGAATCTGATGATCGGAAAGTTTCGTGCGACGTGCAGAATCTCCTGAATGACCGCTTCGCGGGCTTCAGGGTTCAGAAAATCGATCTGTGCCGTGTCGTTCCAGGGCATTCCGGTGCCGTCGTTTCCGTGATAGATATATCGGACATCGCCGGTGTAATGATCGACGCGTTTGAATACGACGGCACAGTCGTCCTTTCGGTAATAATGATCTTCAAGATACACGCCGATTCGGTCGTTCAAAGACAGATTTTCGCCGTTGAACGTGTAGCCGGGGAACGGACAGTCCCTCGTCTGCACGAACAGGTCCGGCCGCTCGTTTATCCAGCGCGAATCCATGCCGGTGTGGTTGGGAACCATGTCCGAGGCGAGCCTGACTCCGCGGCGCCAGAGCCGCCTGCGCAGATTATCAAGCGCGTCCCAGCCGCCGAGTCCCTGCGCTATGTCGTAATCGTACAGGCTGTATGCGCTTGCGGCGGCTTCGGGGTTTCCGCAGATCTGCTTGATGCGCTGGCTCGCGTGCGACCGTTCCCACAGGCCGATGAGCCACAGTCCGGTGAATCCGCGCGCGGCGAGCATGTCGAGTTCTTCATCGGGAATCTGATCGAGGCGCGTAATGTCTCGTCCGTATTGCTTGGAAAGCTGGTCGAGCCAGACGAGAACGGTTTTCGCCATGAGGACGACTCTGGGCATCCATTCGCGATCGGGACTGAACCGTTCGTATTCTTTTTGCAGCGCACCGTAATCGTACGGTGCCATTTCCGGCGCTCCGCCGCTCATCGGCGCCCAGCCGGGTTTTTCTTCTTCGCTTATCATATCGATGCCGGCAAGCAGCCGTTTGAGCCATTCGCCGAGTACGCTTTCCCAATGCGTGCGGATGTAGTCGAGCTGGCCTTTAAGACTGTGCGGACTGAAGACGACCGGCTCTTTGAGCATCGAAACGAGGTCTACGCCGTTCGGCCCGAATATCGGCTGTTTTTTGAAAAACTGCTTGACGTGCGTCCAGGACAGCGCGTACAGCGGATTCCGCGTGAGTTTCGCGTCGTCGAACAATAGATAAAACGGTTTGAACGCGGGGTTTTCGTTGGCAAGGCGCAGCAGTACGAGTTCTTCAAGCGTTGCGACACGGTTCGACCTCGTGCGGCCCGTGGCTGCGTCCACCGCGTCGGCGGCAAGATAGTCGTCGGCCGACGTGCTGCCGTTGTAGACGGCGGTCGGCGGAAAATCGTCGGTAAAGGAGCGCAGCAGTGCGTCTACGGATTTTTTTCCGTACGCTTCGTCGAGCGACGAAAGCAGTTCGTCGAACGCGGTCGGATTCGCGTCGCGCCGGAACAGCGCGCACACGTAATGGAAAATCTCGTCGATTAATCCCATCGCGTTGAGCTGTCCTGCTTTTATCATTTTTTTGCCGGCTTCCGCGTGATTTTGCGAACGGGATTCTATCAGGTCGTTGATTTTTTGTGCGAAAATCCTGACGTTTTTGAAGTTTGCCAGAATGACGTTTCCGGTTGAGGCGAATAAGGTTCCGTCGAATCCGCATTCGTCGCGGATCGTTTTTGCAACGTGGAATTCATTTACGGAAACTCCGTCGGTTTTAAATCGTTCTTCTAATACGTATACATCCATAAATCCGTTTTATCTCCCAATGTGCTGCGGAACCGCCTGCAGCCGGTTCGCGCGCTGCAAGTATCCGTTCCGTTATTATATACCATAAACGCCTGTTGCGGTAAAAAACATTCCGTAAAATCGGAAATCAGCGCTCAGACCGAACCGTGCGCGGCCGAATGAGCGTCGGCGATCTGTCTGACGGCGCCGATAAGCGCCGCGTCCTGTGCGAGCGTTTCAATCGGAACCGGCAGCCGGTACGTCCAGTTGAACTCGGATACGCTGCCGGGAATATTGACGCGCTCCTTTTGCGGATCGGCGGCGTAATACGTTCGGCTCAGGCCGAGCAAGTCCTGTATCGGATGGATGCAGAACCGGCTGTTCGCCCGGGCGATTTCCGTCAGCAGATAGCGCGCCGTTTCCGGTGTGTACGAACCGGGAGGGGCGGGCGGGTTCCGTTCGGCAGTGAAATTCGAGCCGCGGGCATCGGGCGGAAAATTTCCGAAAAAATCGTGCGCGTCGCTTTCGGTAAGCCACCACAGCCTGAGCGTGGAGGAGTCGTGCACCGACGAGGTTGCGACGCTCAGCGCGGGATACGCTTCAAATCGGGTGAACGGCTGCCCCGGCTGTTCCCAGTGTCTGCACCAGCGCACGACGCACAGCCGCATGATCGAAAGATCCGCAAGAACGCGCGGCAGCGATTCGGGATTCGCTCCCAGATCTTCGGCACAGGCTATCATGTCCGTAACTCCGGTGAGTTCGCCCAGCAGGGTGCGCGCCTGCGCTTCCCACAGCCGTTCCATCCGTGCGTTTTTATCCGCGATCAGCGTGCCGAGTCTGTGCTGTTCGTCCTGAGACAGCGATTTCCAGGCGGACGTTTCGCGGTACGTCCACAGCGGCGAATACGTTCCGGGGCGAATCTGCGTCAGCGTACGATCTCTCCAGTGCTCGGCGAGTTTCGCTTTTACCGGATCGGGGACGTCCGGCGTTTCCCAAATATCCTTGTCGCCGGCAATTTCGGGTTTGAACCGCCAGAGTTCTTCCGTTCCGATGCGGTCCATCAGCTTGTGCAGCAGTCCGTGCGTTCCCAAATAATCGCCGCCGTTTACCGCTTTTATGGAACGCGTGGGCACGTGCGGCTGACTGAGCCAGCGGATCCGGTCGTCGTCGAAGCCTGCGGCGGCAAGTTCCGCCTGCGTTATCGGCGCGGAAGGCTGCGTGTGCCCGAGCGCGGCGGTCGTTTCGCGTTCGCTCGTTGCCCAAATGCGGAAAAAACCCAGCACGTGATCGATGCGGTACGCTTTATAATATTGCGCTGCGCTGACGAGTCGCTGTTTCCACCACGAATAGCCGGATTTTGCCAAATTGTCCCACCGGTATATTGGAAATCCCCAGTTTTGACCCACCGGATTCGGACCGTCAGGCGGCGAACCTGCGCGCAGCGTGTCGTCGAAAAACTCGGGATGCGCCCAGGCGTCGGCGGAATCTTCGTTCATCATGATCGGAATGTCGCCTTTCAGAATCACCCCGTTGTCCGCCGCATAATCGGCCGCTTTTTTGAATTGCTGCGCGGTGCGCATTTGAAGCCAGGCGTAAAACACGTGTGCCGATTTGAGCGCCGGATCGTTCCATCGTTTGGCGATCTGTGCGGATGACAGCCGGCGGTATTTTTGCGGCCATTCTTTCCAGGACGCTTCGCGGTACGTGCGTTTGAGCTCCATAAAAACCGCATATTCTTTTACCCATTCGTTCGCCTTGATCCACCCGTTCAGTTCGGCGTCCGGCGTTTCGGCGCTTGCGGTAATGACGTCTCGGCGAGCGTCGAATATCATACGCAGCAGCGCCGTTTTATCGTTCCGCAGTTCGCGATAGCGGAATCGCCCGTTTCCGTCGTGTTTTTGATGCAGGGCGGTAAGCTGTTTTTCCGCAGCCGGAACTTCGGCGTATTCGGGGACGGAATCGATGCTGACGTACAGCGGATGCAGTGCGAACGCCGACAGCGCGCTGTACGGTGAACTTTCCGTGCCGGTGTCGTTTACCGGAAGCAATTGCACGATGCCGAGTCCCGCTTTTTTGCAGAAGTCCGTAAACGGAATCAGATCAGGATATTCTCCGGAGCCGCAGCTCCGCGCCGTTTTTAAAGCGCCGAGCGGAACGGCTGTTCCGGTGAGCGAAGTGTATTTAAAACTATTACTAATTTTCATTACACCAGTATAGCATACCTTGGAAAAATGTGGGGAAAAATGTAAAGCGGTTTATTGTTTTTTTTAGCAGAAATTGCAGACACATTTTCCGCACCTTTTCCTCTATCTGCCGCATTTTCCGTCTGGAAAAAGAGACGCGCAATTCGCTTGAGTATTGTCAGTTTGTAGTTAAAAGTTCCCTGAGTGCGGATTTTAACAAAACGTATTTTTTATAGTATTCGTCTTCACCTGCGCCGGCAAGGAATTCTACCGTAGTCCCGAGCGCTTTAGCAATTTTTACGGCTTCTCCGGCGCGCGGCTCCGTTCCTGCTTTTCTCATGCTGGAAACGGTAGTTTCTGAAACTCCCATCTGCGCGGCAATCCATCTGTATGAGGTATTCTGTTCTTCCCGTAAGATTTCTACCCTTTCCCAAAACGTCATGGCTTTATTCTACTTGAGATTTGATACTAAAATTCATAGTTTTATAGTTGAACTATCCGAAAATAAGTAGTAGAATGTGTGTGAGCTACGAATGTAAGTAGTTTTTTATTAGTTGACTACTGATATAAAGATTTGGAGTGAATTTTGACACGTTACGCCGTTCTTGCCGGCTGCAGTGAAAAAGAAGATTTCCGGCAGAAATCACTATGCGACATGTACACCTTTCTCAAAAGTTTTGCCGGCGGCGCATGGGCAGACAAGGAAATCCTCATACTGCCTGCGGGCGTCAATGTTTCAATGCTCAAACTGATTCTG
Organism: Treponema brennaborense DSM 12168; assembly: GCF_000212415.1. Taxonomy (NCBI): domain Bacteria; kingdom Pseudomonadati; phylum Spirochaetota; class Spirochaetia; order Treponematales; family Treponemataceae; genus Treponema; species Treponema brennaborense. Next base: position 2,650,673 of record NC_015500.1, on the reverse strand, counting down.
CGCCGCATTGCCGAAAGCGGTACGGATTTTCTGTTCCTGTATTTCTGCGGAAACGGACACGACCGGCTGACCGCGGACGGATTCACCGTCGGCGCTACTGAGATTAAACGTATATATATAGAAGAAACATGTGAAAATCAGGTCGCCGTATTTGATGCGTGCGAAAACTTGGTTTCGGATGATGCTGCCGAAGCTCCGGTTTGGGATGCGGTTGATTTTGATGCAAACGCGGCCGTCTCCGCCATAAACGCGGAGGATGTCTGCCGTACGAACGGGCAGCTGCTTGCTGCTGCTCGCATTTTAGGCGATGAGGCGCTCGGCCGGATAAAAGGCAGTCTGTGGCTGTCAGGGTGCACAGCGGGCATCGGCGGCGAGCGGCCTGTTCTTGGAGCAGACGGAAGCGGTGTGTACACCGCGGCTTTTACGGAATCGCTTGGCGCAGCAGACACGATGCTCGATTTTACGGCGGCAGACAGGAACGCGCGCTTTGCGTGCAGCGTGGTGCATGAGTATCGGGCGGTTTCTTTTGCGGAGCATAATCGGGGAAGCTAGATGGGCGGAAAGTGCAGGTGTTCCGGTCTGAACGGACGCGCGGAGGGCGGGGAATGACGTTCTACTGCATATCCGTGCGCACCGGTATGGAGGAAAAGTTCAGACAGAGCGTTCTGACTTTTGTTGAGGGCGATGAGCGCGTTCTGTGCGGCAGGCTTCACATACTGAAAAAGCGTATGAGGCTTAAAAGCGGCAGGGAATACTTCGAGAGTTTTTTTCCGGGGTATGTATTCCTTGAAACGGAGGAGTCTGACGCGGCGAAACTCAGGTGTTTTTCTGCGGGAAAAGGATTCCTGCGGTTTCTGCCTTCGTCAAGCGAAGTGCATCCGCTTGAGCAAAGTGATTCCGAGATTGTGCGGAAGATATTGCAGTTCGGAAGCACAGTCGGAATCGTTCCGGTTACGTTTGATAAGGGCGACCGCATAGTGATTATGAATGCTCCGTTCAAGGATTTTTCCGGGCGTGTTGTTGCGGTAAACCGCCGCAATAAGCGGCTTAATATAGAAATTGACTTTATGAACGGAGTAAAGGTCGTCGGGCTTACATACGAGGAAGTACGGAAGCCGGACGGCATCATTTAAAGACAGTTGGTTCAGGAGCGGAGCTTGGTTCAAGCACGCACACCGGCCGGCGATCATCTTTTTCAGGGAGGACGGAACGAGTGTTTCGTCTTCAACGGAGAAGGTGTCTTTAAATTGTACATAGGCTGGCTGAATTCTTCTGATAGATTATTTGTATGGCAATATGGAACTGTAGAAAATAAAATTTCCCGGTGAGGTTACGACACTCTGGAAAATTCTGATATTAAGATATGTTAAAAAAAATCCTTATATATGGCATAGGAACTTTTTTCTCAAAAATTCTCGTGTTCATAATGATACCGTTTTACACACGGGTTCTCTCCCCGGCTGATTACGGTTATTATGATGTCCTGCTTTCAAATATGCAGTTGATTGTTGCAATTGCATTCATGGAAGTGTGGTCCGGCATAATACGGTTTATGTTTGATGATGAGGATGCATACAGTCCGATCAAGACATTTATAAGTCTTTTGCCGGTTTTTGCGCTGCTGTATGTAGCGGTATTCTCCGTATTTTCTTGCTTTTTTATTATTCGTTTTCCTGTTATAGCATTCTGTTATGGAATTGCGTATCTGTTCTTTTTTGTTATGAACAGCGTCTGCCGCGGTCTAGGAAGAAATATTGACTATGTAATTTCGGGAGCAATCAGCACTACTGTGAGTTATACTCAAAAGTTGTGGATGAGTTAAATTAAAAATAGAAAAAGAGACTGAGATTTGTTAAAGTTTAATGACCAAACCAAACAAAAACAAAGGACAGTCTCTTATGGAAAATATTTTACAGTGGAATTTGGAAAAAAGCACTACAGCAAGTGCAGATTTTTTTGAAAATCTTGTCCGGGAATCGGCAAGAAAGATGCTCGCGGCGGCATTGGAAAGCGAAGTTGACCAGTTCATCCAGAAACATCAGCATAAGCTGGATGCAGACGGACATAGGACGGTGGTCAGAAACGGCTATATGCCGGAACGTGAAATTCAGGCGACATGCGGAACAATCAAAGTCCGCCAGCCTCGCATTGACGACCGTGCTCTTCCTGGTCCAGAGCGTTTTACAAGTGCGATTCTTCCCAGGTTCATGCGGAAAACACCGACACTTGAGAACGTGATTCCAACGCTGTACCTGAAAGGAATCTCCACAAACAAGTTTCAGGATGCGCTAACGGCGATTTTCGGAGAAGGCGCGAAAGGCTTTTCTCCGGCAACAATAACAAGACTCAAGGAGGTCTGGCGGAAAGAATATAACGAATGGGCACACAGAAGGCTTGACGGAAAAGAATACGTATATGTGTGGGCTGACGGTGTCTACTGCAATGCCCGGCTTGATGACCAGAAACTCTGTCTCCTTGTAATAATTGGAGTTACAGTAGACGGAAAGAAGGAGCTTGTGGCAGTTCATCAGGGAGTGCGTGAAAGTGAGGAATCCTGGCTTGAGGTTCTGCGCGACTTGAAATTCCGCGGACTTACGGCAGCTCCAAAACTTGCAATATGTGACGGAGCGCTTGGATTTCAAAATGCAGTGGATAAAGTCTGGGGTCAGATGAAAATCCAGCGATGCTGGTTTCACAAGACGGGCAATGTGCTGGACAAAATGCCGGACTGCGTTCAGCCGGCGGCTAAAAAGAAACTTCAGGATATTTTTCTTGCAGACACAAAACAGCACGCACAGGATGCCTATCGGCATTTCATTGATACGTATGAGCTGAAATATCCGAAAGCAACGGAGTGCCTTGCAAAAGATTACGATGACCTGTTCAGGTTCTATGATTATCCGGCAGAGCACTGGGTTCATATCAGGACTTCAAACCCGATTGAATCGATGTTCGCAACGGTAAGGCTAAGGCACAGGTCAACTAAAGGAAATGGTTCTGCGGATGCCACGCTCGCAATGGTGTTTAAGCTCTGCAAGGAAGCTGAAAAGAACTGGAGACGGCTCAAAGGTTTTGAAAAGCTCCAGCTGGTCAAAGAAGATAAAACTTTTGTAGATGGAATCTTACAGATTGCAGCCTAAACAAATCCCAGGATTTTTCATCCACAACATTTGACAATTTCTCACAATGGACTTCCTTGCATTGTAAGCGACAAAGTCGGCTGTAGGGATGATTTAATTAGTTCTGAAACAGGGCTTGTTTTTTTGAGCAATGATAAAGAATCTTTGAAGCAGTGTGTGCTAAAAATCATTGAACCTGATTTTTACAATCGACTTAGACTGGGTGTCTCAAAACTTGATTTTGGAGAACGTGCAAGAAATCAGATTGAAACCTTCTTGCAATAAACGCTAAAAACCAATGTTAAAACTATCTTTCTCTTGGGATGACGGCGCACCAGACGATTTGAAGTTGGTGCGTTTATGTGAAAAGTATTCCATTCCCTCTATGCTGTTCATTCCGAACGAAAATCAAGAGGGAAGAGCTGTTCTTTCTGCTGATACAATAAAAGCTGTGCGCTCTGAACTGACTGCAATAGGAGCACATACGCAGCATCATACCTATCTTACAGAAATTCCGCTTTCTGATGTTCGGACTGAAGTTGTCAACAACAAAAAATATCTTGAGGATATTTTGGGAGATTCTGTAAACGACTTCAGTTTTCCCGGAGGCAAATACAATCAGGGTATTTTTGAAGCAATAAAAGATGAATTCAAAACATACCGTACTGCCGATACTATGTGTTCTTGTCTGAACAAAGAGGTGATAAGACCGACTTTTCATTTTTATCCTAGAGGAAAGAAAAGTTTACTGCTTAATTCTCTGCGCCATAAAGACGCCTTATTTCCAGCTGTATTAGAAAAAATATCTAATTGTGATGATTATTTTGAGTTGCTGAGACTTCTTATCGATGTTTGTGCAGAATCAAAAAAAGAGTTTTTTATCCATATTTGGGGACATTCATGGGAACTCGAACAGTTCGGCCTGTGGCAGGAATTGGAAAAAATGCTTTCATGGATTTCAGAACACTATATGCCTTTCGTATATAAATATCCTGCTCCGTATATAAACATATAAAAGTATGCCGACATTATTACAAATAAATACAGTAATCAATTCCGGTTCCACCGGGCACATTGCAGAGGAGCTTGGAAATCTTGTCATGCAAAGCGGCTGGAAATCATATATCGCTTATGGCAGGAATCCCCGCCCAAGCAGTTCTGAATCAATACGAATCGGTTCTAAATGGAGCGTATATTCACATGTTCTGATTACACGCCTTTTTGACCGGCATGGCTTCGGTTCATATTTTGCAACAAAGAAACTGATTAAGCAGATAAAAAAGATAAAGCCTGATATTATTCATCTGCATAATATTCATGGATATTATCTGAACATAAAAGTCTTTTTTGAATATTTGAAAACGCTTTATATTCCTGTTGTATGGACACTCCATGACTGCTGGGCTTTTACAGGGCATTGCAGTCATTATACGGCAGGCTGCTGCAGCAAATGGCAGGCTGAGTGTTTTGAATGTCCTCAGGAAAAACAGTATCCAAAAAGTTTTTTCGATAATTCACGAAAAAATTACAACGATAAAAAACGTTTATTTTCCGGCATAAAGAATCTGACTCTTATAACCCCGTCCGAATGGTTGGCCGAGGAAGTCGGAAAGTCCTTTCTGGGCTCGTATGCTGTCAAAGTTATTCATAACGGAATAGATTTGAATGTGTTTAAGCCGTCATTGTCATTGAAAAAAGAGGAACCCGTAATACTGGGTGTTGCAAGTACTTGGACAGATAGAAAAGGATTTTATGATTTTATTAAGTTGTCAAAATTGCTGAAGACCGGTGAGCAGATTGTATTGATTGGTGTGAATGAAAAACAAAAGGCGATGCTGCCGCAAAATATAGTCGGAATATCCAGAACTGAAAATCAACAGCAGTTGGCGGAATGGTACCGTCGAGTTGTCTGTTTTTTAAATCTGACCTATGAAGATAATTTTCCTACAACAAATATAGAATCCCTCGCTTGCGGTACGCCCGTTATAACGTACAGAGCCGGTGGAAGTCCTGAAATTATAGATGAAAATACAGGATTTGTAACAGAAGCCGGTGATATAGCCGCAGTGCGAGAATGCATAACTAAAATAGAAAACGCAGGAAAAGAGCTGTATCTTGCATTGTGCCGCAGTCGGGCGGTGGATTTCTTTGATAAAGAATGCAATTTTAAGAAGTATATAAAGTTATATAACGATTTAACTCTTTAGATCTGACTAAAATATTATCGAGTTTATTATGAAAATCTCCGTTATTACCGTCTGCTACAACAGCAGTAAGACCATTTCCCGCACTATCGAATCTGTTCTTGCTCAAAAAGACGTTCAGCTTGAATATCTGATAATCGACGGTGCGTCGAAAGACAATACTATTAAAATCGCAGAATCGTACTGTCGGCAGTTTGCAGAAAAGGGGATTGATTACATTATCAAGTCCGAATCGGATAAGGGTATTTATGATGCGATGAACAAAGGGATTGCTTCTGCAACCGGCGAGATTATCGGTATCTTGAATTCTGATGATTTCTATTCTTCGGACGCTTCTCTTCTTTCCGTGGCTGGAGCATTCGCAGAAACCAATGTAGATATGGTTTTCGGCAATCTTCTGTATATAAAAGGCGGTAAACCGTATCGCTATTGGAAAAGCGGAGCGGCACGTTCGTTTAAGTTCGGTTGGATGCCGCCGCATCCTGCACTTTTCATAAAGACATCCGTATATAAAAAATACGGAATGTTCAGGCTTGACTGCGGAATAAATGCAGACTATGAGCTTATGCTTCGCTTCTTTGAGAAAGAAAAACTTTCTGCGGTGTGGCTGGACAAAATTATTACCTGCATGGAAGCCGGTGGTACAAGCAATAACGGCATACAATCTCGCATTTCGGGAATGAACAACGATCGTCTTGCATGGGAAAAGAATAATATGAAGCCGGGGAGATTCACAATTTTATTGAAAAAACTTCGGAAACTACCGCAATTTATGGAGGCAAAATTATACATGAAAGAATTAAGTAGTTATACATATGCGGGGGGGGGGTAGAGTAAAGTTCATACCGCTCCAGCAAGGAGTGGCTGCATGAAAATCTCTATCATTACAGTTTGTTATAACAGCGAAAAAACAATTGCGAAAACGATTGAATCTGTTCTTTGTCAAAAGGATGTCCAGCTTGAATATCTGATAATTGATGGAGCGTCAGAAGATAGTACGGTTGAAATTGCAGAATCATATCGGCAGAAATTTACAGATAAAGAGATAGATTATGTCATAAAATCAGAAAAAGATGACGGCATTTACGATGCAATGAACAAAGGTATCCGTGCTTCTGCTGGAGACGTAATAGGTATTCTGAATTCTGACGACAGATATGCTTCCGATGATGTGCTTTTTGCTGTGGCAAAAACTTTTTGGAAAAGTCAGACAGAAACCCTGTATGGCAATCTGATGTATATAAAAAATGAGAAACCTTATCGCTATTGGAGGAGCGGGAAATTCCATACTTTTAAGCATGGATGGATGCCTCCTCATCCTGCTTTCTTTGTAACGAAAACAGCATACTTAACGTACGGTATGTATCGGCTTGATTGCGGAGTAAACGCAGATTATGAGTTTATGCTTCGGCTTTTGGAAAAAGAGAGGGCAACAACTTGCTGGGTAAATAAAACCTTTGTATATATGGCGGCAGGTGGAACGAGTGGTAACGGAGTAAATTCAAGAATTCAGGGGATTGTTGATAATAGAATTGCATGGACAGTGAATGGGCTAAAACCTGCTTTCTATACTGTCTATTGGAAAAAGATTCGTAAAATTCCGCAGTTCGTAATAGCAAAATTTGTAAAAATGGAGAATAAGCTGTGACCATCACCATCATCGGCGGAAGCGGCTTTGTCGGAACACGCCTTACAAAACGGCTTCTTGCCGGCGGGCATACAGTAAAAATTGCGGATAAACGAAAGAGCGTCGCCTATCCTGAATTATGGCTGCGCTGCGATGTGCGGAACAGCGGAACCGAAACGAACGAATTTCCTGCAAGCCTTACCGACGAGGCGATGGCTCCCGGCGCAGACGACATTGCCAAAAAATCCCAGTCGATGCACTCTCTTGCGGAAGTGCTGAAAGGCAGCGACGTCGTCATCAATCTTGCCGCCGAACACCGCGACGACGTTACGCCGAAATCGCTCTATGATGACGTAAACGTGCATGGTAGTGAGAACATTTGCAATGCCTGTAGCAAGCTGGGAATTCATAAAGTTATTTTTACCAGCTCTGTCGCGATCTACGGTTTTGCTCCGGTGGGAACTGACGAGAGCGGAAAAATCAATTACTTTAACGACTACGGGCGTACAAAATATCTTGCAGAAGAAAAATACCGCGAGTGGTTCAAAAAAGACGCTGCAAATTCCGCGGTGATTATCCGTCCGACCGTCATCTTCGGTGAGCAGAACCGCGGAAACGTCTACAATCTGCTCCGCCAGATTGCCGGCGGAAAGTTCCCGATGGTCGGCAAAGGTACGAACCGCAAGAGCATGAACTATGTGGAGAACGTGGCGGCGTTCATCGAGTACGAGCTGAGCCACGATACTGATGGCGGGCTGCATTTGTATAACTACTGCGACGAGCCGGCCTACGATATGAACCATCTTGTTCTCGATGTGTACAAGTATCTCGGAAAACCAAAGACAAAGCTCGTTCATTTTCCGTACTGGCTTGCGTACTGTGGCGGAAAATGCTTTGACCTGCTCGCGTTCATTCTGCACAAGAAGTTTGCAATCAATTCCATCCGTGTAAAGAAATTCTGCCAGAACACTTATTTTGTGGGCAGCAACATCAAGAAAACAGATTTTGTTCCGCCGGTAAAACTTGAGGACGGACTGAAAGCAACGATTGAGTATGAGTTCGTGCATAAGGTGGAAGGGCATACTTTCAGCTGCGAGTGAAAACTCAATACATTATTTTTACAAATTTTATTTAATTCAATAATGTCACTTAGAATAAAGGCAAAATTAGGCACTTTTTAACCCTGCATGTAAAATCACAGGTTATTTTCATTTCATAAATCTTTAATACGCATTTTAATCTACAGGAGTTTTCTCATGAAAAAAGCACTCATCACCGGAATCACCGGGCAGGATGGTTCGTATCTTGCGGAGTTTCTGCTTGAGAAAGACTACGAAGTTCACGGCATCATCCGCCGCTCGTCATCATTCAACACGGGCCGCATCGAGCATCTGTATCTTGAAGATGTTATAGAAGACATGCATAAGAAACGCAAGGTTATTCTGCATTACGGTGATATGACAGACTCTGAAAGTATGATTCGCATCATCCGTGAAATCAAGCCTGATGAAATCTACAATCTGGCGGCGCAGAGCCACGTTCAGGTTTCTTTTGAAGTGCCTGAATATACCGCTGACTGCGATGCTGCCGGCGTTCTGCGTATTCTGGAGGCGGTGCATTTCCTCGGAATGGAAAAGATCTGCAAAATCTATCAGGCATCCACTTCGGAGTTGTTCGGGCTTGTGCAGGAGATTCCGCAGAAGGAAACGACTCCGTTCTATCCGAGAAGCCCGTATGCCGTCGCCAAAATGTACGGTTTCTGGATTATGAGGAACTACCGCGAGAGCTACGGAATGTTCTGTTCGAACGGAATTCTTTTCAACCATGAGTCGGAGCGCCGCGGAGAGACGTTCGTAACGCGAAAAATCACGCTGGCTGCCAGCCGCATCGCACAGGGGCTTCAGAAAAAACTGTACCTCGGCAACCTGAACGCGCTGCGCGACTGGGGATATGCGAAAGACTACGTTGAGTGCATGTGGCTTATCCTTCAGCAGGAGGCGCCCGATGATTTTGTCGTTGCAACAGGCGAGCAGCACAGCGTGCGAGAGTTCTGCCGGTATGCGTTCCGTGAGGCAGGAATAGAGGTTGAGTTCAAGGGCGAAGGCGTGAACGAAAAAGGATACAACAAGGCGACCGGTGAAGTACTTATCGAAGTCGACCCGAAATATTTCCGCCCTGCGGAAGTAGAGACGCTGCTCGGTGACCCGACAAAAGCAAAGACCGTTCTCGGCTGGAATCCGACCAAAACACCGTTCCCTGAGCTTGTGAAAATTATGATGGCTCACGACATGGAATATGTGAAAGCTGAGAAGATTCTGCACAAGAGATGAAACGGACTTGCTTTCGGCAAGAGAAGTTGCATTCATATATTCAATCATACGACCTTTAAAACTCGATAAATCTGTATTCAGATTTTAATCCTATCCTAATCTAAAGAAGAATCACTATGAACAAAAACGCAAAAATCTATATAGCCGGACACCGCGGGCTTGTCGGCGGTGCGATTGCCCGCTGTCTGACCGAAAAAGGGTATACGAATATCGTCACGCGCACACACAGTGAGCTTGACTTGCTGAATCAGGCGGCGGTGAATGCATTTTTTGCTGCGGAAAAGCCCGAGTATGTTTTTCTTGCGGCTGCTCACGTCGGCGGAATCGGGGCGAACTCGGCGTATCCTGCCGACTTCATCTATCAGAATATGATGATTGGTTTTAACGTCGTGGAAGCGGCCCGTGTGAACGGCGTTAAAAAACTGATGAACCTCGGCTCAACCTGCATTTATCCCAAAATGACACCGCAGCCGATTAAGGAAGAATCGCTTCTGAGCGGTTTTCTTGAGCCGACAAATGATGCCTATGCGCTTGCAAAAATCAGCGTAATAAAGCTCTGCACCGCCTATAACAGGCAGCACGGCACGAATTTTCTTTCCGTAATGCCGACAAATTTGTACGGTCTGGGCGATAACTATGAACTTCAGGGAAGTCATGTCTTTCCTGCTATGATTCGTAAGTTCCACGAAGCAAAGGCTAGCGGAGAAGATGTCGTTCAACTGTGGGGCGACGGCTCTCCATTGCGCGAGTTCCTGTATGCCGGAGATTTGGCTGATGCCGTCGTCTATCTTATGGAAAACAAGGATGCGGCTGACCTGCGCAATCCGGCCGGTGACTTTGTAAACGTGGGAACCGGAAAGGAATGTACGATAAAGGAGCTTGCTGAAACGGTTGAAGCTGTCGTCTATGCCGATGTCCGAAAGGACGGCCGCAAGTGTAAAATGGAATGGAACACCTCAAAACCGAACGGCACGCCTCGCAAACTGTGCGATGTGACTCGAGTGAATAATCTTGGCTGGAAGGCTCAGGTTGATGTTCGGCAGGGGATAGAAATTGCATACAATGATTTTCTGCATGGGAATGTGAGGAAATAATCAATTATGTAATAAAGAATAATCTGATTATATGTTTACCATTTTTTAACAAGTGATCAGATTTGCTTATATCAGAATTCGTTTTTATCTTTCCCGGCAAGCAAGCTCCCGCACGGTTTCCAGCGGTAATTCCGTTGCGGCGGCAATCTGCTCCGGCGTAAGCACTCCCATAGATAAGAGGTTGCCGGCTGTAGCGTATTTTTCTTCCGCGATACCGCTGATTCTGCCTTTCTCCATACCGCTCGATTCGCCCTCGGCGAGGCCTTCTTTACGGATGCGTTTGATTTCTATCTCGTACTTCATGAACGCCCCCTTGGCGGCACCGTCGGTTTTCAGCTTGAACACCCGCTCTGCAAAGCTCTTCGCCGTCTCCGTGTCCGTTCCGCCTTTCGCTATGTAGTGTAACATGGCCGCCGTTTCAGAATCAAGCTCGTTTTCATACGCCGCCGCATTATAAACGACGGCAAACCGTTCGTCCCGGACGTCGAGCGCAGTGTGCTCGTCGCAGACGGTCCTGAGCGTGTAGCGCGGCAGCCCTTCGCCGAACGGATCCTTCGTGCAGATGAACAGGACGTACAGCTTTTTCAGGTCGTCGTAATCGGCGCCGCGCTGTGCGGTGCCGATGTCGATGGAGCTTTGGTAATAGCGGATCCGCTTGAACAGGTTCGGCTCGGAGGTCGTCTGCATTTCGACGTTGACGATCTCGTTCGTGGTTTCGAGCAGCACGTCGAGACGGACGCTTTTGGAGCCGGGCGCGGCGGCGAGAGTTTCCTGCGTGTTGACGTAAGTGATTTCCTTTGCGTCCAGTTTGAGCAGGGTGCGCAGAAGGAGACGGCACAGTTCGGTGTCGTGAAGCATCGAGTAGGCGAAGAAAAAGTCGTTCGTGATGGTAACGTCTTCCCAGCGGGGAAAATCTGCGTTCATGGTCTCTCCTGTATAAAGCCGCTCCGAGCGGACGGTACCGGTTGCTGCCGGTGGGTGGCAGCAGTTCTGGCAACCGGGCAACGTTGGCCAAAGTCGGCGGCGCGGCTTAGCAACTGGCCGCGTATCTGGCAACCCGCGCTTCAGCGTATAAAGTCACGTTGAATGTGTTCGCGACTTACCGCTCACTCGGCGTATATATTATGGGAGAAAATGAAGCGAATTTGCCTCGGATTGGCCGCATCGGCTGACTTTCAGGCAAGAATCGGCTGAGTTTTCAGGAAAAATCGAATGGAAAACGGTAAAATTGCGTTTGGGTTAGGGCATCGGCACGTTTGCGTACTGTCCGGCACGTTTGCATGTTGTTCAACGGTTTGTATAAATATCGGCACGTTTGCGTACCGTCCGGCACGTTTGCATGTTATCCAACGGTTTGTATAAATATCGGCACGTTTGCTGCTGTTCGTGCTTTTGCGGTCGATACACCGGGCGGATTCGTTCCGGCCGTCCGGTGCATTCGGTATTTTTCCGAAAAACGCTAAAGACTATTGGTTTCCTGCCGGGAAATCTGCCGTTCCAGACGTTCCGCCTGTGCGATTTCCGAGTCGATGTCGCGCAGCGCGGCGTACGCTTTTTTATTACCGGTATAGGATGCAAGCTCTTCAATCAGAGATTTCGCTTCGTATAGTTCGCCCTGTGCCTGCATGAGCATCGCCGCGTTGTAGCCTGCGGAAAAGTTGCCGGTTTTTTCATACAGAGCAAGGAACTGTTCTTTTGCCTGTGCGACGGAACCGTCCGTTGCCAACTTAGATACGGTCTTGATCGCTGGCTCCGCGTCGTCTTTGGCTATCAAAGTGATGTATTTTTTCTCTTCGTAGGGCTGCAGTTCTTTCGTTATCTGAGAAACCAGCTGATCCAGCGATTTTTCAACAACTGAAAACGCGCTCGGAACGTCAGTTTTGGTCTTCGTTTCAAATGAAGATTCTTTTATACTTTTCGATTTCGATGCGATTACCGTGGTCGTTTGGGAATCGATGATTTCGTATACGATGTTCAGCTGTACGCTCCGCACGTAATACGGTACTTCAATTTCTTGTTCGTCGATTTTTTCTTTGCGGGTCTTCGTGCTCAGTGAATTGTTGAATAAATCTATCCTTCCGGTCAGATAAACGTCGGCGGGAACTTCCGTTCCGTTTTTCAGTGCCGTTTCGACATATTTCGGATACACTACCTTGAGGTATGGAGAATCGAGTACGGTCTGCGTCAGCTTCGTTGTCAGATAATTGCAGATCATCGTTTCCGGGTTGTTTGAATCGCTAGTCGCCGTTATGACGATCAAGCCGAACAGCAGTGACGCTTCGTTGCTGTTTGATTCCTTGAACGGCAAAATGGATATCGTGTCTGCACCGTTCAAGTCGAGTTCCGCCGGCCGCAGCACCGTTACCGGTACCGACGAAGCGCAGCTTATGCTCAGCGTGCAAAGCAATCCCGCAACTCCGCCCAATAAAATTCTTTTCATCGTATCTCCTCTCTATTCTATTTTATTTTATGCTGTGCGCTTTTTGCAGCATATTTTCATTGCTCAAGGGGACGCATGTCAATCGGGCTGCATCTCCCCTATAAAACCGGTTTTCCAGTGCCACACCGGTTTTGCAATCGAAGCGGAAAACGGCTGCTCACGATCAAAATCGGGAAGCCATTCGGTGTTCGCTTCCAGTTCCTGATAAAACAGATATTCAAAATCATACGCCGCCAGTATGTCCTGCAGATCGGCAAATTCGCGGGCGTTTACAAGACGGTTTTCAAGGACGGACAGCGCCGCCTGCCGCTCACCGGCTTCCGCCGCCGTTTCTTTAAAAGGGACGGGCGTGTATTGCGACATGAGCGAAACGTACGCTTTCCCGTCCGCGTGTTTTTTAAGCCAATCGAGCGTTATGATCGTGTCGTCGAGTCTTCCGGGTAAAAAAAGATGCCGGATAATGACGCCGCTCAACAGTTTCGTTCGGGCTTCGCCGCCGTTTTGGTGTACGGTGATTTCTTTCAGCGGTGAAAGTTCCAGCATTCGCAGTATGGCGTGCCGGGCTTTTTGGGGATAGTCGGCCGCTTTGAATACGGATTTGCCGACCTCCGCGTTCACCGTTTTCAGATCGGGAAGCCAAATGTCGACGAGTCCCGCGAGCAGATCAAGCGTTTCAGGTTTTTCATACGCCGAAGAATTCCAGCAAACCGGAATCGTGAGTCCCTCCCGTTTTGCCGCGGCGATGCCGTCTGCCAACTGCGGCACGGCGTGGCTACCCGTTACGATGTTTATATTTTCCGCGCCGCGTTCCTGAAGCGTCAGGCATATGCGGACGAAATCCTGCCGGGAGAGTGCTTTTCCCATACCGTGCTGTGATATCTGATAATTTTGGCAGAACGCACAGCGCAGGTTGCAGCCGGTGATAAAAACGGTTCCCGATCCGCCGAACACGGTGATCGGCGGTTCTTCTCCGAAATGCAGACACGCGCTGGCCGCGCGAAGTTCCGCGCTTTCTTTGCAAAAACCGGAGCGCGTACCGTTTCCCGTTCTGGAGGCGCCGCAGTTACGCGGGCATTGGTTGCACGGATCGTACGAACGGACGTCCATTCAGAGTGCCTTCCTGTTTACTAAAATCGTCATCAGATCCGATAATACGTCGATCGGCAAATCCTCCGCCTCATAGTTTACCAGATCGCACAGCGTACGCCAATCGGCGGCCGAAAATCCGACGCATTCCCGTTCATCGCCGGCAAGAAAGGCCAATGCGGACGCAAGCCACTCGACGTGTTCCTCGCTCGGTTCGTTATCCGCATCCGCCGAAGGCTCCACGTACGTGTGCAGCCAATAATCCGCTATGGATTCGGGTAAGCCTGCAAGTTCCTTATTATAGGAAGAAAACAGTTCGGCAGCTTTCTGTGCCGCCCGTAATCCGTCGTACGAGCCGCCGTGATCGGCACGGTCGTGTTTGACAATCCGCTTTACGTCGGCGGAAAATTTTTCGATTTCTGTCATACGTACAGTGTAACAGAAAAGGATGTAAAAACACAGAGAATTTGTGCAAAATGAACATTTTTTCCTTGACTTTTAACTCAACTAATCATAAACTGATTTTATGAACTTAAGAACTGTTTTGACACCTGAAACTGTGAATTTGCATCTCAAGGGTAAAACCAAAGAAGAGATCATTGATGAGATGCTGGAAATTCTCATTGCTGCCGGTAAGGTTACCGATAAAACCGCGGCTCGTGAATGTGTTCTTGATCGTGAACGCAAAATGTCGACAGGAATGAAACACGGGATTGCTATTCCTCATGGTAAAACGGATACCGTTTCCGATCTTGTCGCGTGTCTCGGTGTTTCCGATAATCCTGTGGATTTTGATTCGCTTGATCAGGAACCGTGTCGGATTTTTATTATGACGCTTTCTCCGGTTAACAAAACCGGTCCGCACCTTCAGTTTCTTGCAGAAGTAAGTCTTCTGTTCAAGAGCGCTGAAAAACGTCAGGAAATCCTGAACACTTCAGATAAAGCTCAGGTTATTAAGATACTGACGGAATAGTTTCCGGATACGGAATTTCTTTTCTGTTGAGGCAGAAAGCAGACCACTTCAGTCGGACGCACAACCCGGCGGGTGGTCTTGTTTTGTTTATATCGCGCTTCGTACAGCCTATGGAGGTCGTACCGTGAAACTCGAAACAGAATTTTATACGCGAAACGGTGCCGTATATGACAAGGACGGCCGGTTCAGAATCTTCCGGGGTTTTTCCGTTCACGACGAGCTTTCCGTTACCGCTTCGGAAGCGGACGCTGACGCTTTTTTTTCACGCGTTGCAGAACTCGGGGGCACGCTGCTTTTTTGGAACGTTCCGTGGACTGCGGTTGAACCGTCCGCGCCGGACGAATACGATGAAGCCTATCTTGCCGATCTGCGCCGATTGCTGAAGCAAGCGGAATCGTACGCGCTTCGCTTCGTTCTTGAACCGTCGTTTTCCCGTGCGGGAGCGTCGGACTTTGTTTCCGGAATTCCCTCTTGGATACCGGACTTGATAGGTCTTGACACGGACTCCGTTCCGAAGGCCGATGCGGCAGCGGTATCGGTTGGCTCGCAGCGTGCAGGTACGGCCGCAAATCGGCCGTTGTACGCGGCGCCCGATCTGTCGGCGTACGCGCCGGCAACGGTAAACACGCTGTTTTGGGGAGCCGCCGATTTTGCTCCCGCTGTACATGCCGAAGGCGAGGCGGTAAGCGAATATCTGCAGGCGCATTACATCGCGGCGATGAAACATACGGCGCGTCGCCTGAAAGACTGCGAGTCGGTGATAGGATTCGGCTGCATGGCGGACGCGCATCCCGGCTATATCGGTACCGAAGATCCGGCTCGGTTTGCGGCCGCGTTTTCCGACTGTTTATCCGCGCCCGTTTGGAAGCCCGGCTTCGACTGTCCGTGGAAAAGTGCCGGCGTGTGGCACGAAGCCGGCGGAGCGGTTGTGTTTGATATGCCCGATTATTTCAATACGCTGTGCGGCGCGCCGGTGCGGTTCGCCGAAGATTTTCTGAAACCGTTCCAAAAACGTTTTATGGCGGCGCTTGAAAAAAAACACGATCAGTATTTGTTTTTTCCGGAGGCCGCCGTTACCGGAGAGCGACCGCAGTGGCGTATATTTGAAAATCCGGCGCTGCTGCCGGATCGTGCGGTTGAAAAAGAAGGCGGCGTACTTGCCGAGGGCGACCGGGAAACACTGAAAATGATTTTGCCGTTCGCTTTTCAGGCGTTTTCGGCGGTACCGCCGGTATCCGACCCTGCGGCAGAAATCACCGGTACGGGAACTGCCGCCGCGGGAAAAACCCTGCCGTTTTTGGTAACCGGGGTGTGCCCGTCCGAGCCGTGCGCGCGCGCCGCACTCGCAAGCACCGTGTCGTTCATAAAAAACGCGGCGGCTTCTCTGTTCGGTAAACGTTCCGGCGCGGAACCGGATGCGCGCGCTGCACTCGATGAACCGCGCATTTCGTATCTGTACGCGTCCGTTCCGGACTCAGCCGATGCGCTCGACGGAGCGGGACTGATTCGGCCGTATGCGTGCGCGGTAAACGGCACGCCGCTCGGCAGTTCTTTCCGCAGCGAACCCGTCGCCGTGTTTGAATTTGAATGGCACGCGCTGCCTCAGCAAAGCGGCAGCGGTACCGCGGGTGCGACTGAACTGGTTATTCCTTCGGTATGGTATCCTTCCGGATGGAAAGTCGAATCGTTCGACGGCGTCGGAACGCTGACGTGTGCTCCCGAACGCCAGCGGCTTTATGTGACGACGCTTTCGGAACGGAAGTGCCGGATACGTATCGTTCCGGCGTAACCGCGCCGTTTCTTCTAGCGGTAGGCGTCGCTTTCGCCGTTGCCGGCTGCGGCCAGATATGGTCCGGTGCCGTTTTGGTAGAACTGGGCGACTTCCGTAGAGAACAGTTCGTCGAGCCCCTGCCGGTAATCGATTATTTTTGAAACGTAGTTGAGCGTCATCTGCGGCGTGCCGTTTTTGCGGACCCTGTTCGTTCCGGCGTTGTACATGGCGAGTGCGGCGATTTCGTTGCCTGCGGTGTCCAGACAGAATCTCAGATGCGAAAGTCCGTACCTCGCGCTGACTGCCGGGTCAAAAAAATCGTCTTCTTTTAAGGACGGAAACGAACTGCTGTTGAGCTGAAACAGTCCCCGGTCGATCGACGCATTCGTGTTTTTATTTACGGCGCGTGCCTTGTAGCGGCTTTCCGTGTAGGCGAGCGCGAATGCAAGCGACAGCGGAATATCGTTTTTATCCGCTTCTTCCAGAATGGCCACGGCAACGTTGTTGTTTTCCGTAATATGCGTGTAAAACCATTCGACTGCCGGGCGGGAATACACCGATCGGTACAGTGCGAGCCCCTTGTCTTCTTTTTGCGCGTGTTCGGCGACCGCGGTTTTGTAGGAATCGGAATAGTAATTGTTGATAGCGTCGGTGTCAAAGTCAGTCAGGTTTAAGTTCGTTTCGGTTAGTGATTGGAAAGTTCGGTCTGTTTCTGATGAGGTAAAAGCGGCGTCCGATTGCGCCGGAAAGAGGAGCAGCGAGGCGATTCCTGCCGTTAAAAAAAACAGGCAGAACGCAAACGCTCCCGAATACCGTGCCAGCAAATCCTGACTACGGTTTTGATTCGATGTCATTTGAATATCTCCAAAATTCAATATGAACGAGTATGACACAAAAAAAATGTTTTTTCAATACATATAATGCATTTTAACGCAATTGCTGCGTTTTTTTACTTATTCATGCGATCCGCCGTGAAAATCGGCGGCTGCGTAAAAAATACGTGTTCCGGAATGTTTCACCGGAACACGCAATTCGATTTTACGTTACGCTTCAATGGGGCGAACGGTGATAACGTCGCTGATGGTGCGCAGTTTGTTCAAAACGTCGGAACCGACTTTCGTTTCCACGTCGATAATATTGTACGCAAGATCGCCGCGGTTTTGGTTGACCATGCCTTCAATATTGAGCGAGGCGTTCGCCAGAATCGTGGTGATTTGACCGACCATGTTCGGGATATTCCGGTGAGCAATGCACAGACGGGTTCCTTTTGCGGGGAGCGGGTCGTCTATTTTGCATTTGGGGAAGTTGACCGAATTGATGATTGCGCCGGTTTCCAGGAACAGTCTGAGCTGATTGACCGCCATGAGCGCGCAGTTTTCTTCCGCTTCGGGAGTCGAGGCGCCCAAGTGCGGCAGGCAGATGACTTTATCGTTTTTGAGCAGCTCTTCGTCCGTAAAGTCGCTGACGAAACAGGCGATTTTGCCGCTGTCGAGTCCTTCCAGAACGTCTGCGTTTACCACGAGACCGCCGCGCGCCAAGTTGATGATGCGCACGCCGTTTTTCATTACTTTAATCCGGTCCGCGTTGATGAGGCCTTTCGTGTCGGGCGTCTGCGGAACGTGGATGGTGATGTAGTCGGCTTTAGTCAGGATTGCGTCGAGCGTTTCCGCTTTATGAACGGCCCTGCTGAGCGACCAGGCGGCGTCTACGGAAATGTACGGATCGTAGCCGATGACGTTCATGCCGAGATCGGACGCGCTGTTGGCTACCATTGCGCCGATCGCACCCAGTCCGATAACGCCGAGCGTTTTTCCGCGGATTTCAGGACCGATGAATTGGGCTTTCCCTTTTTCCGCAAGCTCGGCGATTTCGGCTCCTTTTCCTTGGAGCGTTTTAACCCATTGCGTTGCCTGCAGCACCGGTCGGCTTGACATGAGCAGCGCCAGCAGCACCAGTTCGCGGACCGCGTTTGCGTTCGCTCCGGGCGTGTTGAATACGACGATTCCCTTTTCCGTAAGCGCGGGTATGGGGATGTTGTTCGTACCGGCTCCGGCGCGCGCGACCGCTTTTACGGAGGCCGGCAATTCCATGCTGTGCATGTCTGCGGAACGCAGCAGAATGGCGTCCGGATTCACTATTTCCGAGGCGATTTCATAATCGTCGCGCGGAAACTTGGACAATCCTTCGGCGGATATCTTATTTAAAGTCTGAATCTTATACATATACACTCCCATAAAAAATCAAGACGAAAGTGTCAAGTTTCGGATTGATTTTTTAAGCACGTCCAAAGCAAATCGTGAACGTACAGATGATAAGACAGTTTGCAACGCAAACTGGGGTAGATGAAAACTGACGGCAAATCGGCAGTTTTCATCTTATGCGCCTTTACACGGGTTAGCCGGTTACGCGTTTTCTTTTGCGAATGTATTCATAAAAGCGATGAGCGCTTTTACGCCTTCAATCGGCATCGCGTTGTAGATCGATGCGCGCATACCGCCGACGAGCCGGTGCCCGGCAAGGTTTACGAGCCCCGCGGCCGCAGCTTCCGCCACGAACTTCTTATTGAGCGCGCCGGCCTTATCCGGATCGGTTTCCCGGGTAACGAACGGAATGTTCATCAGCGACCGGCTGCCTTTTTCTACCGGACTGCGGTAAAAGGAACTGGTGTCGAGATAGTCATAAAACAGCGCCGCTTTTTCCTGATTGCGTTTTTTCATGCCTTCGGCGCCGCCGTTCGCTTCTATCCAAGCGAGCACTTTGCCCATAACGTAAATCGTATAGCACGGCGGCGTGTTGTACATGGAACCGTTGTCCGCGTGGATCTTGTAGGAAAGCATCGTGGGTGTGCCGGGAATCGGTTCGTCGGGAATCAGGTCTTCTCTGATGATAACGAGCGTTACGCCCGCGGGTGCCAGGTTTTTCTGCGCGCCTGCGTAGAAAATACCGAACTTGCTGATATCGACCGGTTCGCTCAGTATGCAGCTCGACGCGTCCGCTACCAGCGGAATCCGTTTCCCGTCTGCGCGCGTTCCGCATTCGGGCAGTTCGTGCCATTTCGTTCCGACGATCGTATTGTTCAGCGTGATGTACGCGTAATCGTATTCGCCTTCGATTTTTTTAACCGCGGGAATGTACGAATAGCCCTTGTCTTTTGAAGAAGCGAGCACGTCTACCGTCAGGTATTTTTTTGCTTCTTTAATCGCTTTGTCCGCCCAAACGCCGGTATCCACGTACGCCGCTTTGCCGAGTTTTTTCAGATTCATGGGAATCATGGCGAACTGCGTGCTCGCTCCGCCCTGAAGAAACAGCACTTTGTAGTTTTCGGGGACGTTCATGAGTTTGCGGACGAGCGCTTCCGTTTTTTCGATAATCGGCTCGTACGCTTTGGAGCGATGACTCATTTCCATGACGGACTGTCCCGTTCCGTTGTAATCGAGCATTTCCGCTGCCGCTTCTTTGAGCACCGGTTCGGGCAGGCACGAAGGTCCTGCGGAAAAATTGTACACGCGATTCATGTGTTAACTCCTCTGCATATTCGGTTGTCGTTTGTATGCTATCAGGCAGCCCGATCCGTAAGCGTCAGCTTTTGAACGGTACGGTGCTCCGTGAATTCAGATTGCGCAGCGCGTGGACGACGGAAACGTTTTCCACCGCCGTGTTCGCCGGTACGGTCAGCAGCGCCGCCGTATAGTTTACTATTCCCGCAACGCCGCATGAGGCGAGGCGTTTTGCGTACCGGTTTGCGTCCCGCTCGGATACGGTCAGCACGGCGTACGAAATGCCTTCGCGGCTGACGACCCGTTCCAGCTGCGACGCGGGGTAGAGCGGAAACGATGCGTTCAGCAGTTCCACGCGGTTGACGCTTTCATCGAATCCTGCGGCAAGGACGAACCCCGCTTCCGCAAACCCGCTGTAATCGAGCAGCGCGGCGCCTATTTTTCCCAATCCGACGATGCAGCATTTTTTTACGGCTGCGTCGTGCGCCGTACCCGGATCAAGCGTGCCGCGGAGCGCTTCACGCAGCGCGCGGATATTGTATCCGTTCGACGCACCGCATTTTATGCCGAGTTTGGAAATGTCGCGCCGGATCGTCGCGTCGGTCCATCCCGTGCGCGCCGCCAGTTCGTACGAGGTTACGGTCTGCCGTACCGGTGCGTCTTCATCCGCGTCCGTACCTTCGCCGTGCTCCCGCAATTCCCGTGAAAGCAGATATTCGAGAGTAACGAGACGTTTTCTGGTCGGCTCCGGCAAATTCGGCATTATAGTCCTCTAACGGATTATGCTTTGTGAAATATTTCACAATTTACGGTTTCATCATAGCACCGAACGGAGCGCGAGGTCAAGGTTTTTTTCAGGGTTTTTTCCGGTTTGAGTGCTGAAATATGCCGAAAACGGTACGTTTGCGTCTTTTATGTGAATTATTTCACAATTAGGGTCCGGTTATCAAAAAACGACGGTTGCGGAAATATCCGGTTTGCTGCGCTCGCTGCGGTTTGCTTGAAAAAAATGACGATTCTGCCGTATTTTATGAAAAAACTGTTATATAACAAGTTTTTAATTGTTATATGTACGGCACTGATGATACGATGTAATCATCCTCCGTGTTCAAGAATCCTTCACACTTATCTTGAATGCGTCCGGGGAGCGGCCGGTCGGAAATAGTTTCCGTCCGTTCGCTCCCCGTTTTTTATCCGTACGGTGAAGACCGTCAGCGGGGCAGTATCAGCGCTTTAATCGTCTGCACGCATTCCTGCGGTTCTTCAAATATCGGACTGTGAGCCGAATTGTTGAACGTATAAAATCCTTTCCGCGGTGCGGAGATTGCGTCGAAATATTCTTTTGCCAACTCGTACGAACAGGTGTAGTCGTATACACCGTGCAGAAAATATACGGGAATCTTGAAATCGGTATTTTCCTGCATCAGATCGTGTGAAAGCATTTCAGTCCACAGCACGCCGACGCCGGAATGCATTTTTCCTTTCCATAAATTGACTTTTTCTTTGACCGTGTATTCGGAAAAAAACAGGGAAGGGATTACGATGCCGGTAACGATATCCGTCATGTCTCGCATCGTGCCGACGCCTAATTCGTGCATCGCTTTATCCCGCAGTTTAAGGTACGCGTCCGGCAGCAGTGCGTCAAGCGTAACGGGGTGTTCTTCTAATTTTTCATATTGCTTTTTTCGAGCCGGAGTGTTTCGGTATTGTTCCAAAATATACTCGTATGCTTTCAGTTCCGATAATTTTTGATTCGTTACCTGTGCAACGGCGATATACGCGTTATACAGTTCGGGATACGTTTGCACCGTTTTGACGGCGAGATACGTTCCGCCCGAATGTCCCATAAGATAGATTTTATCCTGTCCGAACCGTTCGCGCAGATAGTCGGTAACCGCCTTCGTATCGGCGATCAGGTCGTCGAGCGAAATTTTTGCATCCGCGTGTTTCGGATCGTACGACAGGCCGGATCCCCGTTGCTCAAGCCAGACGACGGTAAACAGATCGTCGAGTCCGGTGGGATACAATTCGGTCAGAAAATAATCCGGCATTCCGCCGTGCAGATACAGCAGTACCGGATTCCGTTCGTTTTTGCTTTTTATGATGTAGCCGAGATTTTTGCCGTTTACCGGTAGAAAACCTTTTTCCGCGATGCTGCCGCGCACTTCGGCTCCGTTTTCGTCTTCATATTGCACGGGTTTTCCCGAACTGTTGATCCGTACGGCAATACATACGACGATCACGCAAAGTATCAGTGTCAGCACGAACGACAGGCAGACGACGCCTGTCCGTTCCAAGAATATTTTCGCTTCCATAGTTCTCTCCGTATATGTTTTGTGCGATTCTTGTGTACCATTATATATGCATTCAGCTTTTTTGTAACCCTTTTCCTGAAAAAAAATCGCAACTTGTTTCGGCAAAAAATCCGATGCCGTCGGGCCCGGTTGCGCATATCGCGTTGAAACCGTCAAGTAAGCTGCCTCCGTGAAAATAATGGCACCGGCAGAAAGAATCGGTATAAATACATTGACAAACTTAAATCTATAAAGTAGAGTATAAACATTCAAGTATGTCGATGTGAGGTGAACGGGATGGCAGCGGATTATAGGGAAGACGTAAAACTCATTAAGGCGCTTGCCGATGAAAACCGTTTGGCAATACTTGAGTTGCTTTTGAGCGGTGAAAAATGCGGGTGCGTGCTGCTGGAAGCGCTTTCCATTATGCAGCCTACTTTATCGCATCATATGAAACTTTTGTGTGATGCGGGGATCGTCACGGGGCGCAAGCACGGCAAATGGATTTATTATTCCATTTGCAAAAACGGGAGTACCGTATTGAGAAACATGATTTCAAGATATACGTTGCCGCCGGAATCTGCGTGCGGGCAAACGTTCGGCAAGTCCTGATATCAGGCACATTCGGGGTGCGGCATATTGTGTTATTCGTATTGATATATATAAATATATAAATACGTTTGGAGGTTTTTGAATGGGCTTTCTGGAAAACATCGGTACGTTTTTGCAGGATCAGGTTTTCGGAATGAAGTGGCTGAACGCCGGTATCGGCCGCTTTCTTTCACTGTTCGGTCTTGACGTAACGGGCAGGATTGGCGGCAGCGTCCGGTTCTTTTTGTATGATACGGTAAAAATTACGGTACTGCTTTGTTTTCTGATTTTTCTCATTTCATACGTTCAAAGCTATTTTCCGCCTGAAAAAAGCAGGAAAATACTGGGGCGGTTTCACGGAGTGTGGGCAAATATCGTTGCCGCGCTGCTGGGAACGGTTACCCCGTTTTGTTCCTGCTCATCCATTCCGCTCTTTATCGGTTTTACCGGTGCCGGTTTGCCGCTCGGCGTAACTTTTTCATTTCTGATTTCTTCCCCTATGGTAGATCTCGGTTCTTTGGTGCTGCTGACGAGCATTTTCGGCTGGAACGTTGCGGTGGTATACGTCGTTTTCGGTTTGATTATTGCGGTTGCAGGCGGTACGCTGATTGAAAAACTGCACATGGAAACCTACGTGGAAGATTTTATCAAAAACGTTCCCGCTGCGGATATCGAAGCCGTCTCGGTATCGCAAAACGACCGTTTTACCTATGCGGGCGCGCAAGTTGCATTTACCTTTAAAAAAGTGTTTCCGTATATTCTCGTCGGTGTGGGAATAGGAGCGGTGATTCACAACTGGATTCCTGAAACTTGGATTGAAACCGTTTTGGGGTCCGGCAATCCGTTTGGCGTCGTTCTGGCCGTTTTGCTCGGCGTTCCGCTGTACGCCGATATTTTCGGTACCATACCCGTTGCGGAAGCGCTTCTTTTCAAGGGCGCGCAGCTGGGTACGGTACTGTCGTTTATGATGGCGGTTACGACGCTTTCGCTCCCGTCGCTGATCATGCTCCGGAAAGCGGTAAAGCCGAAGCTGCTCGGTACGTTTATCGGTATCTGTACGGCGGGTATCATGCTTGCCGGATATCTGTTTAATGCGCTGCAATTTTTATTCATATAATTGAGGAGGCATAAATTATGCTGCACAAGGAAAAAGCGTTGGCGTATTTTGAAAACAATTTCAATTGTTCGCAAGCTGTGTTCGCTTCGTTTGCAACGGAAATGGGTGTCAGCGAAGAACTGGCTTTAAAACTGGGCACGGAATTCGGCGGCGGTGCTCGCTGCGGGCAGCTGTGCGGGGCCGTATCGGGGGCTTTATTGGTCTTGGGGTTAAAATACGGTCATTACGAAGCGGAAAACGGCGATCAGAAATCGAAAGCCTACGCTTTGGCCGTCGACTTCAACAAACGGTTTTGCAGTAAACATAAATCCGTCGTGTGTAAAGAATTACTGGGGTATGATGTGTCCGATCCTGAAGATATGGCCATTATAAAAGAAAAAGGATTGTTCGGTACGAAATGTCCGCAGTGCATCGCCGATGCGGTGGACATCGTTGAACGGATATGCAGCGAGAATAGATAAGGAGCTGTCCATTATGGGATTATTCGGTAAAAAAAAATCCCGCTGCGGTAGCGGTAGCGGCTGTGATTGCGGTAGCGGAAAGGCGGAAACTGCCGTGACGAAGAAAAAAGCGGAAACGGTCGGGGCAAGCGTAAAAATTCTGGGTTCCGGCTGTGCAAAATGCAATCAGCTTGAAGCGAATACGGTGGAAGCGCTTAAAATTCTCGGAATGGATACGGCGATTGAACACGTTACCGATTTCGGGCAGATCGCGGCGTACGGTGTCATGAGTACGCCGGCACTCGTGGTCGACGGCAAAGTCGTTGCGTACGGTACGGTGTGCAGCACCGACGACGTGGTGAAAATCCTGCAAAAAGTCAGCGGATGACCGGCGTATGGATAAACTGAAAGTTGCGTTCGTTTGCGTACATAATTCCTGCCGAAGTCAAATTGCCGAAGCGCTCGGCAACCGTTTGGCCGGCGACGGATTTGAATTTCATTCTGCGGGAACGGAACCCGCCGTGCGAATCAATCAGGATGCCGTCAGGCTTATGAAAGAATTGTACGGCATAGACATGGAAAAAACGCAACATTCCAAATCGCTTGCCGATATACCTCCCGTGGATATCGTCGTTACCATGGGATGCAGCGTTCAGTGCCCTTTTCTGCCGTGCAGACATCGCGAAGACTGGGGGCTCGACGATCCGACCGGAAAAAGTGACGAAGCGTTTAAGAAAATTATCAGAACGATAGAGCAAAACGTATTACAGTTACGGCGGCAGGGCGCCGCGAGTTGTGTGAAACGTGAAGTGCGCTGAATTCCCGGACTCTTTCCCTGCCGTGCAGTACCCCTCTTGCAGACAACTGGTATATATGTTAGTACAGTGCATATGAATATGAACGTAATACTCCGCGCCGTTGCGTACGCAGCGTACGCAGCGCTACTCGTAAGCTGGCCGCTGCGGCTGAAAAAACTTCGCCGTAAGGCCGGCGCTCCGGTGCTCCCGCTCAAACGGAAGCAAAATGCGCTGATGTACGCGGTACTCGTCTGCGCGCCGCTTTTAATCGTACTGCAAACAGTGCGCGATTTCGGCCTGCCGGTGAACGCCGTGTTGTGCGGCTGCGCACTGTTCGGGGCTGAAGTCGTTATTCGCGACCGCATTTTGGGCGGAATGGCGGGCGTGTATGAACACGCGCTCGTTGCCGACGGGCGCTTTTTTTTGCTGAGCGACATTACGGCGCTTCCGACGCTTTCGTATGAAGACGGTTCCGAGCAGGAATCGCTGTACGCACGTTCTTTGAAAGTCGTAACGCGCACATCGGGCGTCGTGTTTATCGGATTTGCCGATGAAAACGAGCGTAACGCTGCCGTTGACGTTCTGGTGAAGCTGAAACCGGAATTGAAATCCTGAAAAGGTAAAACTAGTATACAAAAAAAGCGATAAAAAGGGATTCGGCGTATTGACAAATTGCGGGGGGGGGGGGGGGTATTCTTACGCATGATGCAGATTCTGCGCCGTATCGTAGTTTTTGCAGATAAGCTGTAATATAAGGGGGACTTTATGAAAAAATCGTTACAGACAACCTTACTGGGCGGATTCGGCATCCTTATCGTCATTATTGTGGCAGCCGCGGGGTTTTCGTTTTACAATATGTCGAAAATGAACGCCGCAACTGCGGTCATAACGAAAAAAAATCTGCCGGCCGTGCTGTTTGCGGGTCTGATAAACAACGATATATCACAGTACCGTGCCAATGAATTTTGGCACATCGTTTCCGAATCGGCGGAAGAAATGGCGACGGTTGACGCGCTGCTGGAACAGGCGAAAACGCAGATTACGGAAGAATTCGGGTCTTATGAACAGGCCAGCGTGGATTCCGGCGACGACGAACTGATGCGGGAACTGCTGCAGCTGTGGAACCGGTATTTGGTGATCAGCAAGCAGCAGCTTGATTTCAGTCGTGTCGGAAACAGAAGCGCCGCCATGACGCTTTCGCTCGGTGAATCCCTGTCGTTGTATAATACGATTTCGGACAAATGTCTGGAATTGGTCAAGTATAATGAAGCGGAATCCGTTGCGGTGGAACAAGCCGCCGGCGCCGTGTACCGGCAAAGTACGGGGCTGCTGCTTGCGGTCGTGATCTTCGCGATTGCAGCCGGGCTGATCATTGCGCTTTCGATCAGCAATTCAATCGTTAGCTGCGTCAGTACCGTTCAGGCCGGCATCGAAAGCCTTGCGGAGGGTGATTTGCTGCTTGAGCATTTGACACTCGAACGCCGGCAGAAGGTTCTGAGCCGACGGGACGAGTTGGGGCGGATGGGGAGCGCACTCGATACCATGGTGGGAAATCTGACCAGTATCATCACGAACATCAATTCGATTTCGTCGCAGGTTTCGGAAGGAGCGCGGTAGATCAGTTCCACCAGTCAGCAGGTTTCCGCAGGTGCGTCCGAGCAGGCGGCTTCAACGGAGGAAATGTCTTCGACTATGGAAGAAATGGCCGCGAATATTCGGCAGAGTACCGACAACGCCGTTAAAACGGGCAGCATTGCAAAAAAATCCGTTGAAGACAGTAAAGCCGGCGGACAATCCGTTCAGGAATCGGTTACCGATATTACCGATATTTCGGCGAAGATCGGCATTATCAACGATATCGCCAGTCAGACGAATCTGCTCGCGCTGAACGCGGCGATCGAAGCCGCCCGTGCCGGAGAGGCCGGCAAAGGTTTTGCCGTCGTGGCGAGTGAAGTACGGAAGCTTGCCGAGCGGAGTCAGCACGCCGCGGCCGAGATAAGCGAGCTGTCCGTAAAAACGGTCGGTTCCGCGCAAACTGCGGGAACCATTATCAATCAAGTGGTTCCCGGTATAGAAGAAACCGCGTCTCTGGTTGATGAAATCGTTGCGGCGAGCAAAGAGCAGGATTCCGGTGCCCAGCAGGTAAATAAGGCCATTATGCAGTTGAATACGGTCGTTCAACAGAACGCCTCCGCTTCCGAAGAACTGGCCGCTATGGCGGAGGAACTGTCGGGTTTTGCGGAAAATCTGATGGAAACGATCAGGTTTTTCAAGATTAAGGAATCGGCGGCCGGGGCACAAAAACGGCCGCCGGCTGCGGTGCAAAAACGGGCGGCGGCCGTGCCGGCTTCTGCGATTACGACTGCGGCTGTGAAAACTTCCGCGGAACCGGTCGGTAAAACCGCTCCGAAACCGCTGCTGAAGCCTGCGGTAAAGTCCGCGTCGGGAACGGTCGCATCGGCCTTGTCCGATTCCGATTTTGAAGAATTCTAGCGGTTTCTCCGCATGAAAGGGATACGCGTTTCCGGGGTTCCCGGGCGCGTATCGGCTCCGTTTGAAAAAAAAGCCCGGCGCCGTCCGTTCGGAATACCGAATGAACGTAACGCCGGGCTTAATATATATGGAAGGGAAAGAGTTTCAATACCGTGCTGCTGTATTCATGCTGCAAATCTGCCGGCCCGCATCCGCGGCTTTCCCCTGAATAAGAAAAGGACTGACAAGAAGTGGAACTCCTTTCCAGTCCTTTCCAAAGGCGCCAATCAGAATCGAACTGATGCATAACGGTTTTGCAGACCGCTCCCTTACCACTTGGGCATGGCGCCGTAACGGGTATATCTTATCAGAAAACGGAACTTGTGTCTAGAGGCCGGCAGTTTAATACAGTCGCACGCGCAGGGTATGCGGAACTCGGTTTGTGCGGAGACCTCGCGCCGGTTTTCCACTGGTAT
Source organism: Treponema brennaborense DSM 12168 (assembly GCF_000212415.1). NCBI lineage: Bacteria > Pseudomonadati > Spirochaetota > Spirochaetia > Treponematales > Treponemataceae > Treponema > Treponema brennaborense. Next base: position 2,622,345 of record NC_015500.1, on the reverse strand, counting down.
CTTATGGGGAAAATCGGTATACTGTACGGCATGGAAAGTACTCGGTACGATTTTATCATTATCGGAGCGGGTGTCGCGGGGCTTACCGCCGCGCAGTACGGCGCCCGTTCCAATTTGAAAACGCTTGTCCTTGAAAACGTAAGTTCCGGCGGGCAAGCTTTGAATATCATGCATTTGGAAAATTATCCGGGCCTGTATCCGGGAATACCGGGCAGCGAATTTATCGGAAAAATGGAAGCTCAGGCGAAGGATTTCGGCGCGGTCATGCAAAAAACGCAAGTGCTCTCCGTCGATAAAGTAGGCCCGCTTTTTACCGTGAAAACCGCAGATCAGACGTTTTCGTCCGAGGCGCTGCTGTTGGCGACCGGAGCATATCCGCGGAAATTGGGGATTCCCGGTGAAGATACGTTCGCCGGCCGCGGCGTGTCGTACTGTGCGACGTGCGACGGTCCGTTTTTTCGCAATAAACGCGTCGTCGTAGTCGGCGGCGGAGATTCGGCGTGCGACGAGGCGACGTATTTGTCTACGCTTGCCGCCGAAGTAACGCTCGTACACCGCCGCGCTCAGCTGCGCGCGCAGAAAGCCGTAGCCGAGCGCGTACTCCGTAATCCGAAAATCACCGTCCGCTTCAACACCGTCGTAAAAGAGATCCGCGGTACGCAGGCCGTCGAATCGCTGCTGCTAGAGGACACCGGAACCGGTCTGACAAGCGAAGCCGCCGCGGACGGCGTTTTCATCTTTGCAGGTTCCGTTCCCCGTACGGAGTTGGTGCCGGTGTTGCCGCACGACGACGGCGGATTTATCCTGACGGACGACCGCATGGCGACGCCGATTCCGGGACTGTTCTGCGCCGGCGACGTCCGCTCCAAACAGTTCCGGCAAGTGGTAACCGCCGCTGCGGAAGGCGCGCTCGCCGCCCATTCGGCCGAAAAGTATGTCAGGGACGCGCGGAGCGAGGCGTATCGGTAAATGGCAAAATTGCAGATTGTGCGCGGGCGTGCCGGGCGCGGCCGTTTTTTGGGGAGCGCCGCGCGGACGGCAGCGGCCGTTTTTCTATCCGTATGCTTCTCGTTTTTTGCCGGTGCGCAGGCCCCTTCCGCGCAATCTGCCGCTGCGCCGATTGAAGCGGCTCTGCCCGAACGGATTACGTTCTGGAGCGATTATCCGGCGGACGTGCTTGCGGATACGCTCGTTTCGCGCATGAGCGACGAAGAACTGCTTGCGCAGATTTTCATGTTCGGCTGGGCGGGACAGGAACCGTCCGAGCTTTTGAACCGCTGGGTGGTGGAGCGCGGACTGGGCAGTGTGAAAGTATTCGGCTGGAACACGGACAACACGACGCTCGTTGCGGAATCCGTTGTCAGTTTACAACAGAAATCCCAACAGCGCAGATTCCAAATCCCGCTGTTCGTCGCGACCGATCAGGAAGGCGGCTGGATTCGGCACGTGAAAGGCGAAACGAGCGACACGCCGGGAAACCTTGCAATCGGTGCTTCAGGATATGCGGCGGACGCTTGGTTCAGCGGCTATTACATCAGCCGGGAATTGCGTGCGCTCGGAATCAATATGAATTTTGCGCCGACGGTCGATTTGTATACGAATCACGATTCCAGCGTCATCGGTCCGCGTTCGTTCGGCGAAGACGGTGATTCGGTGGGCGTGCTGGGCGCGGCTTTTACCGCGGGATCTTTGGCGGCCGGAGTCATTCCGACGGCGAAGCATTTTCCCGGTCACGGCGACACCGGCGTCGATTCCCATGGAAATCTGCCGGTTATTTCTATCGATCTCGACACGCTGCTGAATCGGGAATTGGTGCCGTTCAAATATCTGATCGCGGAAAAAATTCCCGCGATTATGTCCGGTCATTTGAGTTTTCCGCAGATCGTTCCGAACGGCGAGCCGGCGTCGCTTTCAAAGGTATTCCTGACGGATATTCTGCGAACCAAGCTCGGCTACGAGGGGCTGATCATTACCGACGACATGATGATGAACGGCGCTACGATGTACGCGGGGAATCTTTCGTCCGCGTTCAGAATGGCGATTGAAGCCGGAAACGATATCATTATTTCGTCTACGACGGCTCAGTTGAACGAAGCGCTGTGGCGCTCCAATCTGGAACTGATGAAGACGTCCGCGGCGTTTAAAGCGCGCGTTGCCGACGCTGCCCGGCGGGTCATTCATGCCAAATTGGTTTATTTCAAAAGCGGTACGGCCGTTCCGCTGTATCCCGACGTGTCGAAAATAGCGGAATCGATTCCCGATCCCGACGGGGCGGATTTTTTTCTGTCTCAGGCGTGCCGGTCGATCTCCGTATTCAAGGGCGGCAGCGTTCCGTATGCGCCTGCTGCGGGCGAGCGTATCCTGCTGGCCGGGCAGAAGCAGTTCCCTTCGTTTTTTTCGGAAGCAAAACTGCGTTATCCCGACGCAAAATTCGTGCAGTTCAATTACGCGATGGGGCCGAACGAGACGGAATGGATGTCCGATTACCTTGCCGGTTTTGCGAAGGATTTCGACACCGTGATTATCTGCGTTGCAGACGCGGCGAGCGCGGCGGTTGCCGAGCGGCTGCGGCAGCTTGACGTCAAGACGATCGTTATATCGGTCTTGGCGCCGTTTCCCGCGATGAAATGCGATTGGGCCGATACCGTTCTGCTGGCGTACAGTTATTCGCCGTATTCGTTCGCCGCAGTGTTCGGCCTGCTTGCCGGTGAATTCAGCGCGCGCGGAACGCTGCCGCTTTCTCCGTAACGGCGGCGCGATATGTATGTTGTTGCCGCTTCAGCAGTGCCTCCGGAGCAGGTGCGGGCGTTTCTTTCCCTGCACGAACCTTTTTGCGTGCAATTAACGGAACGTTTTTCCGAAAGCGACGCGCGGTCGTATTGTTTGATAGCAGACCGGCGAGTGTGCGGCGTCGTATTCGTTTCAAAAGCGGGGCTCATGCTGCATTGTTTTCCGCCGGAACTTTCGGCTGATTTTTGCCGGAACGCGGCGCACGTCTTGCGCTGTCTGTTTACCGATCGGAGCGTGTACTGTATCAGCGGCGCCGCCGCCGGTACCGGAATCCTTATGCGTGCGGCCGCGGAGTCGGGCGCGCAGCCCGTTCCCGCCGAAGTCAGGTCGTACGTGCTGATGTCGTACGGGGCGTCGCCGGTATGCCCGGCGGCGGAAACGCCGACGACGGAAATGCCGACGACGGTGCGATTTTCGGAAACGCTGCCGGCTTCTGAACGAATCGAGGCGCCGCGTCCGCCGGAAGCCTTGCCTGCTGCCGGACAATCGGCGCCGCGGCTGCCGGAAGCCTTGTCTGCTGCCGGACAATCGGCGCCGCGGCTGCCGAAAATACTGCCGATTACCGAATCGTCTATCGCCGAACTGCCGGTGATTCAGTGTTCCGCCGCCGACGAAGACCTGCTGTATCCGCTGCAGCGCGCCTACGATATCGTCGAAGTGCTGCCGGAAGGCAGGCCGTTCAGCGAATTGCCGTGCCGAGGCGCGCTGCGGAAAGCGCTCGCCCGCCGCCGTGTGTTCGGCGTCGGTTTGCCGGGCGGTGCGGGTTTTGCGGCGAAAGCTTCCGTGAGTGCGGTGTCGGCAAAGTGTGTGCAGATCGGCGGTGTGTTTACGGTCCCCGAACACCGCAACAAAGGGTTGGCGGCGCGACTGGTCCGGTATATAGCGGAAAACGCGGCGCGTGGCGGGCAGCAGGCGGTTCTGTTCGTTAAAATCGGGAACGGCGCCGCTCGCGCCGCTTACGCAAAAGCCGGATTTACCGAATGCGGTTCGTATACGATTGCATATTACGCGGTGTAGTGCGTATCAGCGCGATACGCTTTGCCGTTCGGATCCCGGTTCGGCCCCGGCGAGCGGCTGTTACGATTCCTGTATTTCGTATGCGGCCGGTATGGACGGGCTTTGTTTCCAGTTTTCACTGAACAGGGTAAAATCCGCGACGGTCAGCGGGCGGGAATAAATATAGCCTTGAATGATATCGCAGCGGACGTTCTGCAGAAAATGCGCTTGGGAGGTCGTTTCAATGCCTTCGGCAACGACTTTCATGCCCAGCTGTTTTGCCAGCGCGATGACGGACGCAATGATCCGGTGGTTGCGGTTTTCCTTTTGGGAATCGTTTCTGAAAAAAGCTTTATCCAATTTCAGCACGTCTGCCGGAATGTCCGCCAGTGCGTTCAGCGACGAATACCCGCTGCCGAAGTCGTCTATTGAGCAGCTGAAACCTGCCGCGTGGATTTTATTGATAACGTCGGCAATAATAGCGGACTGCTGGAACGCCATCGATTCGGTTATTTCAAATTCAAGCAGCTGGGACGGAATATCGTATTTGTTCCTAATAACGATGAATTTCTGCAAAAAATCGGGATCGAACAGATGTGCGCGCGACAAATTAACCGAAATATGCAGCACCGCTGCGTTTTCGTCAATTTGCCGGCGCAGAAACGAACACGCCTGCTCGAAAATGTACAGGTCGATCATCGTTATGAATCCGTTGCGCTCGAATACCGGAATGAATTTATCCGGCGGAAGAAGCCCGTACGAAGGATTTTCCCAACGGACGAGCGCCTCGGCTCCCGCAATCTTACCGGTTTGGATATTGATTTTGGGCTGTAAATACATTTTAAATTCCCGATTTCTGAGCGCCTGTTCCATTGAATTTTCAAATTCACGTTCGGTGTTTTGGCGCAGCAATTCCGCATCGTTATAAAACTCGTAAGCAAAGAGCGTTGCCCGCTGTTTTTCTTTTGCCAATTTGCGGGCGATGTTGCTGCGGTCTCTGATCGCCATAAAACTCAGGCCGGAATCGCTTATCATGTAAAGGCCGGCTTTTATGCGCAGAAAATATTTGTTTTTGCGCGTTTCGTTGAATTTATTCAGTGCGGCGGAAAATTCCGTCAGCATTTTTTTGATTTGCGCTTCGCTTACGGTGGGCATCAGTACGTTGAAAACATCCGCGTTTACGCGGCACATGATCGTTTCATCGTTCAGAAATGTTGACAGAACCGAATGGGTGTACATGAGCGTTGCGTTGCCGCCGCCTCCGCCGTTGATGTCGTTTATCAGCTTGAATCCGCAGATATCCAGCGATAAAAACGTATACGTTCCCGGAAGCGCTTCGGTAATCCGTTTGCGGGCGAGCTGTTCGAATTTCATGCAGCTTATACCGCCGGTAATCGGATCGACGAACAGTGCGGTTTCGAGCTCTTTGCGGTATTTCCGGTTGTGCTTCATAAAGAGGGCCGCGGTCGTCGTGAACAGCACGATAATGATAAAGCTGAAGGCGGCGGAATTGGTTATTTGCTGAAAAATGCGTTCCTGCGTGGCTTCAACCGGCAGTATGGAAAAAAGATACCAGTCGTCTGCTTCCACGGGAATGTAATAGAGCACCTTTTCTTTTCCGCCCGGAAAGCGGTAGTACAGAAATCCCGGCAGCATGTTTTCCATATTTCGCTGCATTTTTTCCAGAGAGTAATCTCTGGTAACGGTTCCCTCTTTTTTCATATGATCGAAGAAATTCGATTGCGTCTGCTCGGAATTGCTGTTTTCGGAGGTCAGAATCAGATTACCGTGCGAGTCGACGATATGCGAAAAGCCCTGCCCGTTGAACGTGTCTATCAGCAGAAAGCTGCTTAAAAAGGTTACCGGGCTGCTTCCCATGAGAATACCGCTCCGGTTTCCGCCGATAGACGCGGGCACCGCCGCAACGATCGACGGCATATGCGTAACGGGGGAGTCCTCAACGTAAAATACGGCCGACCGGCCGGAAAATACGTTTTCATGTTCCGGCGTTATCGGAATGTTCAGCCGTTTTCCCGATACCGACTGCGCGCTGCCGTCGCGCTGCATCCAGGTGATATCTTTGAAGGTGTTGTCGGTGTCGGCCTGCCGGACGAACTCCAGCAGTTCCTGCGGCGAATTCATTTGCAGTGCGGCCAGCGCCGACACTTCCATGTTGTGCAGGACGCTGTGCAGTCGGGTTTGTATTGCCGTTACGGTTACCTGAGCGACGGACGCGACGGAACTTTCCGTTTCGGACTTCAGAATGGTTCTGTTGGAAATGAAATAAAGTGTCAGTAATCCCGCCAGCAGGAGAACGAATAGGAAGATGATGATTGCAAACAGGTACGGCTTTGTGCTATTCGTATTCGAACGGTTCATTTATTCAGTATACCGCATAAAGGTCGAATACGCAAATTTTTTTAAGTTTTTACGGGTTGCGGGATTACGCGTTCGCTGGTATACTGAACGTATATTTAAATAATTTTAACAGGGGTAATATTGTGAACTCGAGAATGGTAAGCGTTCTGGCAGCTTTCGTCTGCTATCTTTCCGTAATGGTCATGATCGGCTGGCGTTATATGAAGAAAAATTCCAGTTCCGGCGATTTCTTTTTGGGCGGCCGCAAGGTGGGGCCGTGGATGACGGCTTTAAGTGCCGAAGCTTCGGACATGTCCGGCTGGCTTTTGATGGGGCTGCCCGGCGTTGCGTATCTGGGCGGTATGAAAGAAGCGTTTTGGACTGCCGTCGGTTTGATTATCGGAACGTACTTGAATTGGCTGCTCGTTGCGAAACGGCTGCGCAAATATACGATTCATACGAACGACGCGATCACGATTCCCGAATTCTTCACCAACCGTTTTAAAGATTCAAAGCGGCTGATTTCCGCGGTGTCGGTCGTTTTCATTTTGATTTTCTTTACCATTTATACCGCGTCCGGTTTTGTCGCGTGCGCGAAACTGTTCAATTCCGTTTTCAATATTCCGTATCTGCCGGCGCTGCTGCTGGGGATCGCGGTCATTTTGGCGTATACGCTGCTCGGCGGATATCTTGCCGTCTGCGCGACCGACTTCGTCCAGGGAACGCTGATGTTCGTTTCGCTGGTGGTTACCGCGATTATCATGGTCGTGTCGTTGGGCGGGCCGGCAGAAGCCGCCGTAAAGCTGAGTGAATTCGGTACGAACTTTTTAAATCCGTTCGTTGCCGGCGGTTCGTTCGGTACGATGAGTATCGTTTCGGCGTTGGCGTGGGGGCTCGGCTATTTCGGGATGCCGCACATTTTGGTTCGATTCATGGGGCTGCGTTCAAACGCGGACGTAAAAGTGTCGCGCCGGATCGCCATGATATGGGTCGTTATCGCGTTCGCCGCCGCGCTGCTCGTGGGTGCGTTCGGCCGCGCGTATCTGCTTCCGGCGGAACTTTCCGCCGGGGCTGCGGACACGGTGTTTATCGAGGCGATTAAAAAAACGTATCCGGCGTTTATCGGCGGACTGTTTTTGTGCGGTATTCTGGCGGCGGCGATGAGTACGGCCGATTCCCAACTTTTGGTCGCGTCTTCGGCGTTTTCGCGCGATATTTTCAAGGGGTTCATCAAAAAGGATGCCGGAGAAAAAACGACGCTGCTTGTCAGCCGGATAACCGTCGTGGCCGTGGCCGCCGTTGCGTTCTGTATTTCGCTGAATCCGAACAGTTCGATTTTCGGTTTGGTAAGCTACGCCTGGGCCGGGTTCGGTGCGACGTTCGGTCCGTTGGTGCTGCTGTCGCTGTTTTGGCGGGGCACAACGCGGAACGGTGCGCTTGCGGGACTGATTTCCGGCGGTATTACGGTGCTGTTGTGGAAGCCGCTTTCCGGCGGAATTTTCGATTTGTATGAAATCGTTCCCGGATTTTTGGTGTGTCTGACAGTTGCGGTCGTCGTCAGTCTTTTGGATAAAAACAAAAATTCCGAAATACTCGCCGAATTCGACGCGTATAAGAAATTGGAAGATTAAATTCCGTGTGCCGGCGAAAACGCCGGCATCGTTTAAAATGAAAACCGGCAGCGGAACTTTTCAAAAAAGTTCTCATTGCCGGTTTTTTTGTGCAAGCCGCTGCCTGGAACCGAATCGCCGGTTTTTTTGTGCAAGCCGCTGCCCGGAACCGAACCGCCGGTTTTTTTGTGCAAACCGCTGCCCGGAACCGAACCGCCGGTTTTTTTGTGCAAGCAGCTGCCTGAAACCGAACCGCCGCCGTGCAAATGTTTAGTTCCAGACGCAGCAACGGCTTGATTCCGAACGCGGAGAAGCTGCGGAAACTGTTGAACGTTTCCCGCAGCTGCCCGTCAGTTTACCGTTACTTTTTTCAGTTTCCAGATATCGCGCACGTAATCTTCAATCGTGCGGTCGGAACTGAATTTGCCTGAACGGGCAATGTTCAGGATCGCTTTCTTTGCCCAAGCGGCGGAATCGGTATACGCTTCCGCCACCTGTTCCTGCGCCGCCGCATACGCGTCGAAATCCGCCAGTACGTAATACACGTCCGGGCGCTGCCCTTCTATTCCGTATACCAGCGAGTCGTACAGCTCTTTGAACAGCTGATGGGTCGGATCGTAAGTTCCGTCTATGAGCTGGTTCATGACTTTTGCCAAGTGCGGATTGCGTTCAAGATATTTCTGCGGATTATAACTGTGTTCTTTTTCTATCTTGAGTATCTCGTCGGCCGTCAGACCGAAGATGAACGCGTTTTCATTGCCGGCTTCTTCTACGATTTCAATATTCGCACCGTCGAGCGTTCCCAGCGTGAGCGCGCCGTTTATCATGAACTTCATGTTTCCGGTACCGGACGCTTCTTTTCCGGCGGTTGAAATCTGTTCGGATACGTCGGACGCGGGAAACAGTTTTTCAGCCACGCTGACGCGGTAATTTTCAACGAATACGACGCGCAGTTTTCCGCGGACGCGGCGGTCGTTGTTGATGCGCTCGGCGACCGTGTTGATCAGTTTTATGATCGATTTCGCGCGGCGGTAACCGGACGCAGCCTTCGCGCCGAAAATGTACGTACGCGCCGGCGGATTGAAAGACGGATCTTCCAAAATGCGGTTGTACAAGTACATGATGTGCAGTACGTTCAGCAGCTGCCGTTTGTATTCGTGCAGACGCTTGATCTGAACGTCGAAGATCGAGTCCGGATCAAGGAATTCGTTTTGGGTTACTTTTAAATAGTCGGCAAGGCGTTCCTTGTTGCGGCGTTTGATAGCCAAAAAGTCTTTCTGAACGGCGGAATCGTCGGCAAATTTTTCGAGCTGTTTGAGTTTCGACAGGTCTTTTTCCCAGCCGTGTCCGATTTTCTGCGTGATAAAGTTCGCCAGTTCGGGATTCGCGCTGAGCAGCCAGCGGCGCTGCGTAACGCCGTTCGTTTTGTTGTTGAATTTCTTCGGATATAATTCCGCCCAATCTTTGAGTTCCTGCGTTTTGAGCAGCTCGGTGTGGAGCGCCGCGACGCCGTTCACGCTGAACGAGCCGTGGATGGCGAGCCATGCCATGTGAATCATCCCGTTGGCGATGATGGACATACGGTTCTGCTTTGCGTAGTCGGCCGGATATTTGCCGCGCAATTCGATCAGGAAGCGGCGGTTGATTTCTTCGACGATCTGATAAATACGGGGCAGCAGTCCCTGAAAAATGTCGATCGGCCACTTTTCGAGCGCTTCGGCAAGAATCGTGTGATTTGTATATGCGAACGTTTTGGCCACGATGCCCCAGGAATCTTCCCAACCCATGCCGTATTCGTCCATCAGGATGCGCATCAGTTCGGGAATGGCGACGACCGGATGCGTGTCGTTCAGCTGGATAACGTGCAGTTCCGGAAATTTGGAGAAATCGGTTCCGTGATTATGTACGAAATGCCGGATCAGATCCTGCAAACTTGCGGACGTGAAAAAATATTGCTGCTTGAGCCGCAGCGCTTTGCCGCTGGGACCGGAATCGTTCGGGTACAGAACGCGGGAAATGTTTTCGGCGCTGTTCTGCCGTTCGACGGCGCGGTTGTATTCCATATTATTGAACAGTTGCAGGTCGAATCCGTTCGGGGAAGACGCCTGCCACAGGCGCAGCGTGTTTACCGTATTCGTGTCGTAGCCGACGATCGGCATGTCGAAGGGAATCGCCGTTACGTTTTCCGCGTTTTCAACGTAAAAGCAATCGCGTCCGTTTTCACCTTTGCGGACGGCGACGCGGCCGCCGAATTTAACGGTGACTGCCAAGTCGCTGCGTTTGATTTCCCACGGATCGCGGTGTTTCAGCCAGTTGTCGGGATATTCGACTTGGTAGCCGTTTTCAATGTGCTGCTCGAACATGCCGTATTCATAGCGGATTCCGTATCCGTGTCCCGGGTAGTCGAGCGTTGCGAGCGAGTCGAGGAAACAGGCGGCGAGCCGGCCGAGTCCGCCGTTGCCGAGACCGGCGTCCGGTTCTTCGTCTTCAAGCAGATTGTAATCGATGTTCATTTCCTTGAGAACTTCGGCAACGCTGTCGCGGATGAGTGCGTTGATCAGGTTGTTTCCCAAAGCGCGTCCCATAAGGAATTCCGCGGACAAATAATAGACTTGACGGGTCGGCTTTTTGTCGTACTGGCGGCGGGTTTCCATCCAGTTGTTCATTATCAGTTCAAGCGCGGATGCGGAAACTGCGTCGAAAAGATCGTGCCGGTTTGCCTGCGTTATGTCTTTTCCGTACTGACGTTTCAGGCGTTCCGTCAGGGCTTCTTTAAATTGCTGTGCGTCAAACTTCATTTGGGCTCCCTTTACTTTATGCGTTATCCGTTTTATAAACAAAACACACGAATTGCAGAATCATTGAAATTATGATAAACGCAAAACAGAATATCTGTCAAGGTGAATGTAAACCGATTTAGTAATTATTTCCCTAAAAGCACCGCCATCGTTCGTGCCGGAAGGATATAAGTTTTCTGTTCTTCCAGCAATTCTTCGCTGCCGTGATCCGTAAAATCGTTGGGAGCGGGAACCGACGTGTCGATAAAGCGATACCATTTTTTGCCTTTATTCAAAGACGGCGTTTTGACCGTCATATCCGTTGCACCGGTGTTGCACATGATGAAAAAATCGTTGTCGTCCCGGTCGGCAAAAATTTCGGCTTTGCTGCCGTCCAATCGGAACGCCAGAAAATGATTCAGTTGGGACCAGTCGGGTGTTTTTCCGTCGGAGGCGAACCAGTTGATGTCGGGCAGTAAATTCGCCGAGTGATCCTGTCCCTCGAAAAAATCCGGACGGCGGAATACCGGATGCGTCAGCCGGGTGTGGATTGCTTTGCGGAGAAACGTTACGATTTCCGCGTACGTTTCCTGGTTCGTCCAGTTGAGCCAGGACAGTTCGTTGTCCTGACAGTACGCGTTGTTGTTGCCGCCTTGCGTTCGCCGGAATTCATCGCCGGACAGGAGCATCGGCGTTCCCTGCGACAGCAGCAGCGTGAGCAGCATGTTTTTTACCTGCCGCGTCCGAATTCCTTCTATCGCTTTATTGGCGGTGGGGCCTTCGTACCCGTAATTGTAGCTGGAATTGTTGTCCGAACCGTCGCGGTTGTGTTCGCCGTTTTCTTCGTTGTGCTTTCCGTTGTAGGAGACGAGGTCGTTCAGTGTGAACCCGTCGTGGCTGGTGATAAAATTGACCGAATGATACGGTTTACGGCCGTCGTCCTGATACAAGTCGGCGCTGCCGGTCATGCGCGTGGCGGCGGCCGTACACAGAAAATCGTCTCCCCGCCAGAACCGGCGGATTTCGTCGCGGAACCGGTCGTTCCATTCCGCCCATCTGCCGCCGGGAAACGTACCCACCTGATACGCACCGCCGGCGTCCCAGGCTTCGGCGATAATTTTGGTTCGGCCTAAAATCGGGTCTTCGGCAATACGTTCCAGAACCGGCGGTTCTTTTATCAGATTGCCGTTCCGGTCGCGGCCGAGGATGGACGCCAAGTCGAATCTGAACCCGTCTACGTGCATTTCGATCACCCAATACCGCAGACAGTCGATGATAAAGCTGCGCACGACCGGATGATTGCAGTTGACCGTGTTTCCGCAGCCCGAAAAGTTTTTATAATACTGTTTGTGTTTATCTTCCAATATGTAATAAATGGAATTGTCGAATCCGCGGAAATTGAGCGTCAATCCGTGTTCGTTGCCTTCTGCCGTATGATTGAACACGATGTCAAGGATAACTTCAAGCCCGTTTTTATGCATTTCACGGACCATTTCCTTGAATTCGCGAACGGCACCGCCGGGTGTCCGATCGGCGGCGTACGACGTTTTGGGAGCAAAAAACGAAATGGTGCTGTAGCCCCAGTGATTTTTGAGCCGTTTACCGGTACGGGGATTCGTATTGGCGTTTTCAAATTCGTCGAATTCCTGTATGGGCATCAATTCCACGCTCGTGATGCCGAGCGACTTCAAATACGGGATTTTTTCCGTCATGCCGCGGTACGTTCCCGGATGCGCGACTGCGGACGTGGGACTGGCGGTGAATCCTTTCAGGTGCGTTTCGTACAGCACGCAGTTTTTCAGTTTATAGTTGAGCGGCTGGTCGCCCTGCCAGTCGAAGTCCGCGTCGTCAATGACGATGCATTTGGGAAAATGCCGCGCCGAACGCCGTTTGCCGAATTCGACGTCCAGTTTGTCGATCGGAGCGGCGTAGTCCTTCGGCAGGTTGGCGAATATGGACATGTCGGTGAGCGCTTTTGCATACGGATCGAGCAGGTAATGGTTCTTGTTGAATCGGTGTCCGTTTTCGGGAGCGAACGGACCGTCCACGCGGTATAAATACAGCGCTCCCGTTTCCACCCCTTCAAGACGGACGTGCCACATGTCTCCCGTGCGGTTGACCACCGGATCGAACTCGTATGAAAAATACGGTTCGCTGTCTTCCGGCTTTTTAAAGATATCGAGAATGACGGAGGTTCCGTTGCGTGAAAAAACGCTGAAATTGATCCCGTCCCGTACGGGAGTCGCGCCGTACGGCATCGGACGTCCGGGATGAACTTTGATAGAATCCATAATGTATTTATTATAGCATATCGCAAACGGTGTTGCTATACGGGAAACGGAGATTCTTCCGGCCGTTCGGACCGGTAGCCGGAGAGCCCCGTTTTCCGGTATACTGGCAGCCTATGGATGATACTGAAAAAAAGAACGGCGTGCTGCCGGAATGCGGCACTTTGCCGGAAAATGGCGTTTTGCCGGAATGCGGCACTTTGCCGGAATGCGGCGCTTCGGACGTGCCGGTGAAAACGGCCGTCGTTGCGATCGTCGGCCGCCCGTCGGTCGGAAAATCGACCTTCCTGAACACTGCGAGCGGTGAAAAAATCTCGATCGTGTCTCCGGTGCCGCAGACGACGCGAAACGCCGTGCGCGGCATCGTCAACACGTCGCTCGGTCAGCTGGTGTTCGTGGATACGCCCGGATATCACGATTCGGATAAAAAACTGAACGTCAAGCTGAAGGGAATCGCCGCCGAGCAGCTGTCGAGTGCGGACGCCGTTCTGTACATGATAGACGCCGCGCGTGCCGTCGGTACGGAAGAACGCCTGACTGCCGAATTGGTAGCGCCGTTCGCGGATAAAACCGTCGTTGCGGTCAATAAAATCGATTTGAACGAAGCAAACCCTGCTGCCGCCCGTTCGTTCGCTGCTTCCGCGCTGCCGTCGGTTCCGGCCGGACGCGTGTTCGACATATCGGCGGAAAAGGACACCAACGTAAACGACGTGCTTCGCGCGCTGTACGACATCGCGCCGGAAGCCGAACCGCTGTACCCTGAAGAATTCTACACCGATCAGGAAGTCGATTTCCGTATTGCGGAAATAATCCGCGAACAGGCGATCAATCGGCTGCGCGACGAACTGCCGCACGCGATCTACGTGGATATTTCGGATATGGAATGGCGCCGCGAAGGCAAGGAGTTATGGGTTCGCGCGTTTTTGTGCGTGGAGCGCGAAAGTCAGAAAGGTATGGTTATCGGTAAAGGCGCGGCCATGATAAAGACGATCCGCGTCGAATCTATCAAAACGCTGCGCAAAATATTTCCGTATCGGGTAGATCTTGATTTACAGGTAAAAGTGAACAAAAATTGGCGGCAAAAAGATCCGATTTTGAATAAACTGCTCAAATAACGGCCGTAAAGGAACAAAGAGGCGATTCGTATGAAAATGAATAAGAAAAAGAACGGCGGTTCTCCGAAGTTTTCTCCGTCCGGTTCCGGGCGGAGCGGACTGCCGTTTCGCATCGTGCTGCCGTTCGTCATCGTTTTCGGATGCACGGTGCTGATCGCGCTGCTCGTTCCGCGCAAAAGCGTCGTTCAGTCGATTGTAACGGCGCTCGTGCCGCTCGTTTGTCTGATTTTTGTGTACGTTTCGCTGCGGCGCGCCGCGGCGCGGGCAGGCAAAACGCTGGCGGAGGGATTTACCGAACGGACCGAAACGTCCGAGGCCAGCGCTTTGGTTTTGCGGAAACTGCTCGCCTGTTCCAAGCTGACCGTCCTTTCTTCAATATACACGGACGTCGTGCTGCTGAAAAAATCGCGTTTGTGGGGATTGTCCAAGACGTACGGTATTTACCGCTACATCGGCGAACTGGAAGCGGGAATTCCCGATATGCAAAACGCGCGGTTTACCGTCGACGCCGACGCGCACCGCGTGTACGTCGACGTTCTGCCGCCCGAAATCCTGCATCATTCCGTGAAAAAAATCGAAAAATTCGACGAACACTCGAGCCTTTTCTGTAAAATCAACAATTCGGAAGTATTCGACGAAATCGACGCGCGGAAAAAAGCTTCGGAGGCGCTGCTCGTTGAACACGGTTTTTTGACGGAAGCAGCCGATCGGGCTGAAACCGTCGTTACTCAATTACTCGCCGCACTCGGATATGGCGGGTTCGACGTCGTTTTCCGTACGGTAAAAAAACTGCGGCCGGATATTGCCGAGCCGCTTCCCGAACGCAGCGTTTTATACGAAACGCCGGCGGCTGCCGGCAGCGCTCCCTGTCCCGACGAATGCCCGCGTTCCAACGGGCATCTGCGTTCCGCCGAATAAGTTCCGCCGCATAAGCGCCGCCTGAGCTGAGCGGTAGGTATCCGGATGCCGGTTGCATCCGGCGGCGGTCAGCGTTCGCGTACGGTTCCGGTTCCGTCGGCGACGAAAATCATCGGCTTTTTCTTGGTAAAAAAAACGTTGTCCAGGACGCCGGTGATACGGTTTACGGCGTCTTCCATCGCCGCGGCGTCGACCGGGTTTTGCCACTGCACGTCCAGAATCAGGTTGCCGTTATCGGTTACGACGGGCCCCGCTTTGCGGATGCCTTCGCGGAGCGTACAGGCGGCGCCGAGCTGTTCCAGTTCCCGTACGATTGATACGCGCGCTTCGGCGATTATTTCAACCGGAAGGGCGAATCCCGTTCCGAGCGAAGCAACTTCTTTCGAGCTGTCGGCCACGACGGCAAAGTGCGCGGCGTTATACGCGACGATTTTTTCACGCAGCAGCGCGGCGCCGCCGCCTTTTATCAGATAACCTTCGGGGCTTATTTCATCCGCGCCGTCGATTGCAAGGTCGAGTTTTCCGCCGATTTCTTTTGCATTCAGCGAATAAACGGGTATGTCGAGCTGTTCGCAGGCGATCGTCGTTTGAAAACTGGTCGCGACCGCTTTTATTCCGGACAGCGTTCCGTCGGCAATCCGGCGGGCAAGCCGTTCTACCGCGGGCAGCGCCGTCGAGCCGGTTCCGAGACCTATTTTCATTCCGGAAAAAATGAGTTTTCTTTCTATTAATATATCGATTGCGGTCGCACCTGCCAATTTTTTCTGTTCGGCTTGAGTCATAACGGTGTCGGTCATCAGTATTCTGCTCCTGTGAATAATTCAAATTGTTTATATGCCTGATATTCAAGCATCGTGTGTCCGTTTGAAACTTTGCATCCGGCGGCTTTTGCGCGCGCCATAACGGGGGTGATTTCCGGCACGTATACGACGTCGTACACTGCTTCGTATCCCTTGAAATCGTAAAAGAAAATGGGATCGTTCTGTTCCGTCGCCGGCGGCGCGGCGCCCATCCCTTTCGGCGTGGTCTGGATAATGAGATCGGAATATTTTTCGAGCAGATCGGCTGATTCGGGACCGAGCGGCGCCCATTTGAAATTGAAATTTTCGGCGATTTGCTTGGCCTTTGAAACGGTACGGTTAAAAATGCAGGCTTTGCCGCGCAGCTGTTTGACCGCGAAAGCGGCGGCTTTTGCCGCCCCTCCGGAACCGATGATTGCGACTTTGCAGTGCGCGAGGTTTTTTACGTTCATAAAGTCGCAGACCGCCCTGCTCAGTCCGTACGCATCCGTATTGTAGCCGAACCAGTCCGACTCCGTGCGTACGATCGTGTTGCAGGCGTCGATTTCGCCGACTTCCGCCGATACTTGCGGTAAATATTCAAGCACTTTTTCCTTGTGCGGTATGGTAACGGAAAGCCCCTGTATGCCCGTTTCCGCGGCGAATTCGAGCGCTTCCGAGACAGTCGCGGCGCGCACCGGCACATAGGCGGCATTCATGCCGTGCTTGCGGTACCCTTCGTTGTGGATCCGCGGACTGTCCGTCGCAGCGAGCGGATAGCCGGTGATACCGTATAATTTGGTGTTCGCATCTATCGCCCTGAAGTTGTATATTTCGTTCAAGGTAACCGGGTCGATGTGTCCGATCTGCTGCATACCGCCGGTCGGTTCTTTCGGCGACGTATAAGTCAAAAACGAGTGAAGTCTTCCGGCCAATATACGGGACGGCAGGCCGAGCGGTCCCATTGCGCACAGAATGTGTTCCGAATCCGCAAGAGAAGCCGCTTCTGCAAACATGTGCGTTACGTCGGAGAGCGAATGCGGCATACAGGCGAGTTTGGGTATTTCAAAACCGGTCGTCCGCATCTTTGCAAGCCGTTCGCAGATATTGTACACGGGATTTTCCATATCGTGCGCGCTGCGGATAATTCTGGTTTCGAACGCGAGCGCCGCGTCCTGCAGACTCGGCACGTGAAAATCCTCTTCAAAATCTATGTACGCAAAATTTTTGCGGGTATCCTGTTCCGCGAACGCGAGTCCGCGGGCGAACAGCATCGTACGGGAAGCTTCGCCTTCAAGAAATTGTCCGCCGTCTATTTTCCGCCGAATTGTCAGAATGCACGGAAGGCCCGCCATCGCGGGAAAATGCCTGATTTGGAGCCGTTCGTCTTTTTCGAGGTAGTCGACGCGTAATTCCGCCATATCGATCCACTTCCGATACGTATTCAAAATGGCCAGATCTTCCGCCAGCGTATTTCCGGTCAAACACAAACAAATTTTAGGTCGCTGCATATCCGCTATCATAGCGCAAAACGGAATGCCGTTTCAATCGGCGGGCGCGGTGCGGCCGTATTTTTTTCTTGACAAGTACCGGCGGGTATGGTACCATTGCGCCGTTTCGGTTGTAAATCAATATGGTATCACAAGATTGCATGAAGGGGTTTTTTCGTGAAAAGCATCAAAACAAAACTTATCGTACAAGTCTGCGCTATCGTGTTCGTTGTGTGCGCGGGGTTGGGACTTATTTCTTCCATTTTTGCCTGGTCTGCCATGAAAAATACGATCGATGAATATATGGGACGTTTGTCCGATTCCTGGGCGACCGCGATCGGAAATAAAGTCGAAGCCGATATGGCCGCGTTGCGCCAGCTTGCCCGCCGTTCCGTTTTTTCTCAGAATATGCCGTTGTCCGATAAAGTTTCGTATCTGCAGCCCGAAGTTGCAGCAAACGGTTCGTACAGAAGTTTGGCGATCATAGATCTTGCGGGCACCGTACAGTCTACGAACGGAGTAACGGCGAACGTTGCCGGCGAAGATTATTTTACGGCGGCTCTGCAGGGAACCGAATCCGTACGGGAACCGGAATTTTCCGCCGAAGCCGGCGCGCTTATCCAGATTTGCACCGTACCCGTGTTCGACGCCGCGGGACGCGTTGCGTGCGTTCTCATGCTGACGCGCGACGGAACGTATCTTTCGTCTCTTGCGCAGCAGATTCGTATCGGCGTTGAAGGCGGCGGAACGATTTTCAGTGCGGAAACCGGTAAAACGATCGGGCACCGCTTTCCCGAAAAGGTTGTGCAGGGCGAAGACATCATAGCCGATTCGCTTGAAAATCCCGCGCTGAAAGAAACGGCCGACTGCGTTCGCGGTATTATGGCCCGTAAAACGGCGGTAACTTCGTACACGTACGAAGGGGTTACCAAAAACTGCGCGTATCAGCCGATACCGGGTACGGCCTGGGGACTGTTGCTGTATCAGCCGCAGAATGAAAACATGGACGCCGTTTATCGGCTGATAGAGACGATTATCGGCATCAGCGCGCTGCTGTTTATTGCCGCGGGCGTCTGCGTGTTTTTTTATTCGGGAACGTTCATCCGTCCGATCGTACTTGCCGCGGAGCAGCTGCGGATTTTGGAGTCGGGTGATTTGCACACGCTGAACGCTATCAGCCGCTACACCGGCCGGCGTGACGAGATCGGGCGGCTTGCCGGTTCCCTGTCGCGGCATCGGGACGCGCTGACTGCCTTTATCGGCAAAACGGCGGCCGTTGCAAATCAGGTTTCGGCAGGCAGTGCGCAGCTCAGCTCCACCCGTCAGGAATTGTCGACCGGTGCGTCGGCGCAAGCCGCCTCTACCGAAGAGATTTCCGCCTCGATTGAAGAAATGGTGTCCACTATCCGGCAGAGTATGGATGCGTCCGTAAAAACCGGTGAAATCGCAAAAAAAGCGGCGGAAGAAAGTTCGGTCGGCGGATCCGCCGTTCAGCAGGCCGTTACGGCTATGAACGACATAGCGGCAAAAATCGGCATCATCCGGGATATAGCGAGTCAGACGAATCTGCTTGCGCTGAACGCGGCCATCGAGGCGGCCCGCGCCGGTGATTCGGGAAAAGGGTTCGCCGTCGTGGCGAGTGAAGTGCGGAAGCTCGCGGAACGCAGCCGGCACGCCGCGGAGGAAATAAACGATTTGTCCGCGGCGACGGTAAACGCCGCCGAAAAGGCGCAGGAAACGATTCTGCACATCGTGCCGAATATCAACGAAACGGCTTTGCTGGTTGCCGGAATTACCGAGTCGAATCGCCAGCAGGATCAGGGCGCGCAGCAAGTCGATAAAGCCGTCGTGCAGCTCGATTCGGTGGTGCAGCGGAACGCGGCCGCTTCCGAGGAGGTTGCGGCGATGGCGGCGGAACTTTCCGCTCACGCCGCGCAGCTTACGAAGGAAATCGCCTTTTTCAAAACGGCGCGGGACGGTGCTGCGGAGGAGGCGCGGGCCTGACGCGGAGGATGCGCAGACCTGACACGGAGCCGGCCCGGTTCCGGCTCAAAATATTTCTGTACTAATCCGTTAATTCATGCTAAAATGGCTGCATTCTTTATGTTGAAAAAGAGAGGTTGCTAGTATGGATCATTACGGGTTATGGGGAATTATCCCGCCGCTTTTGACAATCATTCTTGCGTTCGTAACAAAAGACGTTATCGTGTCGCTTTTTCTCGGTATTTTTTCCGGTGCACTGATTATTGCCGGCGGAAATCCCGGATCCGCGTTAATGAATTTATCCGATTTGCTCGCCGGTTCTTTAGCCGACGGGTGGAATATCCGTATCTTTTTATTCTGTGCGCTGCTGGGCGGACTGGTCGGAATGCTTTCAAAAACCGGTGCGACCCGCTCGTTCGGGCGCTGGGCTTCGGCAAAGTTAAAAACGGGCACCAGTTCCCAGTTCATGACGTTCGTATTCGGCATTATCATTTTCATAGACGATTATTTCAATTCGATGTCCGTCGGTACGGTTATGCGTCCGATCAGTGACAAAACCGGCGTGTCCCGCGCCAAGTTGGCGTATATCCTCGACTCGACGGCCGCACCGGTGTGTATTTTGGCGCCCATTTCAAGCTGGGTGGTAACGGTCATGTCCATCGTCCGTGATGCGCAGGGCTTTGAAGCGCTCGGCATGACCGAATTCGAGTTTTTCATCAGATCGATTCCGTATAATTTATACGCGCTGCTGGCGCTGCTGATGGTGCTTTCGGTGATCTTTTTGAAGCGGGACTTCGGTCCGATGCTTCAGTCCGAAACGCTTGCAAAACAGGGCGTGCTTTATAATGAAGAAAAATACGGGCCGGCGTCCGGTTCCGTGGAAGAAGAAAACGACACGCGGGCAAAGCCGTTCGACATGTTGTTTCCGATCATCGTACTGATCGCAAGCGCCGTCGCTTTTTTTCCGATCGTAACCTGGATCGGCGCTATTGACGGCGAAACCGTTACGTCTTTTTCACAGGCCGTTTCGTCCATGAGTCTCGGCGCGGCGTTCAACGATACGGATTCGTCGGTCGCATTGATGTACGCGGTCATCTTTACCGTAACGGCAACGTACGTGTACTATTTGGTGCGCCGCCTTTTGACGCTGAAAGAATCCGGTGAGGCGCTGCGCGACGGCATCAAATCGATGATACCGGCGCTCATCATTTTGACGATGGCGTGGTCTATCGGTTCCATCATCAAATCTCCGCGCGCGGACGGCGGCTTGGGTCTCGGCCTGTATCTGTCGGAAGTGGTCAAAAACGGCGGCTTTCCCGTGCAGCTTTTGCCGTGCATTCTGTTCATTTTGTCCGCGGTTATCGCGTTCGCAACCGGTACCAGCTGGGGAACGTTCGGCATCATGATTCCGATCGCCATGCCGATCGTAACCGGACTTGCTCAGTCGAACGGATTTGCGACCGGCGCGCTGGTTAACGCTTCGATGATTTCGATTGCGGCGGTTATCGGCGGCGCGGTGTTCGGCGATCACGCGTCTCCGATTTCCGACACGACGATCCTATCTTCGACCGGTGCGAGCTGTCCGCACCTTGAACACGTTGCGACGCAGATGCCGTACGCGATATTCGTTGCAGTCTGTTCGTTTATCGGGTTCGTTATCGGCGGATTGCTGCTGAACGCGTTTGCTGCCTGGATTGCGGCGCTCGCCGTGTTCGCGCTCGGTTTGGCGGTTTTGCCGAAACTCTGCAAAGGCCGCGCGTAAGGCGTCAAAAAAAAACGCAGGCGTGAACTGCACGGCGCTGCGTTTTATCGTATCTGTCTGTAAAGAGCCGGCTTGAAAGTGCGTTACTTTTTTGCCGGCTTTTTCATTTTATCGCTTTATTACTGATTACGGGTTTATTACTGAACGATCGATTTGACTTCTTCACGGCCTTCGACACTCAGCAGCAGCTGCGTGCCCGCGGGCAGCGCGTACGGCACGGAAAGATTTCCGCCGGGATGGCTGAACGCCGCGATCGTGTACCGTTCGCCGTCGGGCGTAACTGCGTCGAGTTTCATCGAAAGCGGATACGGATACGCCGGCAGCACCGCCGTGAATAACCCGTAAGAGTTCCCGTTCAGCGGTCCGGCGGGGAACGCAAAGTCGACGGTCATCCGGGAATAGTTGGGAAGGAACTCTCCCGTTTCCTGCTGTGCGGTAACCGTGCCCGGAACTTCACCGTCTTGGACCGTGTGGGCGGTAAAATCGAACGTGATTTTACTGCGGGACATCTGGGTCAGCACGTCGTTGACGCTCATTTTCAGCAGATTGGGGACTCTAGTCTGTTCGTACGCGGGACCGCGGCTTACCACGAGGCTGACGGTAACCGGCTCGGCGATTTTGGTTCCGGCAGGCGGATCCTGTTCGAGAATAGTTCCCGCTTCCGACATATCGGCTTTATACAGGGGGTCGGAAAGCACGATGAGCGGCTTTGTCGAACCGGAAAAAAGCGTTTGCAGTTTGATGCGCAGATCGTCGAGTTTCAGTCCGGTATAATCTTCAATCTGGTCGATGACGACGCCGCGGCTTACGACCAGATTTATTCTGCGCCCGGCTTTGACGATTGCACCGGAGACGGGGTTCTGTTCGAGTATCGTTCCTTCGTTGCCGGGAACGTCCGAGTACCGCAGCTGAATTTTGGGGTACAGTTCCTTCGCCTGCATTTCGATGAGCGCCGCGGTCAATTCTTTACCGACGACGTCCGGTACCAGTACTTCTTCAGGGCCTTTTACGTTGGCAAAAAAGACCGCGATACAAATCGCGATCATGACGACTATCGCGCTGAGCGCGGCGACGACGAGCGCTTTACCGTTCGACTGCATTTTTTCCATCGAACTGGAAAATCCGATTCTGAGTTTGGTAAAAAAATCTTTGATATTCATGGGCTATTCCTGTGTTCCGCAGATCATTCCGGGGAAATCTCCGGAACCGTTTATAAAATCTTTCCAATCGACGGCTTTTTTCGTCTGCCACTGCAGGGTCGCCGCGGCAAGAATTCCGTTACCTGTTTGTATCAGAATTCCTTCTTTTTTGTCTACCCCGAGCACCGTTCCCGGTATTGCTCCCCGATCGAGCGCTTCGCGTGCTTGTTGGGGTAATTCTCCGCCGTAGACGGCCGCCCGATGGATTTTAAGTTGTACGCCGCGCACGCGGGTGAACGCGCCGGGCCAGGGATTGAACGCCCTGATTTTTGCGTCTATCGCGCGCGCCGTGTCGTGCCAATCAATCAGCCCGTCTTCTTTTTTGAGCATTGCCGAATAGGTTGCGTCCGCGTCGTTTTGCGGAATACCTTCCGGAATCGCACGGTTTTTCGCCGCTCCGGTAATGATTTCCAGCAGCATTTCAGCTCCGGCGCGCGCCGCGCTTTCAAGCAGTACTCCGGCGGTTTCCGTGCCGGAAAGCGGAATGATGCGCTGCAGCAGAATGTTTCCGCTGTCCATTTGTGCGGCGAGTTTTTGGACGGTTATCCCCGTTTCCGATTTACAGTCGAGGATCGCGGCGGGAACCGGCGCGCAGCCGCGGTACGCGGGCAGCAGCGACGGGTGCAAATTGATGCCGCCGTACGGGAACAGCGCCATAAATTTGGGGCCGAATATTTTGCCGTATGCAAAGCAGACCAGCAGATCCGGGTGCACTGCGGCGATCTGTTCGCGGGCCTGCGCGCCGAGCTTTTCCGGCGTGAACACGGGAACGGTTATTCCGTACCGGCTCTCCGCGCGTTCGGCTTCCTGCGCCACCGGCGTGGGAACGAGCGCTTTGCTTCGGCCCTGCGCCGCCGGCGGATTGGTCAGAACGCCCGCTATCCGAAATTGCGCGCCGGGTGTAACCGACTCCGCGATCAGCCGTTCGAGTGGAATTGCAGATACATCGGGACTGCCCGCGTACAGTATGTTTATCACTCGCAACCTGCCTTTTTTGCAGTTTTTGCCGCAATCTTTGCCGCTTTGGCGGCTTTCGCCTGTTCTTTCAGTTTGCGCCGTTCCGCTTTTTTTTCAAACGAATCGATCGTTTTGGCGCGAAAATCGGGATCGCCCCGATCGATATACAGAATACCGTCCAGATGGTCGTTTTCATGCTGGATGATACGCGCCAAAAATCCGTCCGCTTCAAGCGTGAACGGCTTGCCGTGTTCGTTGATTGCCTGAACGGTTACCTTGGCGGGGCGCGTAATATGTTCGTATATTTGGGGAATGCTCAAACAGCCTTCTTCGTAGTCGCACGTTTCGCTTGAGGTCGCGATTATCTGCGGATTGATGAATACGCGGCGGACACCGTCGTCCGCGGTGATCACGAATAACCGTTTCAAAACACCGACTTGCGGCGCCGCAAGTCCGACGCCCTGCGCTTCATCCATCAATTGGAACATGTCCTGCGTCAGCCGGCGGATTTCATCGGTAACTTCGTTAACCGGTTCCGATTTTCGGCGCAGCAGTTGTTCGCCTAAGTACAATATCTTCATGTTATTTATGGTATAAAAATGATCCGGTTAAGTCAAGGAGTCGCGCGTTTTACGGGGAACGGGAACGCTTTTCCGTACGTATCCGCGGAGCAGCCGGACGTTACGGGCTGCAGATGCGGATAAATCGTGAACGTTTCCCGGCGGCGTCCGCGAACCGGCCGGATATTCACCCCTTGATTAAATCGCCGGAAAAGTCTATACATAAGTATGGAGATTTCAGAAAATAATCAGAACAACGTTATTCTGCAATTCGTTGATACCGATGTCGTACGGGCTTTCGGCATTTTATCATCGAGCGATAAAGACGATGCGGATAAGGCCGCCGCGTGTACCGTGGCCGACGTGTTCGGCGCCGGGCTGCCGTTTAAGGCCATCGTTGAGGCTTCCGGCAGCGTTCATAACGACGCGGAACAGAAACTGATTGCGAGTTTCCATAGTAATTTAAAATTGCTTGTTGAAAAAACCTGGGTTGAAAAATCGGACGAAGCGCTCAAGCAGCAGGTGCTGTACCGGCTCGAGCGGATTTGCGGCAAACTTGCCGACGGTGAATATGCGGACTGTTATACGGATTTTATCGCCGTGCTTTCGGACGTCGTATATCTGCTGTTCGGCGTACAGGCTAAAAAAGAAGATTTCGCCGAATACGCGCTCCGCATTGACCCCGAATTCGGAATATTCTGGTGGTATGTGCGGTCGTTGCCGCAAACTCCGTCTTGGCCTGCTGAAAAATGCCGTATCGTTATGCTGCTGGGAATGTATTTTCTGGCTAATTATTGACCTGAAAACAGGCGGTCCGTCTTATGGATATAAAACGTATATGCGCCGGTCTGCGTGCCGGTGCCGAACAGCTTGCCGTACATACCGCGGAGCGGAAAAACGGGGCGCTGGCCGCCGTTGCAAAACGGCTCGACGCGGCGCGTGCCGAAATTCTTTCCGCGAACGCGCGCGACGTTGAAAAAGCGGCCGCCGCGGGTATGAAAGAAAGTCTGATAGACAGACTGCGCCTTACTCCCTCCCGAATCGATTCAATTCTTGAAAGTATTCGCATTATAATGGAACAGACGGACCCGGTCGGGCAGTGCGTCGCCGGATGGACGACGCCGAACGGTTTACGCATTCGTCAGCAGCGGGTCCCGCTCGGCGTTGCGTCGATCATTTACGAATCGCGCCCGAACGTAACCGTAGACGCGTTCGCGCTGGCGTATAAAAGCGGCAACGCGATTCTGCTGCGCGGCAGTTCTTCCGCGCTCGAGTCGAATAAGGCGATCGTGTCCGCAATCAAGGCCGGTCTTGCGGAAACGGGCGTTCCCGAGGCGATAGAACTTGCCTGTTCGGGCAGTCACGCCGAAGTGGACGAAATACTGAACGCCGTCGGCTTGATAGACGTAGTGCTGCCGCGCGGCGGGGCTGCGCTCATTAAAATGGTAGTCGAAAAGGCGCGCGTTCCCGTTATAGAAACGGGCAGCGGTGTGTGTCATTTATTCATAGATGAAAGCGCGGATATCCGGAGTGCCTGCGCGATAGCCGAAAACGCGAAACTGCAGCGCCCCGGCGTGTGCAACGCGATTGAAACGCTCGTCGTGCACCGCGCCGTTTTGCAGCAGCTGCTGCCCGCGTTGGAAGAAACGTTTGCCGGGCGCGCCGAGTTCCGCTGCGACGCGGAGTCGTATCCGATTCTGAAAGCGGCTGCCGAAAAGGCCGGCCGCGCGCCGTGCGTCGTACGGGCCGTTCCGGAAGATTTCGGTTACGAGTTTCTCGATACGATCCTCGCGGTGAAAACGGTCGGCTCGGTTGACGAAGCAATCGGTTTTATCAACGCGCACAATACGCACCATTCCGAATCCGTTGTTACGCAGAGCCTGCCGAACGCGGCCGCGTTTCAGCAGCGCGTCGACGCGGCGTGCGTCTACGTGAACGCTTCCACGCGGTTTACCGACGGCGGCGAGTTCGGATTCGGCGCGGAATTGGGAATCAGTACGCAAAAACTGCACGCGCGCGGCCCTATGGGACTGACGGCACTGACGACGACGAAATTTTTTATCGACGGTGAAGGACAGATACGATGACAGTTCAGCAGACGATACACGACGCGCGTAAGATCGTCATAAAAATAGGTTCAAATACGCTTGCAAAGTCGGACGGAACGATCAATTTTGCTTTCATGCAGGATTTTGCCCGTCAGTGCGGTGCGCTCGCTGAAAAAGGAAAGCAGATCGTGCTGGTGTCTTCGGGTGCGCAGGTTGCCGGTGTTTCAACGCTCGACCGGTGGGCGCGCAAAAAGGATATCCATTACCGGCAGGCGCTGTGCGCGATCGGACAAGTGGAACTTATGGATAAATGGCGCAGTGCGTTCGGCGAATTCGGTCTGCACATCGGGCAGCTGCTGCTGACGAAAGAAGATTTTGCCGACGATCACCGGACGCTTAACATGCGCAACACGCTGTTCACGCTGGTGGACGAAGGCGTCGTGCCGATTATCAACGAAAACGATTCGGTTGCGTTCGACGAAATACGCATCGGCGACAACGACAATTTGAGCGCGCTCACGGCGGTGCTGTGGAGCGCCGATTTGCTGATTCTGTTCAGCGACATCGACGGCGTGTTCACTGACAATCCCAAAACGAATCCGGCGGCGGAACTGATAGAAAACGTCCGCAATATCAGCGAACTGCGTACGCACATCATTATCGGTTCCGCTAACAGTTTCGGAACCGGCGGCATGGCTACGAAGATCGAGGCGGCCGAACGGACGACGTCGTACGGAATTCCGATGATTCTTGCAAACGGCGGCCGCGAACACGCGCTTGACCAACTTGCGGCCGGTACCATGAAGGCGACGCTGTTCGAGGGAGAAAACATATGAAAAGTACGGTGAACGTGTGCTGCATAGGCAGCGGCGTTATGGGCGGCGCGCTGATGAAAGCGGTCGTAAAAGTGACCGGCGGCGATAAACTGATTATTGCCGACGCAAATCCCGAAAAGGCGAAAGCGTTCGCCGCGGAAGCGGGCTGCGCCGCCGCGGCTTCCAATAAGGATGCGGTGAAGGGCGCCGACGTCGTGTTCATCGCGGTAAAACCGTCGTTCATCGGCGCCGTTATGGAAGACGTTGCGCCGTATCTTGCCGGTAAAACGGTCGTTTCCGTTGCGGCGGGCGTGCCTCTCGCTTCCGTACGCGAATCGTACGCGTTTAACGCGATGATGTCCGGCCGGGACGGTTCCGAAACCGTTACGTTCATTCGGCTGATGCCGAATATTCCCGCCACCGTCGGCGAAGCGATGATCGCGCTGTGCACCGAATCCGGCGCGCCGGCTGCGGCGGAAAATTCCGCCGTACAGACGGTGATGACTTTGCTTTCGCAGGCCGGCCGGGTGGAACAGGTTCCGGAAAAACTGATGGACGCGGTAACGGCCGTCAGCGGTTCGGGTCCCGCGTACGCGTTTATGTTCATAGAAGCGCTCGCCGACGCGGCCGTCAAATTCGGTATGCCGCGCGCTCAGGCGTACGTATACGCGGCTCAGACGCTCAAAGGCGCCGCCGCGATGCAGCTTGCAACCGGTACCCATCCGGGCGCGTTAAAAGACGCCGTTTGTTCGCCTGCGGGAACTACGATTGAAGCGGTTAAAGTGCTTGAAGACCGCGGTTTCCGTTCGGCCGTTATCGGTGCGGCTGAAGCTGCGTTTGAAAAGTCGATCGAGTTGGGCAAAAAATAATTTTTTTCAGTGCCGTTTCATTTCCGCAATGAGTGCAAGGACGGATTTTTTATCGTTGGGGCCCAGCGATTCAAAGTCTGCCAGCAGTTTCCGGCGTTGTTTATAATTTTCTTCCGTATCGTGTTCCTCTGCGCCCGTCGCCAAATATTCTACTGAAACTTTCAACGCTGCCGCTATTTTTATCGCTGAATCTATATTCGGCAGCGCGTTGTGTCCGTTTATATAATTACGCAGCGTATTTACGCTGATGCCTGTCAGTTCGGACAGTTCTTTCTGCTTTATATCCTGAAATTCCATTTCCCTGCGCAGATTTTCTTTAAAACCCATACGTTTATATTAATCTTATCAGATTGCTATTCCTCTTGACATAAATCTGAAAAGATATAAAATAGATTTAAATGTGATTAGATATAATCATTTACATGTGCATATCTGATTAAAAATGCTGAGAAGAGAGGTTCGTGATGAAATCAAAAGTGTTCGTATCAGTTGCTGCGGTCGTTACTGCGGTGCTGTTGGGAACGGGGTGTGTGTCCGGAACGAACGTCCGGTTCGTTTCCGACGTTCCCGGTGCGCAAGTGTACGTGGACGGAGAACTTGTGGGTACTACGCCGACTGCCGTAAAACTGAGCAACGCAGTCTGGGAATCACCGGACGTTCTGATTGTAAAAGAAGGGTATAAAGATACGTATACGGAACTTAAAAAAGAAGTGAAACCGGTTAATCTCGTATGCGGTCTGCTGCTGTGGTGGCCGTCGCTGCTGTACGTGTACGGTCCGAAACAGAATCAGTCTTATGTTTTAACACCTTCCGCGCAATAATGCGAACCGGCTTGCGTTTTTTACGGCTGGCCGTTTTTCTGCTGTGTATGGGAATTGCCGTTTTCGGTTGTTCAAATGCGCAGCGGCCGTACGGTGTTTGGAAAAACGGTGAAAGAACGATTGTCATCACCGATTCGGATACGTTTCAGATCCTATATGGTGATACCGCGGAAATAAAAGGTTTTCGCGGGCGTGCGGATATCGATAAAAACGTGCTCAGTTTGTCGTTTGAAGAATATTTATACAAGGACGGTCGATGGTATTCCGTTGCCGGAACCGATCTTGAAAATCACGTAGAGCAGCTTTCTTTTTTAGTAAGCAAAGATACGCTGCGGACTTATATTCAAAATACTGAAAAACAATACGTGTACGAACGCGTTGCCGAAACTTGCTTGCAATAGACGGCGAAAGCGTTTATGATACTGATAAATATGCCGATGTGCCGGCCGTGCGGGTACAAGACCAGCCGGGATTGGAGGGGCCGCGAAGCGGGTAAAAACGGGCCGGAACGGAACGTTTTTACCGGCCGAGAGGTCAAGCCCCGAAAAGCCCGTGTGCGGAGACGTGCGCTTCCAATAAGGTTTTATTCATATATGGTAAAAATGACAACGGGGAATATTCCCCGGCACCTCGTATCGTACGCGGTTCCGCTCGTATTGGGAAACGTGTTTCAGCTCACGTACAACGCCGTCGATTCGATCGTTTTGGGGCGGTTTGCCGGAACCGTGCCGTTGGCGGCGGTGGGGGTTGCGAGTCCGGTCATGAACATCGTCATTTTTGTCCTCGTTGGGCTGTGCATGGGTGCGTCGATTCTGATGAGCGGGTTTTTCGGTGCGGAAGATTACGGGACGCTGAAACGGCAGATTTCCACCGCGCTGTTTCCGGGGCTTGCGTTTACCGCCGTGCTGAGCGCAGTGGGGATTGCGTTCGTGCGGCCGCTGCTGCAGCTGATTCGGACGCCGCCTGAACTGCTGGATACGGCTGCGTCGTATTTGAGGATCGTGTTCGGTTCGCTTGCGTTTACTTTTTTATATAATCTGTTTGCGTCGGCGCTGCGCAGCGTGGGAGATTCGCGGACGCCGATCGTGTGCGTCGTGATTTCCGCCGTTTTGAACGGTGTGCTCGATTTCATTTTCGTGGCGCGCTGCGGCTGGGGTGCGAACGGGGCTGCCTGGGCTACGGCGGGGGCGCAGGTGGTTTCGGCGGTTTTGTGCGTCGGCTACGTGTACGCGCGGCAGCCGCTGCTGCGGATTTTGGCGCGGGACGTGGTGGTGGACGCGGCGCTGCTGAAAAAAACGGTGCAGTTCAGCTGGGTGAGCGCGATGCAGCAGACGTGTCTGTACGTGGGGAAGCTGTTCGTTCAGGGGGCGGTGAATCCGCTCGGCGTGGGAACGATTGCGGCGTACAACGCGGTTACGCGCGTGGATGATTTTGCGTTTTCACCGCAGCAGAGCATTTCCCATTCGCTGACGACGTTTCTTGCGCAGAATCGCGGTGCGGAAAAAACGGAGCGGCTGCGTTCGGGAATCAGAGCGGGTATGCTTATAGAGACGGCGTATTGGGTAGGCATCGGCACTGCGGTGTTTTTTTGCGCCGAGCCGATCATGCGGCTGTTCGTGGGAGCGCAGGCGGCGGTGGTGCTGTCCGGTTCGTCGTATCTGCGCGCGATGGCGTTTTTTTACCTGTTGCCCGCTTGGACGAACGGTTTGCAGGGGATTTTTCGCGGGATGGGGGACGTGCGCGTGACGCTCGTTTCGACGCTGCTGCAGATGGGCGCGCGGGTGGCGTTCGTGTACGTGCTTGCGCCGCGGTTCGGCATTCAGGGGATTGCGTACGCGTGTGCGCTCGGCTGGGTGGTGATGATTGCGTACGAGTTTCCGATGTACGTGAAACGGATTCGGGGGCGTCTGGGGCGCGCGGGAGATTTCGGAAAAGCGTGATTTTGATTCGTATAATTCCACCGGTTTTTGTGTCGGATGGAATCGCTTGTATTTAGCGTTTCCGCTTGTAAAACATTCGAACAATTTTGCGTTTTGACTGAAGCTTGTCCAGGCGTATTCGACCGGCGACATAGAAAATCCTTTAATAGGGATTTGTTTTTTTCGGAGAATGACAAAACATCGGGTCGGTGGTAGCTGAAAATAATTACCGCCGAATATAATTTGATTTTTTGAGACGCGAAATAGCTCGGAAAAATATTCTGGATCAGGCGCAACGTCCCATTTTTTTATTTTATTGTCATATTTTTTTGCCCAAGATCCTCCGGTGCGTGATATCATATTTTTTGAACATCCTGATATTGAACCTCCAGATTTATTAATTTTCCCGTTCTCGTGCCCCCCCCCCGTACGGCGGATCTACGATTGCAAGGTCGAATTCCTTATCTTTGCATTCTTTTAAAAAAGGCATACAATCTCTTAAAAAGACGGTGTTGTTCACGGTGACTCCTTTATTTGAGAATATCACGCAAAACAACTTGCTTTTTTTATACAGACATGATATATTAATTATGGTTGAGGAGCTTCTAGAAATAGGACTGCCCGATCGGTGCCGGGGGCGTTTATTAAAACGCCCCCGTGATTTTTTTAAAGAATAGTTTTTTTGACCTTTCCTTTTATAATCCAAAATACGGTCATCGGAGAGTGATGCTCTCCTTTCCATATTGCGAAAGCGTCGCGAATATTATCGTCCGTGAAGCTGTCCGGAATAGTAAGGACCGCCGTTTTAACACGCTGCTCTCTTGCGCTTTTTAAGCGGGATTTTATCGACGTTGTTACTTTTTTTATGTCGGCGAGTTGCCCATCGATGATAATATCGGGGTTTGGCCATTTAACACCGTATTTGTTGTAGAGTAACCCCAAAAAATTAACTAGGTATAATGTTTATCGCGGGTTTCCGCGTGGATTGAAGGTTGCAGGTTGACCAGAAAAATTAACTAGGTATAATAACCTTTTGTGAAAGTATATCTGAAGAAGCAGCAGGAGTTGTATGCGGCAGATTTGAAAAAGGTGTTATTGGCATAACAAGGAGGTCATCATGAACGCACTTGTAATGAATTGCAGTCCCGTTAAAACCGGAGCCACAGCGGAAATTGTAAAAATAGTATCAGAACAGATGTCGCACAAATACCATACAAAAAGTATATGCATTGATGATTATGATTTTGACTTCTGCAAGGGATGCAGGAGCTGTCATACAACAGCAAAATGTATGCAGCAGGATGATATAGATCTGATCATAAAGGAGTATGAGAGGGCGGACATCCTTGTTTTGGTAGCACCATCCTATTGGGCAGATATTCCGGGTCAATTTAAAGCGTTTATTGACAGATGCACACCTTGGTGCAATACGCATGAACCACATGCTGCTGTCAGTAAAGGGAAAAAAGGTTATGTAATCGCATTACGAACAGGTCCAAGTATCGGAGAATGCAATAGAATTATCGAAAGTATTGAGCATTTCTATGGACATATGGAAATTGCGCGTTGTGGCAGTCTGGGTTTGTGCTCGGTGGAATATAAGGAAGCTGTGGAACAAAGAAAAGAGGAAATTATCGAATTTTGCAATAAACTATAGATCAGGAATGGGACGGATGCACCGGAGGGGCACAGCGACCATAATGGGAAGGAGTTTACTACCAGCAATCATTACGCCGATTGCTGGTAGGTTGAGAAAAAAATATGAGAACAGAAATAACCTTTAGAACATATGCAGGCGGGCGCGAGGAAACGGCGGATTATGCGAAGCTTAAAGTTCTTTTTGTCCGTCCATCCGTATGGCAAGAGCAAGATACACCGCTTTCTTGATGATTTGTCCGTTTTCCCTGATATTAATCCTTATGGCATCGAGAAATAACACAGGGTAAAATGATTCAAGGCTCCGCCCTTTCCATTCATCCAGCATTTCCTTTACTGAATCGGTTACTCTGCTTATTAAATCGGGCGACACATCGATAGCATAAATACCTTTCAGGTGCCCCTGTATTTCCCTCGTTGTCATTCCGCGTGAATACATTGACAGGATTTTATCATCAAAACCCTTAAACTCTTTTTGGTGTTTGGCTATTATCGCCGGTTCAAACTCACCCTGCCGGTCTCGCGGTACCTTGATTTCAAGAATCCCGTCCTCAGTTCTCACCTGCTTGCTGCCGTGCCCGTTTTGTACAGCGTTTCAATCCACGCTCCCGTGAAGGGAGCGACCTCTTTAATCAACTCTGACCAAGTTGACCCTGACGTTTCAATCCACGCTCCCGTGAAGGGAGCGACAGTAAGAGACAAGGAGCAGTACCGAGTTTTCCGTTTCAATCCACGCTCCCGTGAAGGGAGCGACGGGATCTTAACGGCGACTTGTCGGAAATCGAAGTTTCAATCCACGCTCCCGTGAAGGGAGCGACGACCGCGATACGGAGGCTGACGATGATAACCTGTGTTTCAATCCACGCTCCCGTGAAGGGAGCGACTACAATTCCTCTTCCGTTTCTGCGGGGTAAACGTTTCAATCCACGCTCCCGTGAAGGGAGCGACACTTGCAACGGCATTTTCATCAGTTACGCCGTAGTTTCAATCCACGCTCCCGTGAAGGGAGCGACTTTTATGGCTTCGAGAATATCTGCTTTTTTATGTTTCAATCCACGCTCCCGTGAAGGGAGCGACGTTCCCGTGATTTTATAAAACGGGCTGCTCAATGTTTCAATCCACGCTCCCGTGAAGGGAGCGACCGTTCTTGCGGATTATTAGCGCGTTGAACTGCGGTTTCAATCCACGCTCCCGTGAAGGGAGCGACAGCCGCAAAACCTGTAAAATAAAGTTCAGACTGGTTTCAATCCACGCTCCCGTGAAGGGAGCGACATCCAATTGAGCCTCGATACGTTGTCTCAAAAATGTTTCAATCCACGCTCCCGTGAAGGGAGCGACAACAAAAGAAAAAACTTGAGGATCGTTACATCGAGTTTCAATCCACGCTCCCGTGAAGGGAGCGACTTTCCGACGGGTCAACTTTCCCGCCGGGAGAGCGGTTTCAATCCACGCTCCCGTGAAGGGAGCGACGAGGTATTTAAATGAGGTTTAGAAGTCGTCGTAGTTTCAATCCACGCTCCCGTGAAGGGAGCGACAAAGTAGCAGTTAGAAATTGGCACGGCAACGTTGTTTCAATCCACGCTCCCGTGAAGGGAGCGACCGTGTATGGTTGGTTATTATCGTATCGGTATTGTTTCAATCCACGCTCCCGTGAAGGGAGCGACGTTAACGGCAAGAATCTGCGTGTACGTACAAGGTTTCAATCCACGCTCCCGTGAAGGGAGCGACATTATTTCCGTTCGCTTCCAGATACCAAGAGCTGTTTCAATCCACGCTCCCGTGAAGGGAGCGACATTTTGACCAGCTTTTAAAAATGAAAAAAAACAGTTTCAATCCACGCTCCCGTGAAGGGAGCGACACACGCTGCCACTGCGTAAGTAGGCGATACAAAAGTTTCAATCCACGCTCCCGTGAAGGGAGCGACATTTTTTTATATCGGTAATGCCGCAGATCGGTAGTTTCAATCCACGCTCCCGTGAAGGGAGCGACTTGAGAGCGTCGAGAACGCCCCTTCCTTGCGCCGTTTCAATCCACGCTCCCGTGAAGGGAGCGACGCTTTCGTATCTTTCTTTAACCGTTTCTTCTGGTTTCAATCCACGCTCCCGTGAAGGGAGCGACCAAACTGGAAGGCGGTGACTGCTTGAAGCTTATGTTTCAATCCACGCTCCCGTGAAGGGAGCGACTGGAACAAAAACACAACGGCAAAAATGTGTTTGTTTCAATCCACGCTCCCGTGAAGGGAGCGACGTTCGTCCGCTCCGAGTGTTACCGGATAAAATTTTGTTTCAATCCACGCTCCCGTGAAGGGAGCGACCTAATACAATACACAAAACCGGGCTAATATGAGGGTTTCAATCCACGCTCCCGTGAAGGGAGCGACACATCGCTTTTCCGGCGCGACCGACCCACGCGGTTTCAATCCACGCTCCCGTGAAGGGAGCGACGGAACCGGAGCAGGCACCCAGTACTGGGGAGCGTTTCAATCCACGCTCCCGTGAAGGGAGCGACGGCACGTTCTCCCATACCGTCCATGTTGGACTGTTTCAATCCACGCTCCCGTGAAGGGAGCGACGATCGTCCGTTTCCGGTTTATCCGTTTTATCCGGTTTCAATCCACGCTCCCGTGAAGGGAGCGACACGCTGCCACTGCGTAAGTAGGCGATACAAAAGGTTTCAATCCACGCTCCCGTGAAGGGAGCGACTTTAGGTTCATTTGTTATAGAGGTGTATTCAACGTTTCAATCCACGCTCCCGTGAAGGGAGCGACATACAGGGTACAGCGCTTCGCACATTTTTTTACTGTTTCAATCCACGCTCCCGTGAAGGGAGCGACTAATCGGCTGATTTCTTTGCTGCTTTTCAAAATTGTTTCAATCCACGCTCCCGTGAAGGGAGCGACACACGGATAAGTATCGTTAAGAGCACCCATACGTTTCAATCCACGCTCCCGTGAAGGGAGCGACTCATCTTCCTGACATTTGATAAATTAAAAACAGTTTCAATCCACGCTCCCGTGAAGGGAGCGACAATATTGCTATCTTCTAAAAATTCTATTCCAAAAGTTTCAATCCACGCTCCCGTGAAGGGAGCGACTTCTGCAACGAAACATATTGTAACTGCATATCAGTTTCAATCCACGCTCCCGTGAAGGGAGCGACTGGCTATGTAAACTCAAAAGTTGTATTAGGTGTGTTTCAATCCACGCTCCCGTGAAGGGAGCGACTTGAGAGCAGATTATAAAGCTATATTTATTGATGTTTCAATCCACGCTCCCGTGAAGGGAGCGACTTTTCACTGGAAATTTTTATTTAAATATGGATGAGTTTCAATCCACGCTCCCGTGAAGGGAGCGACAGTTATCGCATGACATTAGTTTTAATGAATATATGTTTCAATCCACGCTCCCGTGAAGGGAGCGACACGTTTTTCTTATTATATCGCTCAATAAGAAACGTTTCAATCCACGCTCCCGTGAAGGGAGCGACACTGGATTGAGAATTTAACTATTGACATTGCAAGTTTCAATCCACGCTCCCGTGAAGGGAGCGACATATCGCAAAGTTCAACGGTTTCATATAGAAATGTTTCAATCCACGCTCCCGTGAAGGGAGCGACCAAAAGATTTAAACGAATTTAAACAAAAAACTGGTTTCAATCCACGCTCCCGTGAAGGGAGCGACGGCGTGCCGTACGTAGAGTTCGGGCGCGACATGTTTCAATCCACGCTCCCGTGAAGGGAGCGACAGCAATCGCAGTGTCAAAAAACAAGACAACTGGGTTTCAATCCACGCTCCCGTGAAGGGAGCGACGGTTTGTTTGATATTCCGGGATGTCGCCAAACTGTTTCAATCCACGCTCCCGTGAAGGGAGCGACGCGAATAACACAGCTTCCGTTTCTTAAAGGCGCGTTTCAATCCACGCTCCCGTGAAGGGAGCGACAACGCTTGTTTGCGGATAGGAGCCTGAAAAATGTTTCAATCCACGCTCCCGTGAAGGGAGCGACAGCACTGGGCGCGGTATATACCTATTGCCAGCAGTTTCAATCCACGCTCCCGTGAAGGGAGCGACCATCATCCCGGCACCGTCTAACATTGTATAAATTGTTTCAATCCACGCTCCCGTGAAGGGAGCGACGCACAAAAGCACCAAGCCCAACCAGGATGATAGTTTCAATCCACGCTCCCGTGAAGGGAGCGACATTGCAAACAAGCCCGAACTTTCGCCAGCTGTAGTTTCAATCCACGCTCCCGTGAAGGGAGCGACGTTATTCATACATCGGATTATACTTTTAACGACGTTTCAATCCACGCTCCCGTGAAGGGAGCGACGGCAATACTGCGTTTCCTGTATTCTCGTTCGCAAGTTTCAATCCACGCTCCCGTGAAGGGAGCGACATACAATCGCCCAATATCCCGCAAACAACGGAGTTTCAATCCACGCTCCCGTGAAGGGAGCGACGCGCGATATTTTTCCGAAATACAAAGGGGGGCGGTTTCAATCCACGCTCCCGTGAAGGGAGCGACACTACTGCAAGTATTATCGGTGCAAACTTTACAAGTTTCAATCCACGCTCCCGTGAAGGGAGCGACATGTTTTACCATGAGGACAATGCCGGCAGTAAGTTTCAATCCACGCTCCCGTGAAGGGAGCGACAACCGTTTCCGACAAAACCACGGATACGACTTCGTTTCAATCCACGCTCCCGTGAAGGGAGCGACGGCAATGCCGACTATTCCAACCGCAGCTGAAATGTTTCAATCCACGCTCCCGTGAAGGGAGCGACGACATTGCAATTATCAATAGCGAATTACAAAAAGTTTCAATCCACGCTCCCGTGAAGGGAGCGACCCGCGTAGTAATTGACGCCGGAGACGACTACAGCGTTTCAATCCACGCTCCCGTGAAGGGAGCGACACCGTCGTTACCGATTGCCATTTCACCAGTAAGTTTCAATCCACGCTCCCGTGAAGGGAGCGACCATAGGTGAGGTCTGGAATGTCCGGCTTAATTGGTTTCAATCCACGCTCCCGTGAAGGGAGCGACTCTACGAGTATAACTTATTATAATATATAGAGTCAAATTCTGTATTTCGCGAAAGGGCAAAAATGCGGTTGCAGTGTGCCGTCATAAAAATACGATTGGAATATATTACAGCAAATGGATGAATATTTTGCAAAGGTGACAGTTTTTCGCATGTTTTGAATGCGCGAAAGACACGGTGTTTTCATGTCAGATTGTGTTTCGCGGAAAATCAGAAAAAGCATAATTTCAAACCATACGGAACATTTTCTTTTGGTTGTTGGCATGTCAGCTTTTCAGATACCGGTGTACAGTCGCACTGTAAAAAATGTGATTTCAAGTGTTTTCCACTGTACCGTTTTAAAAAAGTGTCGTATAGTATGTATAGTCGTGTGCTGTTCAGACGAATCGTGCCGCGTGGATTGAAATAGTATGTTGGCTGTATATTTTTTAGTATTTTGGCAGTATAACTTGACAGCCGCCGTATCCGGTGTTATCCTGTATGCATAGGGCATTGAAGCCCATATTATACATTCAGGAGAGGATGTTGTCAGTGGCGGATACGGCGTATGCCCGTTATCGGGCAGAAGATTCGACATATCAACTTTTAAAAGATCATTTGGCAGAAACGGCGGCGCTTGCTTCTCTGTTTTTGGGGAAAATCGATTTATCGGAACTCGGCGTTTTGTGCGGATTGCTGCACGATATCGGAAAAGGCACACCGGTATGGCAGCGCTATTTACGGGAAAACGTCGAAACCACCAATCGGCGTGAGAAAATTCCGCACGCAACGGCCGGCGGTGTGTATGTAGCTCGAAAACTTGCGGGCCGCGACTATGCCGCCGTCAGGGAATTGGTTGCGATGTGCGTCATGTATCATCACGGTTCCGGTTTGCCGGACATGATAACGCAAGACGGCTCTTCTCCGTATCTGACGCGACTGACTGAAAACGGGGATGCGGCCGATGCCGTTCACCCGCCGGAAGAGGCCGAGCGCATCTTGTCTGATTCCGACGTGCTGAAAAAAATAAATCATAGTATCGAAACGTATGTCCGTCGGACAGATTTCGAGACAGGGAAGGTTCTTCCCGCAAAGTCCACTTTTTACGCGGGTCTTTTGGCACGGTATTCGTCGAGCTGCCTTATCGATGCGGACAGAACGAGCAGCGCGCTTTTTGAACGGCACAGTCCGCTGCATGTCCCGTCGTACGAGCGTATTCCCGATTGGCAGCGTTTGCTTGAAAAACTCGAATCACACATTCAAAAATTTCCGGTCGATTCGGATCTCGCCGTGCATCGGAAAGCCGTCTCTCAGCGATGCGCTGAATTCGGTCAAAAACAAAAAGGAATCTACACGTTGTCTGCCGCAACCGGAGCCGGAAAAACGCTTTCTTCGCTCAGATTCGCGCTGACGCACGCGGCAAAACACAAACTCGATCATATTTTCATTATTGCACCGTATACTTCGATCCTCGACCAGAACGCCAAAGTCATACGCGATATATTGGAAAAAGATGAACCGGAAAACAGTATCGTTTTGGAATGTCATTCAAACGTATTGAAAGAAGTCGACGCCGAAGCGCGCATGATGCAAACGCTGCTTGCCGAAACCTGGAACACCCCCGTCGTCATCACGACTATGGTACAGTTTTTGGAATCGCTCTTTGCATCGGGAACGCAAAAAATACGCCGAATGCATCAATTGGCGCGGAGCGTCGTCGTTT
This sequence comes from Treponema brennaborense DSM 12168, assembly GCF_000212415.1. NCBI lineage: Bacteria > Pseudomonadati > Spirochaetota > Spirochaetia > Treponematales > Treponemataceae > Treponema > Treponema brennaborense. The sequence continues at coordinate 2,583,892 of NC_015500.1, read as the reverse complement.
TTGACGAGATTCAAACGCTCCCTTCAAAATGTACGTATCTGTTCAACTTCGCCGTACCGTTTTTAGTCGACGTGTGCGGTTCGACGGCGTTATTATGTACCGCGACCCAACCCGCGTTTGAAACGCTGGATAAAACGTACGCGCTGCCGCTCAAGGCCGAGCATGAAATCATTCCCGACATTTTACGCCATTTTACGGAGTTTAAACGGGTCGACGTCATCGATAAAACGGTTCCCGGCGGATACACGGCGCCGGATCTTTGTACTTTTATATTAAACGAACTGAAAACGGTTCGTTCGCTGCTTGTCGTCGTAAATACGAAACCTCAGGCACTTGAATTGTACACGCTGCTGCAATCGGAACCGGATGGGTTTGACGAATCGTATCATTTAAGTACGAATATGTGTCCGGCGCACCGCCGGGCCGTTATCGGGCGAATCAGTGCGGCGCTTACCGCGCGGGAACGGATCATCTGCGTGAGCACGAGGCTTATTGAAGCCGGGATCGATATCAGTTTCGATTGCGCCGTCCGTTTGAATGCGGGAATGGATTCAATCGCTCAAACCGCCGGACGGTGCAACCGGAACGGAACGCTGACGGATGAGGCCGGACATCCGATAAGCGGTAAAACGTATATCGTCAACATGAAAGACGAGCGTCTCGGTTCGCTTGAAGAACTCAAGCTCGGTCAATCCAAAATGGAACGTATCCTGCGCGAATATAAGGACGAACCGGAACGATTCGGCGGCACGCTTCTAAATCCGGAGATTATCAAGCGGTATTTTACGTATTATTTCAGCGATTTACCCGCCGCGACGCTTGCGTACGACGTACGCGGAATTCGCCGTGATACTCTTGTAGATTTGCTTTCAACCAATAAAGAAAGTAAGGCCGCGTTTCTGCGCTGTGATCAGTTTCCCAAAGAAATGCTGCCGGTGTTCCGGCAGGCATTTAAAACGGCATGGGAAAAGTTTGAAGTTATAGAAGACAATACGGTCGGCGTTATCGTTCCGTACGGGGAGGGCGAACGGATTATCGGCAAATTGCTTTCCCTTGAATTGCGTTCGGCGGACGACTATAAACGATGTTACCGGCTGCTCGAAAAAGCGCAGCAGTATACGGTCAACGTATTTTATACGCAGCTGCCGGAATACCTTGAAAAACAATGTGTTCGGGAAATATCGCTTTCGGAAAATACGTCGATTTACGTTGCAATAGACGGATATTATGACTGTGGAACGGGTTTTGCCGAAAGATTTTCGGGCGCTGCCTGTTTGGTACATTAGTATACATCAAAGGAGGGATTCGGCTGCATGGAAAACAGCATTGAATATTGTGTCGAAGGACGGTACGCGTTGTTTACCGATCCGGTTACGCGAATCGGCGGAGAAAAATCGTCGTATTTGGTTCCGACGTACGAAGCGTTAAAAGGCGTTACCGGCTCGATATATTGGAAGCCGACGTTTACCTGGATCATCGATTCGGTCAGAATTATGAACAAAATCAGAACGGAATCGAAAAGTATCAAGCCGCTCAAATACAACGGCGGAAACGATCTTGCCATTTATACGTATCTGAAAGACGTGTCGTATCAGGTAAAAGCGCATTTTGAATGGAATATGAACCGGCCCGATTTGAAACAAGATCGAAACGAAGACAAGCATTTTCAGGTAGCACATCGTATGCTGAAAAAAGGCGGACGCAGGGATATTTTCCTGGGTGCGCGGGAATGTCAAGGATACGTCGAACCGTGCCGATTCGGTTCGGGAGAAAGCGTGTACGATACGGATGAATCGTTTTCATACGGAATGATGTTTCACGGGTTCGATTATCCCGACGAGCAGGAAAAAGCTATGCTTTCCGCCCGTTTTTGGCTTGCCCAAATGAAAAACGGAATCATTACTTTTCCCCGTCCGGAAGCCTGCACTATCCGTCGGGACATCCGGCCGATGCAGATGAACTCGCTGAACGTAAACACGGCGGAGGTAATCGAATGAGTTGGATAACCGAATTGCGCGATGTGTACGATGCGGTTGCCGGCGGCGGCAGTTCCGCGGATTCAAAGCCGCTGCCGTTGTATCACATTCAGAATAACGCGCAAATTACCGTCGTACTCGACGGTGAAGGCAATTTCAGAGCGGCGAAACTGATTGATCCGAAAGACAGAAAAGAGCGGGCCACCTGTATGCCGTGTACGGAAAAAAGTGCGGCACGGACGGCGTCGATTGCGCCGTATCCGTTGTGCGATAAATTTGAATACGTGGCGGGCGATTACGGGCGATATTCGGACGGAAAAAATCTTTCGGAAAAAAACGGTGAGTTTCTGACACAACTCGAAGGATGGTGCCGTTCGCCGTTTTCGGATCCGAAAATCGAAAGCATCTTTGCGTACGTAAAAAAAGGAACGCTCATTACCGATTTGATAGAAAAGGCACGGCTTTTTTCTCTTGATGAAAAAGGAAACCTTGCCGAAGAATTGACCGATTTCATTCGTTGGGAAGTGGAACTGCCGGGCGATCCTGTTTCTGCCGTCTGGAAAGATACCTCGCTGCAGAGTAAATGGGTTCGGTATTACGAATCGCTCGGTGAATGTCGGGCTCTCTGCTATGCCTGCGGAAAAGACGCCGTTATACTCGATTTACATCCCGCAAAACTGCGCAATTCCGGCGACAAAGCCAAAATCATTTCCGCAAACGACGATCAGAACTTTACGTTCCGCGGTCGATTTCACACGGCGCAGGAAGCGTGTCAAATCAGTGCGGACGTGTCCTTTAAAGCGCACAACGCGCTGCGCTGGCTTATCGAAAAACAGGGAACTCGCGTGGGGGACGGCTTGACGTTCGTGGAATGGAGTGCGGCGGGAAATGTGCCGCCGCCGGTACTTTGCGGCGGGCTCGATCTGTATGGTGACGAAGACGTCGAATATACGACGGACGCCGCGTTCGCTTCCGCCGTAAACCGCAGTCTGCACGGTTATTACGCGGATATCCGGAATCCCGGTAAGAATATGATTATGGGAATAAACGCGGCGACTCCCGGACGGATGTCGATCGTTTTATATCGGGAAATCGCACAGACGGATTTTATTGATATGCTGAACGTCTGGCACTCCGGTTTGGCGTGGTTTTATACGTATTGGAAAAGAGATACTGCGGATCCGAAGGTTGGGTGCGTGATTTCGACGATCAGTTCGCCGTCTCCGAAAGAAATTGCAAAAGCCGCATACGGAGAGCGTATAAAACCCAAGCAGGAAGAAAAAACGGTTGAAAGGCTCGTGTCCTGCATTCTCGATCGGAAACCGATTCCGAAAGAAATCGAACGGCGTTGCGTTTGCCGTGCGTCGAAGTTAGCGCTGTACAAAAAGGGTTTTGAAAGGGATCAGGTTTTGAATACCGCCTGCGCGGTGTATAAATACAATCACACAGTGGAGGGATATACAGTGGCTCTGGAAGAAAACAGAACGGATAGGGACTATCTGTACGGCAGATTGCTCGCCGCAGCAGATGCCGTAGAACGGAGTGTGTTGAAGAAAATGGGAGCGGAGCGGGATACCAACGCGATGCGGTATTTACAGCGTTTCGCTGCGCGCCCGGCTTCAACATGGAAAATGCTGTACGAAAAATTAATTCCGTATAAACGGCAGTTGGAACCCGGATTACGTAATTGGTTTGAAGGCCGTATCAGGGATATTACCGTTTTATTCGTTGCCGACGATTATATTTCGGACGCGCCGTTATCGGGGGAATATTTGTTGGGCTTTCAATGCCAATCGAAAGATTTTTATGTGAAGAAAAACGATGCCGACTCAAAAACGGTAACAATGGAAACGGAGGAATAAGATGGCTGTACTTGAAAACAAAATCGATTTTGCGCTGGTGTTCAGTGTGAAGAATGCGAATCCGAACGGAGACCCGCTGAGTGAAAACATGCCGCGTACGACGCTTGAAGGCTACAGTGAAGTTTCCGACGTGTGCCTGAAACGCAAGATACGGAATCGGCTCCTGGAAGCCGGAAATCCGATTTTCGTTCAATCCGACGATAACCGTGTAGATGAATACCGTTCGCTTTTAAATAGGGCGAAAGGAGTGTTGGGAAACGCGGCCAAATCGGAAGACGAGCTGAGAAAAAAATCGTGCGAAACCTGGCTCGACGTGCGCAGTTTCGGTCAGGTGTTCGCCTATAAAGGCGATGATAAAACCGGTATATCAGTCGGCATACGCGGTCCCGTTTCGATTCAGTCCGCGTTCAGCGTGACGCCGGTAAACGTGACGAGTATGCAGATTACTAAAAGCGTCAGCGGAGAAGGCGACGGAAGCAAACGCGGTTCGGATACGATGGGTATGAAACATCGCGTCGATTTCGGTTTATACGTAACGTACGGCAGTATCAATCCGCAGCTTGCGGAAAAAACCGGATTTTCCGCTGAAGACGCGGAACAGATAAAGAACGCACTGCTGCATATTTTTGACAACGACGCGTCGTCCGCCCGTCCGGAAGGCAGCATGGAAGTGATCAGCGTGTACTGGTGGAAGCACAATTGCAAATCGGGACAATATTCCGCGGCGAAAGTTCACCGTTCGCTGCGGATAACCGCGAAAACGGCAAATCCGAAAGCCGCGGACGATTTCGATATCATCGTAGACTCGCTCGACGGATTGAAACCGGAAATCTTGAGTTTCTGACCTATGTACGCAGAAGAAGCTTATTTGCCGCTTTCGGGCATTCAGCATTATCGGTTTTGCGTGCGGCAGTGTGCGTTCATTCATATGGAACAGCTGTGGACGGAAAATTTTTTTACCGCACACGGGCGAGTTCTGCACGAACGCGTACACGCCGCGTCGAGTGAATCGCGCGGCCGGATTCGCACGGAGCGGGGCCTGCGAATAGCTTCTTCTGCGCTCGGTCTTATCGGTCAGACTGATGCCGTTGAATTTTCCGCGGACGGTACGGTGTGTCCGGTTGAATATAAACGCGGAACGATAAAAACAGATACAACCGATCGCGTGCAGCTGTGTGCTCAAGCGATTTGTCTTGAAGAAATGCTCGGTATCGGAATTGAAAGGGGCTTTCTGTTTTATGATAAGATAAAAAAACGGGAAGAAGTCTTTTTTACGGAAGAACTTCGTGCGGAAACGCACTGTTTGGCGGATCGTTTTCATCAGCTTATTGCAAGTAAAACGGTTCCGCCTGCTGACTACGATAAGCGGTGCGAAAGCTGTTCGTTTATAGACAGTTGTTTTCCCGACACCGCCGGTCGGCGTAAGTCCGTATCTGCATACGTACGCAAAATGTTCGCACAGGATATATCGCCCGATCCGGAGGATGCATGAAGCGATTTTTGAACACACTTTACGTAACGACGCCGAAGACGTATTTACGGAAAAAAGGTGAAACGGTTGCCGTTATCCGTGAAAAACAGACGATTGCAAGAATACCGCTGATCACACTGGACGGAATAGTGTGCTACGGAAACGTGCTGGTAAGTCCGTTTCTTTTGGGAGCCTGTCCCGAGTATAATATTTCGGTCAGTTTCCTCGGTATGAGCGGAGAATTTTTGGCTCGGTCTCAGGGGCCTGTTGCCGGAAACGTCTTGTTGCGTAAAGAACAATACCGTATATCAGATTCGGAAGAAAGGTCTGCAAATCTTGCGAAGTTTTTTCTTATAGGTAAAATCGGGAACCAACGGACGGTTTTGCAGCGGGCACTCCGAGATCATTCGGATAAAATGGATACGGAGCGTGTACAGGCTGTCGTTCGGTTCTTGGAGAGCGCCGTACCGCAGCTTGAGCGGGAAACGGATCTTGATACGATCAGAGGCATTGAAGGAGACGCTGCGCGCAGATATTTTTCCGTATTCGATCAGCTTATTTTGAGTTCCGATCCCGGATTTGCGTTTGAAGATCGGAACCGACGTCCGCCGCGGGATCCGGTAAACGCATTGCTGTCGTATACGTATACGCTGTTATATCACGATATGCGTTCAGCTCTTGAATGCAGCGGACTTGATCCGGCGGTTGGTTTTCTGCATCGCGATCGGCCGGGGCGTCTCAGCCTTGCGTTGGATTTAATGGAAGAATTTCGTCCTTTTTTTGCAGATAGACTGGTATTGTCGCTCATCAATAAAAAAATCATAACCGCATCCGATTTTGAAACGACTGCTTCCGGCGCCGTATTGATGAACGATGCGGCGCGCAAGAATCTCATTCAGGCATATCAGAAACGCAAAGAAGGCGTCGTTATGCATCCGTACGTTGCGAAGAAAATGCATATTGCAATACTGTTTCAGGTGCAAGCACAGTTGCTCGCCAGATATATCCGGGGTGATATAGACGGGTATCCGGTTTATTTATGGAGATAACGATATGATGATGCTCGTCAGCTACGACGTGGCAAAAGACGAAAACGGAGCGCGGCGGTTGCGGCGGGTGGCAAAATTATGCGAAGATTTCGGTCAGCGCGTTCAGTATTCGGTTTTTGAATGTTTGGTCGATCCTGCGCAATGGATTGAGCTGAAATCCAAATTATGTAAGGAAATTAATCCCGAATTCGATAGTCTGCGTTTTTATCATTTGGGGGCGAATTGGCAGGCGAAAATGGAACACGTCGGAGCAAAGAAATCGGTTGATCCGCAAGATGTTCTATTATTCTGAACGAAAAATCAATGCGCGAATCCCGATCTGCCATGAACATTCCGTTACTTTCGCGCATGTAAAATATGCGAAATAACGTATTATTTGCGAGATATGCATATCCTTTTTTCTCGTTTGTGCGTCGCTTCTTCCTTTTATTGATAAACGGACTTGTTCCCGCTCTCCATTCGCGCAAACCGGGATTTGACTCCATATATTATAATAAGTTATACTCGTAGAGTCGCTCCCTTCACGGGAGCGTGGATTGAAACTTCTGCCATTTGTTCAATCTCCTTTTCTTCCGGGTCGCTCCCTTCACGGGAGCGTGGATTGAAACAGGTGAGGAATATTTCAAAGGACTCACCGCCGAGTCGCTCCCTTCACGGGAGCGTGGATTGAAACACGTCTGACTGTGGGAACTGCGACGCGCGACACGTCGCTCCCTTCACGGGAGCGTGGATTGAAACAAAACGTATGTTGGGAAAATCTAGCACTAAAAGTCGCTCCCTTCACGGGAGCGTGGATTGAAACACCTCCCGACCCCGAACTGTCACCACGTCCAGGTCGCTCCCTTCACGGGAGCGTGGATTGAAACAGGATTGTCAAAACAAGAACGCCGCCGAATGTTGTCGCTCCCTTCACGGGAGCGTGGATTGAAACGCATAAATGGCGCTGTTATTGTCGCAATTTCTCGTCGCTCCCTTCACGGGAGCGTGGATTGAAACTTCAACCGTCATTTCGTTTATCTTTTTTTTAAGTCGCTCCCTTCACGGGAGCGTGGATTGAAACGTCAAATACGATTCCATACGGGAGCATTTCGGGTCGCTCCCTTCACGGGAGCGTGGATTGAAACGGGTCTGCCGTTCTCGCTTTGTATTGATGCCGGGTCGCTCCCTTCACGGGAGCGTGGATTGAAACTCCGTCGGGTGCGTATAATGATACCGAACCGGCGTCGCTCCCTTCACGGGAGCGTGGATTGAAACCGGGAGAAGTACGCGAGCGTCCCAAATCGGAGCAGTCGCTCCCTTCACGGGAGCGTGGATTGAAACTCGAGCGCGGCAATTGCACCGGTTTGGATGTTATGTCGCTCCCTTCACGGGAGCGTGGATTGAAACAAAGATAATTGATATTGCGCGTTCAAGTTTTGAGTCGCTCCCTTCACGGGAGCGTGGATTGAAACTTTTGTATCTACCGCGCCGTTGAAAATTACTCTAGTCGCTCCCTTCACGGGAGCGTGGATTGAAACGGTTACGACGGGCTAAAAGGGAAATCGATTTTTGTCGCTCCCTTCACGGGAGCGTGGATTGAAACGATGTTATCGGGGATTTTGCCCGCCAAAAATTCGGGTCGCTCCCTTCACGGGAGCGTGGATTGAAACTGTGATTGTTTTTTTTACAATTTCCATGCCGAGTCGCTCCCTTCACGGGAGCGTGGATTGAAACCATCCACGACCCGCTCGCCACGGTCCGCAAGGGTCGCTCCCTTCACGGGAGCGTGGATTGAAACTGCAATTTTAAAAAAAGACGTGTTAATGGGCGGTCGCTCCCTTCACGGGAGCGTGGATTGAAACGGTGTAGCACGGGAAAACGACGCCGAACGATACGTCGCTCCCTTCACGGGAGCGTGGATTGAAACATTGATGACAGGTCAAAAGCCATGCCGCAGCGCTGTCGCTCCCTTCACGGGAGCGTGGATTGAAACAAAATTGACGGGGTTACGTATAGGCAAAATAATGTCGCTCCCTTCACGGGAGCGTGGATTGAAACTAAGGCCGCTCCGGGTATCGGCCTTATCACGTTCGTCGCTCCCTTCACGGGAGCGTGGATTGAAACTTTGATTATGTCGGACGTTTGACCGCCTGACGGTCGCTCCCTTCACGGGAGCGTGGATTGAAACTATCTCCCATTTTGCGAATTCCGTGATATCTCGTCGCTCCCTTCACGGGAGCGTGGATTGAAACGCTTTTCCCGCGGAAATTTCAAAATCACCCTTGTCGCTCCCTTCACGGGAGCGTGGATTGAAACTCTGTGAATTTGCCGGATCAGCCGAAGACTGGGAAGTCGCTCCCTTCACGGGAGCGTGGATTGAAACGTCGATTTTTACACCTTTGAGCGATTCAAAATGTCGCTCCCTTCACGGGAGCGTGGATTGAAACAGACTAGGAAAGCGAAACGAACCCCGCCGCTGCTGTCGCTCCCTTCACGGGAGCGTGGATTGAAACCACGCGTCAGCCTGTTGTGATTTCTGAGGTTTGTCGCTCCCTTCACGGGAGCGTGGATTGAAACCGACATGGGTCGGCCGTGCAGGAAAAGCGATGTGTCGCTCCCTTCACGGGAGCGTGGATTGAAACACGACCTGCGGCATGTCGTCGTTAATACAGTCGTCGCTCCCTTCACGGGAGCGTGGATTGAAACTCACGATACTGAATCTATTAATAAGGATATTGAAGTCGCTCCCTTCACGGGAGCGTGGATTGAAACAATAATCTTGTGGTTTAAATATTCATACTTAAAGTCGCTCCCTTCACGGGAGCGTGGATTGAAACATTTTTGTTTCCTTTGAATACTATATGGCATAGTCGCTCCCTTCACGGGAGCGTGGATTGAAACGCATTTGATTTTCACACCATCACTACGAACTATGTCGCTCCCTTCACGGGAGCGTGGATTGAAACTTCGTTCTCAATTACGTGTATCCTTGCTTTGTTGTCGCTCCCTTCACGGGAGCGTGGATTGAAACTAAATAAATGACTATTGAACTCAAATTCTGTTGTCGCTCCCTTCACGGGAGCGTGGATTGAAACCGCCATTGTTAACCCACCAATTCTATGCATTAGTCGCTCCCTTCACGGGAGCGTGGATTGAAACGTCTACATAGTTGTGCCGTGTTGCAGGCAGTACGGTCGCTCCCTTCACGGGAGCGTGGATTGAAACACAGACATTAGAAACGAACTTTTTCATAAAAGGTCGCTCCCTTCACGGGAGCGTGGATTGAAACTCTATATAAAATAACATTAAATCTCAATTAAAAAAGTCGCTCCCTTCACGGGAGCGTGGATTGAAACTCAAGCTCTATATCATAAACGAACCCGCTATGCTGTCGCTCCCTTCACGGGAGCGTGGATTGAAACATATACATCAGATATGAAGTCCTCTTTTTGAATGTCGCTCCCTTCACGGGAGCGTGGATTGAAACTTCCCATTGGGGTTCCACCTGCACCAAAAATATGTCGCTCCCTTCACGGGAGCGTGGATTGAAACAAAAACAGAAAATTAAATGATTGGTTTAATGAGTCGCTCCCTTCACGGGAGCGTGGATTGAAACACAAGAGTTAATTGGAATTAAACAATGAAAATAATTGTCGCTCCCTTCACGGGAGCGTGGATTGAAACAACCTGCGGCGGCAGCGGCTCTTTGTACTTGCTGTCGCTCCCTTCACGGGAGCGTGGATTGAAACGCTCCGGTATATAATCGGGCGTTCAAATCTATAGTCGCTCCCTTCACGGGAGCGTGGATTGAAACACTCCAGTTAAATTGATTACGCAGACGGGTGCGGTCGCTCCCTTCACGGGAGCGTGGATTGAAACAAAAATGCGACAATCGGCGAGATATGCGCATTAGTCGCTCCCTTCACGGGAGCGTGGATTGAAACACAACCAGCTTTACTGTGCCGTCGTCCAATTTGTCGCTCCCTTCACGGGAGCGTGGATTGAAACAGGGTCTGCCGTGCTTTCGGGGTTAACAATTAGTCGCTCCCTTCACGGGAGCGTGGATTGAAACCAAGAAGCCTAAGGTTTTCAATTTTTAAGCAACGTCGCTCCCTTCACGGGAGCGTGGATTGAAACTATAATTAAAGGAAATGATTTTGAAGAGATTGGTCGCTCCCTTCACGGGAGCGTGGATTGAAACTATAAACAATAACTTACCATCTCTTTATTCAAGTCGCTCCCTTCACGGGAGCGTGGATTGAAACAATTTCAAAACTCATACTAGCACCTCAATCATGTCGCTCCCTTCACGGGAGCGTGGATTGAAACTAAATTTTTTATACTCAAGTAGATACTTGACAAGTCGCTCCCTTCACGGGAGCGTGGATTGAAACTTGAGATTTCGGATACATATGTCTAAATACATATGTCGCTCCCTTCACGGGAGCGTGGATTGAAACATCAATCCAAGTTTTATTTTCTTGTTGTTTATGTCGCTCCCTTCACGGGAGCGTGGATTGAAACATAAATATATAGTTATTTTATTTCTCACGTTAAGTCGCTCCCTTCACGGGAGCGTGGATTGAAACCGTTGAGAAAATTATTATTGCCCGACAAATAAAGTCGCTCCCTTCACGGGAGCGTGGATTGAAACAATTACTATAGTTCCTGCTCTCCAAACAATAAGTCGCTCCCTTCACGGGAGCGTGGATTGAAACTCAATAATGATATTATTAAATCTCTGAGTTGTGTCGCTCCCTTCACGGGAGCGTGGATTGAAACTTCTAGACAATATGAATATTTTAAAATAAAATTGTCGCTCCCTTCACGGGAGCGTGGATTGAAACAGACTATTCAAAAAGTGTTTGATATGATTAAAGTCGCTCCCTTCACGGGAGCGTGGATTGAAACATTTATGGATATGCGAAAAATTAAAGATCAGCTGTCGCTCCCTTCACGGGAGCGTGGATTGAAACTTCTTGATCTAAATGCATTGACTAATTGTCCTGGTCGCTCCCTTCACGGGAGCGTGGATTGAAACGATATTAGAAATCATATCATTTAACAGAGTTTGGTCGCTCCCTTCACGGGAGCGTGGATTGAAACTTATAATGGTTTTGACGTTAATTTTTTTGCAAAGTCGCTCCCTTCACGGGAGCGTGGATTGAAACTTACCTTGATGATCGTATTCTATTGATTGAATGTCGCTCCCTTCACGGGAGCGTGGATTGAAACTTGGTTCTATTGTATCTATTTCTCTTGCAATAAGTCGCTCCCTTCACGGGAGCGTGGATTGAAACGGAGTTAGGTTATCAAGGTCTTTTAGGCCGTGCGTCGCTCCCTTCACGGGAGCGTGGATTGAAACAGACGTCTTCGACTGATGGTGTAAGCCCTCAAGGGTCGCTCCCTTCACGGGAGCGTGGATTGAAACCGGCGGAGTGGTTGACACCACTCCTGCGTTACTAGTCGCTCCCTTCACGGGAGCGTGGATTGAAACCACATATTTATACTCAAGTTTACAGGATTAATAGTCGCTCCCTTCACGGGAGCGTGGATTGAAACTGAGATTGGTGAGTTTGGAATTGGTGATATAGCTGTCGCTCCCTTCACGGGAGCGTGGATTGAAACAGGGTCGCTTAGATGAGTATCGCACCTCTCTTGTCGCTCCCTTCACGGGAGCGTGGATTGAAACGATACAGATCTCGAAAAGCATGATGCTGAGGAGTCGCTCCCTTCACGGGAGCGTGGATTGAAACATCGCCGCGAATCTTATGCCCGCGCGCGATGAGTCGCTCCCTTCACGGGAGCGTGGATTGAAACTGCCGGTAACGCTTGAAATGCTCCGCCTCGGATGTCGCTCCCTTCACGGGAGCGTGGATTGAAACACAAAAAGGGCTAAAATGGTTTTTAAACAATATGTCGCTCCCTTCACGGGAGCGTGGATTGAAACGGGCGACGCTAACAGTATAAAATACTGCAAGGCCGTCGCTCCCTTCACGGGAGCGTGGATTGAAACAAAAAAAGCGGCCGAGATTGCAACACTGGCACGTCGCTCCCTTCACGGGAGCGTGGATTGAAACAGCTGTATAACGTCGCGAGTGTCGCGTGGATTGGTCGCTCCCTTCACGGGAGCGTGGATTGAAACGGTACCCGTCGACGGCGATAGTGTCGGCGCAAGTCGCTCCCTTCACGGGAGCGTGGATTGAAACTTTTTTTGTAACAGTTATTTTCCCGAGACAATTCGTCGCTCCCTTCACGGGAGCGTGGATTGAAACTCTTTTGCCACCTGCCAACGTAGTCAATCAAAGTCGCTCCCTTCACGGGAGCGTGGATTGAAACGTTTGAGCAAAAATAAGTTGTTTATTTATTGCTGTCGCTCCCTTCACGGGAGCGTGGATTGAAACCGCCAAAAGGTATTGAGCATTATTAACGGATAGGTCGCTCCCTTCACGGGAGCGTGGATTGAAACGTATCATGTTTGTCTCTTTGTCCACGGGTCTCGTCGCTCCCTTCACGGGAGCGTGGATTGAAACTCTTTTTAGTTGTCTGCGTGTGCGCTGACATAGTGTCGCTCCCTTCACGGGAGCGTGGATTGAAACTACACCCAACTCTTTACACACCGCAAGATATAGTCGCTCCCTTCACGGGAGCGTGGATTGAAACACAAGGGACGCGGCCGCTTCTTTTTTTGTAACGTCGCTCCCTTCACGGGAGCGTGGATTGAAACAGCACGACCTCATACATAGCAGTTGCGAGCGTAGTCGCTCCCTTCACGGGAGCGTGGATTGAAACTGGTCGGCTCCGTATGCCTTTCAGTCGCCGTTGTCGCTCCCTTCACGGGAGCGTGGATTGAAACCTAAAACATTAGCAGCCTGTCTAAGAAAACCAAGTCGCTCCCTTCACGGGAGCGTGGATTGAAACAGTGCGGCCGAAATCTCTGTTTCTTCAAACACGTCGCTCCCTTCACGGGAGCGTGGATTGAAACCTGTAAGCGTTCCGACTGTTGCATTTTTTGCAGGTCGCTCCCTTCACGGGAGCGTGGATTGAAACAACATCGGGTCAAAACAGAGTTTACACGGCGGGTCGCTCCCTTCACGGGAGCGTGGATTGAAACGATTCAAGGGTGAGCAGGTATATTTTATTGATGTCGCTCCCTTCACGGGAGCGTGGATTGAAACAGCATAAAAAACCGGCAAGATCGTTTCTATGGGGTCGCTCCCTTCACGGGAGCGTGGATTGAAACAAAATTTTATCCGGTAACACTCGGAGCGGACGAGTCGCTCCCTTCACGGGAGCGTGGATTGAAACGGGGAGCCGTACGGAGCACGAAAGCCCGGAAGGTCGCTCCCTTCACGGGAGCGTGGATTGAAACGATGTCGGGGATAACAAGGGATTCGGCAAAGTCTGTCGCTCCCTTCACGGGAGCGTGGATTGAAACTTTTTGACGTTGGAAACGACACTGATCGCGTCGTCGCTCCCTTCACGGGAGCGTGGATTGAAACCAAAATTTCGCGCAATTGTTTTGTTAAGCCGGCGGTCGCTCCCTTCACGGGAGCGTGGATTGAAACTTTTTTCTCTCGGCCGATATATTGTTTAAAAACGTCGCTCCCTTCACGGGAGCGTGGATTGAAACAAAATTTGATTTACTTGTTACGGTTGCTACAAAGTCGCTCCCTTCACGGGAGCGTGGATTGAAACAACGTCCTTGATTAACTGATCACGCTTAGCGCGTCGCTCCCTTCACGGGAGCGTGGATTGAAACCGCCTTGTGTGTCGGAAAAAACAAGGGCGTTTTGTCGCTCCCTTCACGGGAGCGTGGATTGAAACCAACGAATTTTAGAAGATCTAAAAATAAATCAGTCGCTCCCTTCACGGGAGCGTGGATTGAAACGACTTACACAGGGGAAACAGGTCTTGACGGGTAGTCGCTCCCTTCACGGGAGCGTGGATTGAAACATTCGTTTGCTCCTTTTCATAATTCCAACATCGCGGTCGCTCCCTTCACGGGAGCGTGGATTGAAACTCCGATTCGCTCGTTGCGCTCTGCAATAATTTTGGTCGCTCCCTTCACGGGAGCGTGGATTGAAACTTCGCTCTCTAACATACCGTGGAGAGCGCTCCCGTCGCTCCCTTCACGGGAGCGTGGATTGAAACTCTGGATTTTTGGCGCTTGCAGACGCCAGGTACCGGTCGCTCCCTTCACGGGAGCGTGGATTGAAACGCCGCGCTGTAACAGCATGAATGCCCGGAGAAAGTCGCTCCCTTCACGGGAGCGTGGATTGAAACGCTTGTTGTGTAAAGGGGAATTTAAACCCGTGTGTCGCTCCCTTCACGGGAGCATGGATTGAAACTGCCAAGTCTCCCAATCAGGACAACCCCACAGGGTCGCTCCCTTCACGGGAGCGTGGATTGAAACGTAACATTCAACCAGTGGCACGGATTCCGTGCGTCGCTCCCTTCACGGGAGCGTGGATTGAAACTCCACAGATTGAGGGAGAGAGAAAACGGATTAGTCGCTCCCTTCACGGGAGCGTGGATTGAAACGTGACAATGGAAGTATTAATCTTTCCGGCAACACGTCGCTCCCTTCACGGGAGCGTGGATTGAAACGTTACGAGGATTGAAGGGAATTCACATTGCAAGGTCGCTCCCTTCACGGGAGCGTGGATTGAAACTTCTGATTCGCTTGAAAAAAGCGCCTTACTTAGTCGCTCCCTTCACGGGAGCGTGGATTGAAACGGCATGGCTTACCATCTCGGACAGCTATGCCGTGTCGCTCCCTTCACGGGAGCATGAGGTGAAGCGTGTTTATCAGTGTCGGCCGGTGGGGCATACGTTTCGTGTGTGGTTTCCGGTGGCTGTATCGATACGTATTGTGTGCTCGGATTGTCCGTGGGCTGGAATCGGTTGGGCGCCGTACTGTAGGTACCGTTCGGGGAGCGGCGCCGTGTAAAGGGAGTTCTTTTCTGTCGGCGTTTCTGCTTGCGGCGGCGGTGTCGTGGGTTACGTGCAGTCGGGCGCCGGTTTCGGTTTACCGGCTGTTTTTTTCTTCCGCGCGTCGCAGGGGGAGCCGGAGGAAAAGGCGGCCGGAGGCGGATGGGGAAGGGCGTCGGGTGCGGTGCGGTTGCGGAGAGGAGGCTGAAGGGAGGGCTGTTTGCGGGAGAAGCCGGGCGGCTTTACCGGAGGCGCGGGGGATGGAGCGAAAACGGCGAGCCGGTTGAGCGGTCCCCCGGCAAAAAAGGGGCGGAGAAGGGGAATACGGATTTTGATCGGTTCGGTCCGTTGTATCCGTTTTATGAAAGCTTGACAGCTGCGGTGCGCCGTGTTACGATACGGCGTTTTGAGGTGTTTTGAGGCGTTTTGCGTGGATACCACGGACAGGATGTACGGAAGGCGCGTCTATTTTTGTACGGACGAAGTGCTCGCGAAGGAGCCGCTGCGCTGTTTGACGCAAGTGCGGCGGCCGGTTCGTGCCGGTTCCGCCGCGGAACAGCGTCAGCTGCCGGCGCTTTCGTAGTGGGCGAGTCCGCGTTTCCAGAAGAGGTACCCGCCGGTACAGAAAACGGCGGCGGTGAGGACGGGCATGAGGACGCCTGATGCGAACGTTCCTTTGCCCAGCAGGTATGCGGCGGGATAGTACGAGGTCATGGCGAAGGGGACGACGAACGTGAGAACGAATCGGATACTTTTCGAGTATATCGTAACCGGATAATAGCAGAATTCGTTGAAATTGTAGGCGGTGTACAAGTAACTTTGCGAACGTTTGAGCCAAAACGCGCAGCTGGTGAAAATGAGTTTAATAGCCGTAATGATAAGGGCGCCCGCCGGTACGGTAATGGCGAGGACTGCGAACGACAGGGGCGTCGGGCTAAGTTGGAGTTTGACTGCGGCGTAGACGGTCAGTATGACGCCGACCAGAAATTCGCCCAGTCCGTCGGGCTGAAAGCGTTCCGCAATCGCCTGAAACAGCGGGTTGAGCGGCCGCACGAGGTATCGGTCCATTTCTCCTTTGGCGATCATCCAGCCGGATAGGAGCCACAGATTGTCGGTGAACACGTGGTCGAGTCCGCGCGGAATTTGGGCGAAGCCGTAAATGAACAGGACTTCGTAAAAGCTCCAGCCGGAAAGGGCGGGGATCGAATCGAATACGAGCGAAATGAAGACGACGCCGCATATTTGCAGAAAGAAAAAACCGGCGAGTCCCATGAAAAAATCGAGTCGGTATTCCATGAGCGATTTTATGAATTGTCCGGCGAATTTCGGATACAGTTTGATATAGCGTTTTAATCCCATAGGATCCTCCTGATATATCGGCACGCCGTGCATCGACGTGTCGGTTTTCGGTTGCGGTGATTCGCATCCGATTTTAGCCTCGGTTTGCTGAGTGCGCGGCGGTTTGCCGAGTGCGCGGCGGTTTGCCGAGCGCGCGGCGGTTTGCTGAGTGCGCGGCGGTTTGCCGAGTGCGCGGCGGTTTGTACGGTCAGCCGCCTTGTACGGTCAGTCGGCGCGTTACTTTGTTCCACAGCAGATTGCCGGCAACCGTAAAGACGCCGAGCCACGCTAGCTGTACGCCGAATAGGCCGAGCGCGCCCGGTCCGTCGACTTTTCCCAAAAAGAGTGAAATGGGCGTTGCAACCCACGAGGCGAACGGCAGCCACGAAAGAACGGTTTGCGCCCGGTCTGGAAAAAAGGCGAGCGGAATGAGCGCGCCGGAACACAGCTGCGCGACGGCTTTGTTTATTTGCCACAATCCCCACATGTTCGTGGTGACGAAGCCGAGCAGGCTGAAAATGAAGTTGTACGACATGCGCAGCACGACGGAAAGCGCGAGCGAGGCAAAAAACAACGGAAGAGTGCGGACGCTCAATTCTCCGGGCACACCGTACGAGGCGGTGATGGCGTATGCGGCGATCATTCCGGGAACGCCGCTCATGAGCAGACAGTACAGCGTGTCGCCCAGCGATGTAAAATAGATGCGCAGTCTGAACGAGATCGGTTTTATGAGCGACAGTGCGATTTGGCCGCTTCTTATCTCGTCTGACATGTCGGAACCGACGCTGCCGCTGATTTCGCCGACGACGGTCGTCAGAATGACGTAAACGGCCATTTGGGCGAACGTGAAGCCGTGCAGTTCGGTTCGGCCGCTTGAGGCGAATACGGCTTTCCACAAGAAAAAGAACACGAAGATGCGTACTACGTTTCCGATGATGAAAAAAAGTACGTTCGTGCGGTACGATAGCAGCGTTTGAATCGCGTTCCGCGTGAAAGGCAGATAAGTTCCGAGTTTTTTCAGCGGATGCACGGTCGCCGCCGGTTTTAAAACGGGGTTCATACGGCGCTTCCTTTGCGGACGACGGTTTCCGCGCGGTAAATCTTCTTGACGATTTCTTCGATTCCCGTTTCTTCTACCGAAAAATCTTCCACCTGAAACGAAGCGAACAGCAGTTGCATAATCTCCGACGTGCGGCACACGAACTTATTGCAGGTAATGACGAACGCGTCTTCCGTTTTTTCCACGCGGAATTCGTCGGTGTGACGGTGCGAATCGAAAACGGCGGCTACCCGGTCCTCCGGTATGTTCTGAAAATCTTTCAGGCGGACGGTGATGTGCATCAAGTATCCGTAGGAATGTTTCAGTTCCTGCAGCGATCCGTCGTACACGGCTGCGCCTTGATCGATAACGATGATACGGTTACACAACGCTTCTATGTCGCGCAGGTCGTGCGTGGTTAAAATGATGGTCGTGCCGTACCGTTCGTTTATGAGCCGAATCGCTTCGCGGACTTTTTCCTTAACGATAACGTCGAGACCGATCGTCGGTTCGTCCAGAAACAGTACGGGCGGATTGTGCAGCAGCGCGGCGGCAAGATCCGCTTTCATGCGTTGTCCGAGCGAGAGCGTCCGTACCGGCTGCATGATGAACTCGTCCAATCCCAGTACGCCGTTCAGAAAGGCGAATCGTTCTGCGTATTCGTCATGCGGCACGTCGTAGATGTCGCGCAGCAGCGTAAACGTTTCGTTGAGCGGCAAATCCCACCATAATTGGGTGCGCTGACCGAAAACGACGCCGATGTTTCGTGCGTTTTTGCGTCGCTGTTCGTACGGAATCATACCGTTGACTCGGATGGTTCCGTGCGTCGGCGTCAGAATGCCTGTCATCATTTTTATGGTAGTCGATTTGCCCGCACCGTTCGCGCCCAGATAGCCGACGATATCGCCTGCAGCGATCGTAAAACTGATGTCGTTAACGGCGGTTTTGATCGTATATTCTTTTGTGAACAGTCCCTTGAGAGCGCCGGCGAAACCGGGAAATTTTTTCGGTGATTTGAATGTTTTTGATACGTGGGAAACGACGATTGCGTCCATATGTTCTCCTAGTAATACTTCACGAGAACGAAACGCCGCGTTGTAAGCCGGCCCGTTCTGCGTAATGAGGAAAAAAATGTCAGCAATTCATCGTTAAAAACATACCCGAAAGGCGGCGGCAGTGTCAAGAGACGCGCCGAGGTGTGCGTCCGCGTTTTTCGGAAACTCGCCGCTTGTGCCGGGTACCGGTGACTTGTGCCGGTGCGGCGGACGGGGTATACTGCCGTCATGTATGCAGTAGATTTTCACTCGCATCCGGATTGGTATCCGGAGAGCCGCCGCGCGGCAGTCGTCAATCAGATCAACGAGCGGCGCATCGTAACGGTCGCCGCTTCCGTCGATGCGGATTCGTATCGGTCGGTGCGCGCGCTTGCCGCACTGTCGCCGTATATCGTGCCGACGTTCGGCGTACATCCCGAACGGGCGGCGCGCGTGTTCGCGGCGGTGAACGGTGAACTTACGGCGCTCGATCCGTTTTTGGAACAGTCTGCTCTGATCGGTGAAATCGGTCTGGATTATTATTGGGCGAACGAGGTGCCGCACGACGTGCAGGAAAAAGTTTTTATCCATATATTGCAGCACTGTCACGTACGGAAAAAAGTGTGCGTGATCCATACAAAAGGCGCCGAGCGGCGTGTCGCCGACATTTTGGCGGATTTTCCCGGCGCGCTGCCGGTGATTCATTGGTATTCGGGGCCGGAGCGCGTGTATGCGGACTGTATGGATCGCGGATACGCCGCGACGTTCGGCTGCGGACTGCGGTATTCGCCGCACGAGCGGGAACTGCTTGCGCATACGCCGCGCGAATCGATTCTTGCGGAAACCGACAATCCGGTGGGCGAGCCGTGGCTGTGCGGGCAGAACGGAGCGGCCGCGGCGGGAATCGGCTGCGACGATACTCCCGCGCTCATATTCCGGGTTCTGCGCGATATTGCGTCGGTGCTCGGTTCGGACGAAGCGGCCGCGACGCGCTTGGTATACGAAAACGCGCGGCGGCTGTACGCGCTTGCCGCACGCCCGCCGTATTGCGCGCCGCTTGAGTGATTTACATCGTCAATTTGAAAACGGCTTTTTTAACGGTCGTCGCGTTGCCGGCGGCAAGCCCGGGGGCGTGCGGTTCGCCGGGTAAAAATACGGCAAAGTATCCGGGAACGGCGGTAAAACTGACGCAGCCGGTGCCTTCGGCCATCGCCGCGTCCGCTCCTTCGTCGTACGGTCCGGCTTGGTCGGAAAGACTGCGCGGCGCGCCTTCCATCCGTTCGGTTCCGCTCAGCATGATCTGTACGTCGGCTTCTTTGCGGTGGATTTCAAACGCTTTGCTTCCGGGGCAGGTTTCATACTGCGCGATATTATACCGGCAGCCGGGAACGTCGGTTCGGTAAGAGCCGGGTGCTTTTTCATGCAGCGCTTCGGCACCCAGAATCTGCCGTACCGCTTTCAACGCCGGTATGAACGTTTCATACCGTGCAAGATTGTCAAGTGAATCGAAAATCATCGTATACTCCAATAAAAAAATTACCGTTGAAGCACCCGGTGTGTTTGCAGCCGGGCGCTTCGTTTATTTTCGTCCCGCTCAGCCGCCGAGCAGCGTCGGCAGCAGGAGCGTGATTTGCGGAAAAATCGAAAGCAGCACGAGCGTTATCAGCAGCGGAATCAGAAACGGTACCACGCCTTTCATGAGCGTTTTAAACGGCATGTTTCCCACCCGCGACACGACGAACAGCGCCGTTCCCATCGGCGGCGTCAGAATACCGATCATCAAATTGAATATGACGACGACGCCGAAGTGTATCGGATTTATACCGGCGGCGACTACGGTGGGCAGCAGTATCGGTATCAGTATGATCAGCAGCGGCAGCGCGTCGATGACGGTTCCCAAGAACAGCAGCAGAACGTTTATCATCAGCATGAGCGTTATCGGATTCGATACGAAGTTCATGAAAAATTCGGCGACGTGCAGCGGCATCTGTTCGCGGGCAATAATCCAGCCGAACAGCGTAACGCCCAAAATCATCATGACGATGGTTCCGGTCGTTTTGACGCTTTCAAGTACGATTTCAAAGAATTTTTTCAGGGTGAGTTCTTTGTATACGAAAAATCCCAGTACCGTCGTATACGCGGCCGCCACGACGGCGGCTTCGGTCGGCGTAAAGATACCGGAAAATATGCCGACCAGAATAATGACCGGCGTCAGCAGCGCCCAAACGGAATTTTTGAAACTGTGCCACCGTTCCACTGCGGTACATTTCTGTTCGGCCGGATAATTGCGTTTGTGCGCAAGAATCGAACACATCAGCATGAGCATTCCGGTCGTCAGCAGTCCCGGAAGAAATCCCGCCATGAACAGTTTTTCAACGGATTGATTGGCAACGACGGCGTAAATGATGAGCGGCGTTGACGGCGGAATGAGCGGTCCGATGATACAGCTGGCCGCGGTGATGCCTCCGGCAAATCCGTCGTCGTATCCGGCGTCCCGCATGCTTTTGATTTCAAGCTGTCCCAGTCCGCCCGCGTCCGCGAGCGCCGAGCCGCTCATTCCCGAAAAAATCAGCGACGCCATCACGTTTACGTGGGCGAGTCCGCCTTTACGGTGTCCGATCATGGAACGTGCGAAACTGAATATCCGGTTCGTAACGCCGCCGCCGTTCATCAGATTTCCGGCAAGAACGAAAAACGGTACGGCGAGGAGCGTAAAATTGTTGATGCCCGCAAGCATTTCCTTGAACGCGAACGGCAGCAGCATCAGATTGCCGGTTGCCGCAAAGAATACCAATGAAACGATTATCAGCGAATAGCCGATGTGTACGCCGAGGAATATCAGGATAAACCATAACAGAAACGTGAACAGCATGATCATATGCGGACGACCTCTTTTTTACGGATAATATTGATTATCTGGGCAACGAGTTCTATCGCCATGAGTACGCCGAGCACAATCAGCGCGGCGTTCAATATGCCGACGGAAAGGTGCAGCGTTACCAGCATGTCTTTGGGTCCGGTTCTTCGGACAATACCGATACCGAGGATCGCGATCCATATGAAAACGCCCGCCATTACGGCGTTAATGGCGAATTCGACTGCGAGCCGGAATTTGTGTGTGACTGCGGATAGCAGTGCGTCGATGCGCACGTGGATATTGTCGCGCTGCGCCAGATGGCAGCTGATGACGCCCAGATAGACGAACAGCAGCCGTGAAAGTTCGTCGCACCAGGGAGCGGGCGTTCCGAGAATTTTACGGGTAAATATCTGCCATAAAAGGATTGCGAGGATGACCAAAAAGAGTGCGACGGAAAGCGCCCGCTCGAAAGATTCCAATTTCTTTATCATGTGTGTTCCTGTTGAGTAAAAATGATTTCCGGCCGTTCCGGTCGGGTCGCTTTTGCCGCGTACCCGCCGTAACTGGAACCGGAACCGGCCGGATGACGGGGCGAGCTATCTGGACGCGTTGATTGCGTTTACGGCCGCACTGCCGTATTTGGCCGTGTATTCGTCGTACATCGGTTGGCAGGCTGCGCGGAACGGCGCTTTATCGGGTGCGGTGACGGTCATGCCGTTCGCTTTAAATACTTCGATCAGACGGCTTTCGTCCGCCGTGAATAATTCGGTCTGATACGCGGCCGCCCGTTTTGCCGCTTCCGTAACGGCTTCTTTTTGATGGTCGCTCAGTTTTTTGTAAATGATTTCGCTCATCACGATGTTGTTGTCGTTCAGAATATGGCCGGTAAGCGCGCAATATTTTTGAACTTCGTAAAATTTCTGCACGTCAATGGTTGAAAGCGGATTTTCCTGACCGTCGACGGCGTTCGTTTTGAGCGCGAGGTATACTTCGGCAAACGCCATCGGCGTGGGAGCCGCGCCTGCGTATTTGGCAAAGTTCAGGTTGGCCGCCGCGTTCGGAACGCGCAGTTTCATGCCTTTCATATCGGCAATCGAATTGATGGGCCGGTTGGACGTGGTTTGGCGCGTACCGTTGTATCCGGTGGCGAGGATACGCCAGCCTTTTTCAAGAAATTTCGCATGAAGCGATTTTCCGTAGTCCGAAGCGAGCGTCCGCTCCAGATGAGCAAAGTCGTTGAACGCAAACGGATAGCTGAAAATCTCGGCTTCTTCAATCCACAAGCCGAATCGGCCCGTTTCCGCGTATACCAAGTCGAGCGCGCCCGCGGCGACCTGTTCGAGCATGGACCGGTCGTCGCCCAATTGTCCGCCGGCAAAGATTTGAACGTTGACGGTCCCGCCGGAAAGAGCCTTCGCT
This sequence comes from Treponema brennaborense DSM 12168, assembly GCF_000212415.1. Taxonomy (NCBI): domain Bacteria; kingdom Pseudomonadati; phylum Spirochaetota; class Spirochaetia; order Treponematales; family Treponemataceae; genus Treponema; species Treponema brennaborense. The sequence goes on along the minus strand of NC_015500.1, from coordinate 2,560,934 downwards.
TCTTCGGCGAATTTTTGGGCGGCCTCGTATTCTTTTGAGGATGTGTTGGCCTGAAAACCGAGTTTCAGCGTTACTGTTTTTTCCGTTCCGGCTTCTTTTCCGCCGGCGGCGAACAGTATTCCCGCCGCGCATAGTGCGGAAGCGATTGCGAGTATTTTTTTCATAATTCCTCCTTAAATCTGTCGAGGGTGGCGTATCCGGATTGCGACCCGTCTAACTTGTATACTAGTTTACTGACATTATTACCCTGAATTTTCCTTTTGTCAACTTTTTTTTATATTCGCGTTTTTTGCGGGGAGTTGCAATACCTGTGAAAAGCGTTTATGATACATATTTCCGATATGTTTGGAGGGAATATGGCTGAAATGAGTCCCGCTCTGCGGAAACTGTATGATTTATCGGGGCCGTTGGTGGTGCAAGCGCTCCGGAAGCGGCATTTCGACGCATATTACTGCAATACGGCGCAGGATGCGCGCCGAATCGTGCCGGATCTGATACCCCGGTCTCATTCCGTTTCGTGGGGTGGTTCGGAAACGATCAGAACGCTGGGGATTCCCGCTCTGCTGAAGGAAAACGGCTACACGCTCATTGACCGTGACAGTGCGGCTTCTCCGGAAGAACGGGCGGCGCTGATGCGGCAGGGTTTTTCCTGCGGAACTTTTCTGATGAGCAGCAACGCCGTTACGGAAGACGGGCAGCTTTTCAATATCGACGGTACGGGAAACCGGCTCGCGGCGCTGCTGTTCGGTCCCGAAAGCGTCGTCGTGATTGCGGGTATGAACAAAGTGGTCAAGACGCTCGACGACGCGGTGAGTCGGGTGCGTAATTACGCGTCGCCGCTCAATATGCAGCGGTTTTCCGGACTGAAAACGCCGTGCGCAAAAACGGGACAGTGCGCCGACTGCGTGTCGACGGACTGCATCTGCGCATATATGGTTACGACGCGGATCAGCCGTCCGGCGGGAAAGATAAAAGTCGTTCTGGTGGGCGAGCCGCTCGGTTTTTGATTCGTGCGGAGGGGTTTATATCCCGGCGTTTGCGCCGAAATAAAGGATATAAAACCTGACTGCGATACCTTGTGAGAACAACCGGCCTTAGCGAGGTCGGTTGATTCGTGCGGAGGGGGATATACCCCGACTGCGATACCTTGTGAGAACAACATATATATTTGCCTGCGCCGCGGTACGTTTATTCGTGCGGCGGCGATTTTAGGAAATGAAATGAATGACAAAACGGTTTCCGCATTTGCTTCTGCGGGTATGCTTTTTACGGCGGCCATTTGGGGTTTCGCGTTCGTCGTCGTCAAAGATTCGCTCGATACGGTGCCTCCCATATACATGCTTGCGTTCCGGTTTACGATCGCCGCGGCGGCGCTCGCGCTTATTTTTCACAGAAAATTGGTGCTGCTGGACGCGGCGTATTTGGCGCACGGCGCGCTGCTGGGATTTTTCCTGTTTACGGCGTATGCCTTTCAGACCGTCGGCTGTATGTATACGACTGCCGGGAAAAACGCGTTTCTGACGACGATTTACGTGGTGCTCGTACCGCTGATCGGCTGGGTGCTAACCAAGCGCCGCCCCGACGCGTACGTGTTCGCCGCCGCGGTACTTGCGGTGACGGGAATCGGTTTGCTGTCTTTGCAGGATGATTTTTCGGTCAATAAGGGCGACGTGCTCACGCTGATTTGCGGCGTCGGGTACGCGGTTCACATCATTTTCATTGCCCGATACAACGCGACGCAGGACGCCGTGCTGCTGACGGTGCTGCAGTTGTTCTTTGCCGCCGTTTTCTCGTGGATGCTGGCGCCGCTTATGGACGGCGGGTTTCCCGCGGCGGCCTTGCGGAACGGAAAAACCGTCGCCTCGATGCTATATTTGGGCGTTTTCAGCACGATGATCGCGTTTCTGCTTCAGAACGTGTGCCAAAAATATACGCTGCCGTCGGTTGCGGCACTGTTTTTGTCCATGGAATCGGTGTTCGGCGTGTTTTTTTCATGCGTTTTTTTGGGCGAAGTGCTGACCGGCCGCATGGTCTCGGGATGCGTTCTGCTTTTTACGGCGATCATTCTTGCCGAAACGAAGTTTTCGTTTATCGCGAACCCGCTGCGCCGCTTGGTGCACCGCTTGTTTCGCCGCTGACGGCAGCGGATTTCCGCGGGGCGGCGCGCAGCGCGGACCGTTCGGTTCTAACGCGGCGTCGTGTTTTATCCAAAAGAGTGCTGTAAAGTCCATTGACTTTCCGCCGGTAAACTGTAATGCTTCCCGCACGAGGATGACGATTATGGATAGTCCGGTTTCCGTTTTAGGACAGAAGCGCCTTTTTTCAAATAGGGATTTGTGGCGGCTGATCTGGCCGCTGATGATAGAACAGTTTCTTGCGATTACGCTCGGTATGGCCGACATTATCATGGTCGGTTCGCTCGGTGAAGCTGCCGTTTCCGGTGTTTCACTCGTCGATAATATCCAGATTCTCATCGTTAACATTTTTGCCGCGCTCGCAACCGGCGGTGCGGTCGTCTGCGCGCAGTATATCGGAAGCCGGCAGGATGAAATGGTTTCAAAAACGGCCAAGCAGCTCATTTATGCGGTAGTTCTGGTTGCCGTCGTTACCATGACGGTGTGTCTGCTGACGCGCCGTCCACTGCTTTCGCTTATTTTCGGCCGGATTGATGCGGACGTTATGGACAACGCGCAGACATATTTTATGCTCATGATGTTCGGGCTGCCGTCGATCGCTTTGTACAACGGCTGCGCGGCGCTGTTTCGCGCGCAGGGGAATTCGCGGATTTCGATGTATATCGCCGCACTGGTAAACGTGATCAATATCGGCGGAAACGCGTTTTTCATTTACGGTTTGCATTGGGGAGTCGCGGGGGTTGCCGTGCCGACGCTTGCGGCCCGTACGGTTGCCGCCGGCGTGCTGCTGTTTCTGCTGTATCGGAATAAACCGTATAAAGGCGCGCCGGCTATCAATATCAAAGGCATTTTGGCCGTCAAGCCCGATTTCCGCATCATAAAACATATTCTGGCGATCGGTATTCCGAACGGTCTTGAAAACAGCATGTTTCAAGTCGGCAAAATCTTGGTTATTACGCTGATCGCAACGTTCGGGACGGGTGCCATAGCGGCGAACGCGGCCGCGAACACTATCGCTTCGTTTGAAGTGCTGCCTGCCGCCGCGATCGGATTGGCGATGCTGACCGTCGTCGGTCAGTGTATCGGCGCGGGGCGCCTTGAAGAAGCGAAGTATTTTACCCGGAAGCTGACCGGCATGGGGTACGCGGGAATGCTGATTCTGAACGTTCCGCTGCTGTTTTTTGCCCGCCGTATCATTTCCGTATACGGGCTTTCAGCCGATACGACCGATTTGGCGTGGAAAATGCTCATGTGCCACGGTATTTGCGGAATGCTGGTGTGGCCGCTTTCGTTCACGCTGCCGAACGCCCTGCGCGCGTCCAACGACGCCAAGTTTACGATGGTGGTGTCGCTGCTTTCGATGTGGTTTATCCGCGTCGGCTTGAGTTACGTGTTCGCCTGGTACACGGGGCTGGGCGCGCTGTGCAGCTGGGTCGCCATGGTCATAGACTGGGTCGCCCGTTCCGGTGCGTTCGTCGTCCGGTTCCGGCGCGGCAAATGGCAGCATAAAACGCTGATCTGAGGTTCGCAAGCCGGCGCCGCGTTGCCGAAACGGCGTTTATGGGCGCTTTTTTGCGCACCCGAACGCCGCGTTGTTTACGGGCGCGTTCAGACGCCGGCGAACCGGCGGATGATAGCTTCCGCCGCCTTTTCTCCGTCCATTGCCGACGACACGATGCCGCCCGCGTAGCCCGAACCTTCTCCGGCAGGGTACAATCCGCAAAGTACGGTACATTCCATCGTTTCCCGATCGCGCAGAATGCGTACGGGGGTGGACGTTCGCGTTTCGGGAGCTATCAAAACGGCTTCATCCGTGATGAATCCCGGCATTTTCCGCCCGAATTCCTTGAATCCTTCTTTTAAACGTGTACCGATGTGTTCCGGTAGCCACAAATCAAGTCGCGACGGAACGATTCCCGGCGTATACGACGTCTCCGGCAGCGATTGCGACGCGCGTCCGGCAAGAAAGTCGGTAAGCCGCTGAGCGGGCGCTGCCTGTCCGTCGCCGTGCTGCTTGGCGAGCCGCTCCAATTGCGTACGGAAGCGCAGTCCCGAAAGTGCGTCGGCACGCTGCGGCTGTTCAGCCTCGTTTCCGTATTCGGGCGGGATGTCTTCGGGCCTGATTTCTACGACGATCGCCGCGTTCGACCAGCGTGCGGCTCTGCTCGACGGCGACATTCCGTTGACGACGAGTCCCTCGTTGTCGCTCGCCGACGGAACGACGAGTCCGCCGGGGCACATGCAGAACGAATAGACGCCTCTGACCGGATTCCCTTTGCCGGGGCCGGCGATTTGCGCCGTAAGCCGGTATTCGGCGGCGGGGAGCGATTCGGTACGTTCCCGTCCGTGATATTGGATGTGATCTACGAGTTTTCGCGGATGTTCCACGCGAACTCCGGCGGCGAACGTTTTCGCTTCAAGTGCTTCGGGTGCGGTACGGGCGAGCAGTTCGTATACGTCGCAGGCCGAATGTCCGGTTGCCAGTAGCACCGCGTCGGCGTTCAGCGTCCGGTCGGCTTCGGTGGACGGCTGTGCTGCGTGAACCGGCTGTGCTTCGGTGGACGGCTGTGCTGCGTGAACCGGCTGTGCTGCGTGAACCGGCTGTGCCTCGGCGGACGGCTGTAGTGAGCCGTGAACCTGAGTTTCGCCGTCTTTCGTCGAACGGACGGTAACGCCGGTAACGCGCGGCGGCGTTTCGTCAGCGGCGCTTTGCGTAATGAAGCCGGTGCATTTCGTGTCGAAATAAAACGTTCCGCCGAGTTCTTCTATCTTTGCGGTCATGTTGCCGATAATGTGCGGCAGTTTGTCGGTGCCGATATGCGGATGCGCGTCGGTCAGAATATCGGCCGGCGCGCCGAAGTGGTTGAATATCCGATAAATTTTTGCCGGATCGCCGCGTTTGACCGAGCGGGTGTAGAGTTTCCCGTCGGAAAACGTTCCCGCCCCGCCTTCTCCGAAGCAATAATTCGAGTCGGCGTTCACTTCGTGTTTCGTGCTGATAGCGGCGATGTCGCGCTTGCGTTCTCCGGTTCTGCTTCCGCGTTCGACGATGATCGGTTTTACGCCGTTTTCAAGCAGTCTGAGCGCGGCGAACAGTCCCGCCGGCCCCGCGCCGATAATCAGCACGCTGCGTCCGGGAAGTGCTTGCCGGTATTCGGGTAACGGTGCAATCGTGTCCGCTCCCGCTGAGAACGGTTCGTCGGGGGCGGTGTAAACGGTGTAACGCAAATGGTATTTTGCTTTTCCGTGGCGCGCGTCGAGCGATTTTTTTTTGAATACGAGCGCGGTGATGTCCTGCGTTCGGCAGTTGAGTTCACGCGCGGCGTACTGCGTAACGTATGCTTCGTCCGTCCGCTCGGAAGCGGCGACGGTAACGGTAATGTCTTGTATCATGCGCAGAGTATACCGTTTTTAGCCGCCCCTGAACAGGGCGCAGCGGTTCGTTACCGAATGATGATATAGATATCAATTCCGGAATTAAACAGAAAAAGTGCCACATCGTATTTTTTTACAATATACGGAAAAAATGAATACGGTAACGTCATTATAAAATGCTTCATTGCCGTACTGATTGATATATTTTATCCAACGGGCGGTATCTGCCGTTTTCAAGTTTAAAAAGTTTGATGGAAACATCAATAATAGTGCATTTCTAAAACGGTTAAAACTTATTTTATCGTTTCACCGCCATCCGCAACAATAACGGAACCCGTTATAAATGAAGCATCATCAGAACATAAAAATAAGGCGACTCTTGCAATTTCCTCGGGCTTTGCCATTCTTTCCAATAAATTGGCATCAGAAAATCTTGAAAAATCTCTATTTGTAAAAAGATCTGTTTCCGTAAGTCCCGGACATAAAGCATTTACTCTTACATCCGGTGCGTAATTTTTAGCTAGATATTTCGTAAACTGAATTGCCGCGGCTTTTGAAGTAGCGTACATATAGCTTCTTTTCCCCTTTATATAACTGTGCAATCCGTTTATTGATGTATTATTAAGAATTACACCCTGATTTTTAATCAGTAAAGGCATAAATGTCTGACATAGATGAAGTATTGATTTGAGGTTTGTTTCATAAGTAATATCCCAATCTTCATCAGTTATTTCTTCAAGAGCCCCCGTTTTTAAACAACCTGCATTATTAAATAAAATATCTATACCCCCCCCCCTCGTGCGGTTCGTTTATTTTTTTATATAAAGATAAAATGGATTTTTTATTTGTAACGTCGCATTCAAAAAATTTAGCCGAATTTGGATAGCTGGAATTAATATTTTGTTCAATATTTACGCCTTCTCTATTTATAGGTTTTCTGGCGACACAGATTACTTTTGCACCTTCTGAGGCGAATAACATTGCAGTCGCCGCACCTATTCCGGACGATGCTCCTGTTATCAAAGCTGTTTTTCCCGTTAGTTTATACAATTAGTACACCTCTCTCGTTTATGAATCTTTATCTATCCGGGCTCAAAGACCTTGCCGCGGTTTTGCATGATATTATTTTACTACATAATTCTAAATTGGGAAAGAAGTTTTTTTTAGTGGCAAAAAAATACGATGTAGCTTTTATCAAGCGAAGATTAGTCCGTATTTGGCTAACAAAATACTCCGGCAGATATCGGGAGCTTCGGTAAGCTGACCATATAGCGCACGTGTTTTATTGGTAATTACGTACGGCGGCTGCGTATAATTGTGATAGTATCAAATGACACTATCACCGCGTTGGTTATTCTCTGCCGTTGGTGCGCTTTGATGCGCTGCCTGCAAACTCCGCCCGCTGCCTTTTATTCGGCGTTTTCCACGCTGTCGGGATTGATAACGTAGTTCCGGTTCTTCCACTCCCAGAAAATGACGCCGATACCTGTCAGAATGAGCAGCACGCCGCAGATACGGATAAGCGTCGTACCGAGCGTCGACGGGCTGATGATGAACAGGACGATTGCCAAAATGACGGACACCACGATTTCACTGTAATACGGTTTGACCGGAATACCGGCGGCTTTCATTTTCAGTGCTGCATAGATTTCGATTCCTGCGGAAACGAGCAGATAGACGGCGAGCGTGTACGTCATAACCGTCCAAACGAATCCGGCGATGGCGAGCGGCAGTATGATTGCCAGCAGTCCGACGATGATGCTGAGAATGCCCCGAATGATGATCGCGTTCCGGTAATACGGATCGTCGATGATCGACCTCAAATAAAACAGGTTGAATACGCCATTCAAAATGGCAGCGGATCCCAAAATGATGACCATAACCGCTATCCATGAATTCGGGGAAAGCAGCATCAGCAGTCCTATGACGATCGTAAGTATTCCCAATCCGATATACGTTTTCCTCATACGTGCCTCCGGTTTTTCGTACGGGCTGAAACGACCGGAGAGCGATTCCGCATCAGAATTGCGGGTATTCGCGCCGCGCCGCTACAGCCTCAGATTCTTCTATGATTATAGTATATAACTGCGGCCGGTAAAAAGCAATGCGGAAACGCGGAATGACCGCAAAACGCGAACCGGCCGCAAAACGCAGCGGTTTTTCGGCCTGTCCGCAGTTTCGTAAATCTTTCGTAACTCAGAATCGGGCGCCGACTCCGGCGGGCGCCGCGTCGGTCAATTCGAGCAGCCCTTTCATGTCGATCGAGCCGTCGGCTTTCCGAACCGGAACGATGTCCGTATCGGTACTGACGAAGACGTCCGGTGTCAGCTGCCGGCCTTCGGAGTTCAGGCTTTGCGCGCCGTTCCAGAAATAGTTTCCGGGTGCGGCGAGCGAAGGCATTTCCTTATATTCGTCCGCGCTCATTCCTTCCATGGAAATACTGTTTGAAACGGCGAACTGCCGTTCCGTTTCTTTACCTTTCCCGTACAAATTGATGTTCGCGCCTTTGTTTCCGTACGACGTAACGTTTTCAAGCTTAATCGCCGGATCCGAGTTGCTCGTAATGCCGCTCGTACCGTTACCGAACGAAATACTGTTGCGCAGTACGTGCGGAACGGCGATTCCGTCTCCGCCGAGCTTGAAGCCGTTGCCGTCTCCGTTGCCGGAACCGTCGGGCAGCGAACCGTTTTTGTACGCGATGCAGTTTTCGATCAGAACCGCGCCGATGGGACCGGATTCTATTTTGGCGAACAGATCCCATCCGTCGTCGATGTTGCCGTACGCGATACAGCCGCGGAATACGTTGCCGTCCGCGCACGTCAGTTTGGCCGCGAAGCCGTCCGCGTTGTTTGCCGCCGGATCGATATTGCCGTACGACGTGCAATTTTCAATCAGATTGCGCGCGGGCCATTTGGGAAACGTTTCGCTGCTGACGCCGCTGATTTGGAGACCCGTGTCGCCGCACGAATACGTGTTCACTCTGCGCACGACGTTGTCGCTTCCGGCAACTTGCAGCCCTTTGACGTTGCCCGGCGTGTTGCGGATGTCGATGCCTTCGATAAGCCAGCAGTCGCCCCAAAGCTGAAACCCCGCGCCTGCCGAGGTAAAATCGAGAATCGCGCGCGTTCCGTCCGCGCTGCGGAGCGTTTTACGCGTGATGTTTTTTGCCGATTTTTTAACGCCGCTGTTGCCCCGTTCGATCATGATGCCGCGCGTCGGATAATACGTGCCGCCGCTCAGCACGACGGTCTGACCGGGTTTTACGTAATTGAGCGCGCTTTGAATGTCAAGCGGGTTTTCAGGCGAACCGTCGCCGAACGCGCTGCCGTCCGGCGCGGCGTACAATTCCGCCCGGCCGTACGATTTATTGATAACCGTGTGTACTATTGACACCGATTTGTAATCCTGTTCGTACGTTTTCAGTTCGGCGTTGTACTGGGCGATCGCCTGTTTTTCTCCGGGGCGGAAATCGGGATCCGGCGTGAACGTTATCTGATAATCGTTCAGACCGGCGGGTACTTTGATCGTTTTTTTATAGTCGATCAGTGCTTTCACTTTTGCATTTTTGACGGGCGTTTTGCCGTTTTTATCCGTTACGGTGAGCAGTCCGTCGGCGTTCGAGGTGAAAACGAACGGATATTTCGACGTATGATACGTCGAGGGCGAATCGACTTTGACCGTGAGCGGAATCAATTCCGGCGGTTCTTCCTGTGCTGCCGGATCGGCCGCCGGATCGGTAATTTTCATGCTCACGTCGCTGACCGTTACGTTGCAGCCGCGCGCTGCGGCAAAGCCGACGTACACGTGATCCGCATCGAGTTGGCGCAGTTTTTCCGGGCCGTACATGATGTATTCTTCTATAGTATCTTCACTCGCGATCGTTCGTTTGAAAATCGCATGATAACCCGTGTTCGTCTTTTTGAGCGTAACGCGGTACGTGTCTCCCGCCCGGACAAGGTCAGACTGATCGTAACTGTATGCATCGGAAACGCTTTTTCCGTACTGCGCGATGCCGCTGTCTCCGAGCGCTATGACGTCGCCGGTGATGCCCGAAACGAAGCGTGCGCCGAGCGTGTCTTTGCTCGTTTTTTTGACACCGTTGATCGTTTTTTCAAATTTGGTCGCGATAACGCCGGCCGAATTCGTGTAGTGGTTTACCGCGTTCACGCCGTTCTGCCCGATACTGTCCATCGCGAGAATGCCGAAGCCTTCCTGTCCGTCGGCGGTTATATTGATGTAATCGACGGTAAACGTTGCGGTCAGTTCAAAGTTTTCGGTATCGGGATCGATAACGGTATAATAGTAGGAAATACCGTCGTGAAAGGCGGTGAATTTTCCGCCTTTGTCTTTTATCATCTGCGTTGCCGGATCGAACGTGCACGAGTTCAGTTCAAACGTCAGATTGTTGCCGTCGATCATGCGCATCGTATTGCGGTCTTTGCTGCTCGACTGGCCGAACCAGGCGAACTGCCATTCGCGTTCCCGTTCGTTTTTTATCAGCTTGTCGATAGGATCCGAGTATGCAACGTCGGCGGATGCGCTGCCGGCTCCGCGCACTGCGGCGACGCTGACGGCGTACGTGCTGCCGGCGGTAAGACCGGTAAGCTGCGCGTGCGTCGTGCTGCCGGCGGTTTTTTCGGCTGCCGTGCCGGTTCGGACGTCGGTATAGCGGACGACGTACGACGAAGCTTCGGGAACGGCGCTCCATGACAGTTCGAGCGCTCCGCCGCCTGCGTTGAGCAGCTGGACGGCGGGTTTTTCAAGCGGCAGGGTAAAGCGGACCGTAACGCTTTCAGAGACGAGGCCTTCTTTTTCTCCGGTGCGCAGCGCGGTTACCCTGAACGAATACGTACCGCTTTTAGGCGGCGTAAACGTGATTTTCTTTTCGTCGCGCCGGGTTTTCCCGATCGGTTTTGAATCGACTACGTTCAGCGACTGATCGAGCATTTCGGCAAGACCTTTGTCCGCGCCGTCGGTCGAGGTTTCAAGCATACAGGTGAGCTCGACGGTTCCCGGTGCGTCCGGCAGCGTTTGCGCCGCGGTAATGACCGGAACGGCCGTCTGATCCCAGGGTTTTCGATCCGCCGCAAAGAGCGGAAAAAATACGACAGCGGCGCAATACCATACGCACAGCCGTTTGAATAGAGATGCGGTTCGTTTCATTCAGTTCTCCATGTAAAAAAACGCACTGCCGTCGTTTGCGTACCGGCAGCGTGCGGATGCGGGATGCGCCGCGCGATATCGCCGCGCGGAACTCCGCCGTGCAGCGGAAACACCGTGCAGCGGAAACACCGTGCGGCAAAACATCGCATAGTGCGGGGCGCTGCCGCCTATTTTGCGGTAACGGTAATCTGATAAATATTGATTCCGCCCGATTTTGAATACACCATATAGTCTCCGGCGGCGGGGACGGCGACGCTTTCCATTCCCGATTTCAGTTCGCCTTTTACGTCCGCCGGTGCGGTAATCGTCGCAACGACGTCTCCGGCGGCGTTCGCAAATACGAGCATACGGGCGTCGGCGGCGCTTGAACTGTTCAAATATATCGTAACGGTTTCACCCGCTTGCACCGGAAACAGGATAGAGCGGTATTCGGCCGTACCGGTGCCACCCAGTTTGATGCGCTGGGTAAAAACTTCACCGTCGGGCGCGGTGCGTCCGTCCGCCGCCGTGTCCACGACGACCGTTTTGTCCGCTCGCGCGCTCACGACGAATCCGTCTTCATATCGTTCCGTTTCCGTAAGCGTGCCGGCTTCAAGATCGTTCGCGTTAATATATCCTTCAGCCGTACCTGCCGAACACAGCAATACGGCCGCGAAAAGAACCGCGGCGGCGTGTAATAATTGTTTTTTCATAATGCCTCCAAAATAATTCATACAAAGATTGTATATAGTATAAAAGTGATAGGCTGAAAAAAACTGTTCTATTTTAGGAGAATTCTGATTGGAATCCGTCCGGATGCGGATCGTTTTGCGTATTGAGCCGCGGGACTGCTTAAACGGTTCGGCGTTTTTTTAATAAAAAAAAGACCCTGCCGGGGAGAGCCGTCCGACAGGGCCGAGAATCACAAGGCGAGCATCGCCTTCAAATCTTCTTTGCTGCGTCCGCCGGGTTCCTGCGCCGTAATTTTTCCGTTTTTTACGACCATAAACGTCGGAATGGACATAATGCCGAATTTTGTGGCAAGCGCTTCTTCCTGATCTATGTCGACTTTGAAAACCTTCGCTTCCCCGTCCAGTTCTTTTGCCAGTTCGTCGACGATGGGCGCCATCATTTTGCACGGTCCGCACCATGTTGCAAAGAAATCTACCAAAACGGGTTTATCCGATTCAAAAACTTCTTTTTGAAAATTTGCTTGTGTAAGTATTTGTGCCATCTTGTATACCTCCCGGCTGTGTACTCGTTTTAAATATACGCAATCTCCGGTCGGGAAGCAAGCGTTATTTGTTGCACATGCAGGGCGTGCATGATTGATGCGACGATACGACGTGCCACGTGAGTAAACAGCCGTTTGTTTTTTTTGACGTATTGACAAAAAATGTCATAATAGATTACTATGAAAAGGCGTTATTTTGTTCAGGACTGCAACATTTTTGCCGGAACGGTGTCGAACTAAACAGCTGTCTTTTTTATGCAGCTTAAACAAAATGAGTACAGAGGTTAAAACATGATATTGGATAGGTTCGTCGCCGGAAAAAGCGCATACAGTTCCTACGAAGATTTAAAAGAAAACTTTTCCATCCGTATTCCCGATAACTTCAATTTTGCGTACGACGTCGTGGACGAATATGCCCGTGCCGAACCGGATCGCCGTGCGCTCGTGTGGTGCGACGACGACGGTAACGAAAAATTTTTTACGTTCGGCGATTTGAAAAAAGCTTCCGACAAAACCGCGAATTTCCTGACGATGAACGGAATACGAAAAGGCGACGCGGTTATGCTGATTTTGCGCCGCCGGTACGAGTTCTGGTTTTTCATTCTCGCACTGCATAAAATCGGTGCGATTGCGGTTCCCGCGACGCACATGCTGCTCAAAAAAGACATCGAATACCGCAACAACGCGGCGGGTGTCAAAATGATCGTGTCGCTTGAAGAGCCCGAACTGCAGGATCAGGTTGAACAGGCGCTGCCCGATTCTCCGACGGTCAAAACGCTCGTTACCGTGGGGCCCGCCCGCTCCGGCTGGCTGTGTTTTCACGAAGCGTACGACTCGTTGTCTGAAACGTTCGTTCGACCGACCGGTGAACTTGCCGCCGGTAACGAAGACATCATGCTGCTGTATTTTACGTCGGGCACGTCCGGCTATCCTAAAATGGTGCAGCACGATTTTACGTATCCGCTGGGCCACATCGTTACGGCCAAATATTGGCAGAACGTGGTCGACGGCGGACTGCACCTGACGGTTGCCGAAACCGGCTGGGCAAAAGCGGTGTGGGGTAAAATCTACGGTCAGTGGCTTGCCGGCAGCGCCGTTTTTGCGTACGACATGCTGTCGTTCGTTCCCGGAAAGCTGCTTGAAAAAATGGCGCGGTACAAGGTGACGACGTTTTGCGCGCCGCCGACCGTCTATCGGTATCTTATCAAGCACGATCTTTCAAAATACGACCTTTCAAGCCTGACGTATTGCACGACGGCGGGCGAAGCGCTCAATGCGGAAGTATACAATCGGTTCTGCGAACAGACCGGCCTCAAGATGAAAGAAGGTTACGGCCAGACGGAACTGACGCTCACGATCGGCAATTTTGCCTGGATGGAGCCGAAGCCCGGTTCCATGGGAAAACCGGCGCCCGGTTACGAGATCGATATCGTCGACGCCGAAGGAAAATCCTGTGCGGCCGGCGAAACGGGTGAAATCGTTATCAGACTTGAAAACGGCCGTCCGTTCGGCATGTTCGCCGGCTATTACCGCGATCAGGAATTGACCGACGCCGCTTTCTATGGAAATCTGTATCACACCGGAGACACGGCGTATCGCGACGAAGACGGATATTACTGGTTTGTCGGCCGAATGGACGACATGATAAAAAGCGCCGGATATCGCATCAGTCCGTTCGAGGTTGAAAGCACGCTGCTTCAGCATCCGGCGGTCCTCGAATGTGCCGTTACCGGCGTTGCTGACAAAAAGCGCAGTCAGGTCGTCAAAGCGACGATCGTTCCCGCGCCCGGGTTTTCTCCGACCCAAAAATTGGCGCAGGAGATTCAGGATTTCGTAAAGCACGTGACCGCCGCGTATAAATATCCGCGGCTGATCGAGTTCGTCAAGGAATTGCCCAAAACGATCAGCGGCAAAATCCGCCGCGTGGAAATACGCGAAAAAGACGCGCAAGATCGGACTGCGGCCGATGAAAACGGCAGATAAGCCGGCGGCTTTGCAATTCGTGTACGCCTCGGATTTTTTACGGGAGTATGTATGAAAGGCGCGGCTAAAATGGCGCCGCACCTTTCAACTCGAGTTTTCCGGGAAAACTCGTATATTAACTGCACGTTCGCGCTTTGCTTTGAACGTGCTTAAAAAGCCGCTTCGGAAACTGACGTTTCCTCAGCGACTTTTTATAGGAGTATGTATGTCTGAAAGAAGAATCGTTATAACGGGAATGGGGGCGGTTACCCCGATCGGAAATACGGTCGCCGACACGTGGAAATCGATTCGCGCGGGCGAGTGCGGCATAGACCGCATCACGCTGTTCGATACGACCGATTACACGGTGAAAATCGCCGCTGAAGTGAAGAACTTCAACGCCGGCGATTACGGCATCGACCGTAAAGAAGCGCGCAAAATGTGCCGTTTTACCCAGTTTGCTGCCGCCGTCGCCGCGCAGGCCATTGCCGACGCCGGTTATACCAAAGAAACCATTTCCGCCGAAAAATCCGGAATTATGCTCGGAAACGGTATCGGCGGCTTTGAAACGCTGGAAGCCGGTTATAAAAAATACTTTGAAGCGGGAAACACGCGCATTCCGCCGTTGTCGGTTCCGATGTTCATTACGAACGAAGGCGCGGCGAACGTGAGCATGCTGTTCGGCATAGACGGACCGTCTTGGACTTTGGCAACGGCGTGTTCGTCCGGCACGGACGCGCTCGGCGCGGCGCTCGATTTGGTGCGTTCGGGACGTATCGACGTGTGCGTCGCCGGCGGAACGGAAGCGGCCATCACCGGATTCGGAATCGGCTGTTTTACCGTACTCCAGACGCTCGCCACATCCTTCAACGACGATCCTAAAAAGGCGAGCCGCCCGTTCGATGTAAAGCGTGAAGGATTTACGATGGGCGAGGGCGCCGGTATTCTGATTCTTGAAGAACTGGAACACGCCAAAAAACGCGGTGCAAAAATCTACGCCGAATTCGCCGGATACGGTGCGTCGAGCGACGCGTATCACATTACCAGTCCCCGCCCCGACGGAACCGGCGGTGCACTCGCAATTAAACGCGCGATTGCCGACGCCGGCATCAAACCCGAAGACGTCGACTATTACAATGCGCACGGTACGTCGACGCCGATAAACGATCCCGCCGAAACTCAAATGGTAAAACTTGCGTTCGGCGATCACGCATACAAAATGAAGGTTTCTTCAACAAAAAGCATGACCGGCCACTGCGTCGGCGCTGCCGGTGCGATAGAAGCCATTATCGGCATTAAAGCGATAAACGACGGTTTCTACCCGCCGACTATCAATCTGGAAAATCCCGATCTTGAACACGGCTGCGACCTCGATTACGTGCCGAACACCGGTGTGGAAGGTGAAATCAATTGCATCGCCTCCGCGTCGCTCGGTTTCGGCGGTCACAACGGCTGTCTGATCATGAAAAAATACAAGGATAAGTAAAAACGCAAACTGCCGGTTTTTACTTTTAGAGGAGATCGTATGATTATCAAACCGATGATTCGCAGTAATATCTGCATCAACGCACATCCCGTCGGATGCGCCAAGGAGACCGAACGCCAAATTGCGTACGTTCAGTCCCGCAAAGCAAACCGCGGCACCAAAACCGCAGCCGAAGGCGGCAAAGCGCCCAAAGCCGTACTCGTGCTGGGCTGCTCGACCGGTTACGGTCTTGCCAGCCGCATTACCGCCGCGTTTGAATACGGCGCGGCCACGATCGGCGTTTCGTTTGAAAAAGAAGGAAGCGAAAAAAAGGGCGGAACGCCCGGCTGGTACAATAATCTGGCGTTCGACCGCGCTTCAAAAAAAGCCGGAATTCCGAGCGTTACGCTGAATATGGACGCGTTCAGCGACGACTGCCGCAAAGCCGTCGTTGCCGAAGCCCGTAAAATGGGCGTCGCGTTCGACCTCGTCGTGTACAGCTTGGCGAGCCCCGTCCGCACCGACCCCGAAACCGGCGTTTTGTACAAATCAGTGCTGAAACCGTTCGGAAAACCATTTTCCGGCCAAACGGTGGACATGATGAGCGGCGAACTGAGCGTCATGAGCGCAGAACCGGCGAACGACGACGAAGCGGCGCAGACGGTAAAAGTCATGGGCGGCGAAGACTGGGAACGCTGGATCGATCAGCTTGCCGAAGCCGGCGTGCTGGCGAAAGGCTGCAAGACGGTTGCGTATTCGTACATCGGCCCCGCGCTGTCTCACGCGATCTACCGCGACGGTACGATCGGCGGTGCGAAAAAGCATCTTGAAAAAACGGCCCGCGCGCTGGACTCGAAGCTGTCCCAAAAATTGGGCGGCGAAGCGTTCGTTTCCGTAAACAAAGGACTCGTTACCCGTTCGAGTGCGGTCATCCCGATCATTCCGCTGTATCTTTCGGTATTGTTCAAGGTAATGAAAGAAAAGGGAACGCACGAAGGCTGCATCGAACAGATGGAACGCCTGTTCGCCGAGCGGCTGTACACCGACGGCAGCGTGCCGGTTGATGCGGAACATCTTATCCGCATGGACGACTGGGAACTCGACCCCGCCGTTCAGGCCGAAGTCGACAAACGGCTCGCGCAGGTAACGCAGGATACGCTCGCCTCTTTGGGCGATATGGACGGCTACCGCCACGACTTTTTGGCGACGAACGGATTCGACGTTGCCGGCGTTGATTACGACGCGGACGTCGAGCGGATGGACGTTGTTTAATCGATTTATTGAACCTGAACGTGCTCCCTGAACGGTAAGCCTTGCGCTTTCTCCGTTCAGGAAAGCCCAGAAAAGCCGGCGCGCCCCGTCATTCCGACGAAAGCGCTTCCACCGGATCGAGCTTTGCGGCTCGGGAGGCGGGGCTGAAGCCGAAGAATATGCCGATTGCGGCGGAAAACACGAACGCGGCGGCGCACGCGTTTCCGTCGACCGCGAACGACCACTTCATGACGGCCGCGGCGGCGGCGCTGATACCGATTCCGGCGGCGATTCCGACGCAGCCGCCGATACCCGTGATAAGCGCCGATTCTATCAGAAACTGCGTACGTATCACCGCGGGACTCGCGCCGAGCGCTTTACGGATTCCTATTTCGCGCCGCCGCTCCGTAACGGTAACGATCATGATGTTCATGATTCCGATGCCGCCGACGAGCAGCGAAATTGCCGCGATTCCGGAAAGCAGCAGACTGACCGTACCGGTAACCTGTTCGTACTGTTCAAGCATCGCCTGCATGGACGTAACCGACGCCGCGTACGAATTCCCCGCTTTTTCCGCGATAAAACTTTCTATATTTTCAGCGACGGCGGACGCTGCCGCTGCCGCCGTGCATTGCACGACGATGCTCGACGCGTTCGGCGACGGCTGTATTTTTTTTGCGTAGAAACCGCGCGGCACGTAGATTGCGTTCGCCGTCGATTCAATGCCGGACGCGGACTCCGTCAGCACGCCGGCGACTTCAAACTGAAACGAAACCGAATCGTGTACGCCTATCACTTTTTGCCCGACCGCGCTGCCGGAGGGAAACAGCGCTTCGGCTACGTCGGGGCCGAGAATGACGCGCTGCTGGCCGGTTACGCCGTCGGAAACGGTAAAATCCGCACCTTCGCTCAGCGTCAGTCCGCACATCGGCAGATAGCCGTACTCGATCGCCGTTGCCGAACCGTTGACGCTCGTATCGTCTTTGGTGAGAGTGACGGACATGCTGTTGCAGTACGCAATTTTCGTTATGTGTTCAACGGCGTCGAATAATTCCGTTCTGAACGCTTCGTTGAACGTAACGGACGTGTCGCGACCGCGCCGCATGAATCCCGCTGAAATTTTTACCAGATCGAGCCCCGCCGAACTGTACGAATCTTTGATACTTTTGGAAGCACTGCGCCCGAGCGACGTGATGACGATGACCGACGCGACGCCGATGATAACGCCCAGCAGCGACAATATGCTGCGGATTCGATTCCGTTTGAAATTCCGCAGGGCGAACAGAAAATCGTCAAACATCGGCGTCCTCCTGCGCGGTGTCGCTGCGCAGGGCACCGTCGAAGAGGGAAATCCTGCGGGGAGCCAGCGAACCTATATACGGATCGTGCGTTACGATGATCACCGTCGTGCCGGACTGTCTGATCCGATCGAACATTTCCAGCACCAGTTTTCCGGTTTCGGAATCGAGCGCGCCGGTCGGTTCGTCGGCGAGGATAATCCGTGGTTCCATGACCGTTGCACGGGCGATAGCCGCGCGCTGTTTTTGTCCGCCGGAAAGTTCGTTCGGCATGTGCTTGAGCCGATCCGCAAGGCCGACCCGGACGAGCGCTTCCGTCGCCCGTTCGCGGCTTTCCGCGCGGTCGATTTTCCGATACCGCAGCGGCAGCATGACGTTTTCAAGCACGGTCAGCGACGGCAGCAGAAAATATTGCTGGAACACGAAGCCTATCGTCCGGTTCCGCACGAGCGCCAATTCTTTTTCACTCATGCCGGCGGTTGCGTGCCCGTCGATTTCGACCGTTCCCGAAGTCGGCCGGTCGAGGCAGCCTATCATGTTCATCAGCGTGGATTTGCCCGAGCCGGACGGCCCCATGATCGTAACGTATTCGCCCTGACGGACGCTGAACGACACGTCGTTGAGCGCCGTTACGGAAGCTTCTTTCATGAGGTATTCCTTTTTGACGTGATCCATGCTGATGCAGATCCGCCCGCTGTTCGTTTCCATATGCGCCTCCGATGAAAAATACGTTACCGCATCGGCGGCATACCGCCGCCTGATCCGCCCGGCCCTCCGCTCATGCCGGGAACACCCGCGCCGCCGCTGCCCGGCAGCGAGAAACCGGATTGCTGAGCGTTTTCCGTTTTATCCGTCGATTGCCGGGTATTGCCGGCAGCGCTTTTTCCGGTGCCCGATACGCGCGGAGCCGACTGCGCTTTCAGTACGTCGCCTTCAGCGACGGAACCTTCGGTGATGCGCATGAAATCGCTGCCGTACGGTTCGGCGGTAACCGTTACTCGTTCCGTCGTTCCGTCGCGCTTGATTTTTTCGACGAACTGCGTACCGCCTTCACGGCCGACGGCTTCTTTCGCCGCCAGCAGCAGCGATTCTTCCGGGCTGATTTCGATTTCGCCCGTGAACGAATAATAGGGCAGAATGCTTTCAGGCGGATCGTCTATGCGTATTTTCACCTTGACGATCGACGCGCCGCGCGAAGTAACGCTTCCGACCGCCGGGTACGAAACGACGTATCCGGTTATCGTGCCGCCGTCGTACGCGGGAAACGTACAGCGGACGAGCTGTCCCGCCTGTAATTTGGGGGCGTCGGTTTCCACCACTTCGACGGAGGCGCTCAGATAACTGCGGTCTATAATGGTGCCGACGGAATCTTTCGCTTCAAGGTAATCGCCTGTCGCCGCACTGAATTCGGCGATGACACCGTCGAAGTTCGCGACGATCTGTCTGTTTTCCCGTTTTTTTACGAGTGAAAGCCGCTGGAGCGTCAGCAGTTCCAGTTCCCGCTGGCTGCCGCTGATCCGCGCTTGAGCGATATCGTAATCGTGTTTCGCAAGCGCGTACGTCTGTTCGGTGTCGTCGAGCTGCAGCAGCACGGTTCCCTTTTTCACCGCGTCGCCTTCCCCGACGTAGACGGCGGTTACCGTTCCGTCGCCGGCGGCTTTCAGCGTCTGCTCGTCCGCCGCGGAAACGGTACCCGATATTTCTATGATATTTTTGACCGTTTCCTGCGTAACCGTGTACGTCCGGTTCGCGTCGGCTGCCGTATTCGCCGACCTGGCTGCGACCAGTGCCGCGGCGGTACCGGCTGCAATAAGACAAACTGTGAGAACGGCGAGCGCCGCCGTTCGTCCGTTTCGGGTGCGTTTTTTTGCTGTCATCACAGATCCTCCGCTGCGATAAAAAGATTTTCAGCGGCTATCGCGTGCCGGATCAAATTTATGTCCGTAATGCGGCATTGGATAAGCGCGTTCTGCTCGTTCGATACGGCTTTGCGGTATTCGGATTCGCTGACGATTCCCGCGTCGAACCAGGTTTTCATGTCGGCGGCGAGTTCCGCGTATAATCGGTATTGTTCGCCGTTCAAAGTGCGCTGCCAAAGCAGGTCTTCGCGTTCGGTCGCCGCGTCTTCCACGGCGCGTTCATATTCGTCCGCCGCGGCCTCACGCGCTGCCTGTTTGATTTCAAGCGTAAGCAGGTTTTGCCGTTTTTCAAGCGCGGAGGTCGCAGTGTCGGCCGGCGACCAGCTGAGCGAAACTGTTCCCGACGGCGTCGTGCGTTCCGCGGCGATCGGAACCGTAACGCCGCCCGATACGGTCAGTCCGTTTCCGGTAACGGAAAGGGAAGCGCCCGCGCTGTCGGCGCCGTTCAGCGAGCTGTTTTTATACGTATAGGAAGCTTTTGCCGTAACGGTCGGCGTTTTGTCCGCGTGCTGTTCGAGCTGTGCCACGTACAGATCCCATTCGGCCTGCTCGACGGCGGCGTATCTTTCTTTGCTTCCCAGCTGATCCGAATCGAGTACGCCGCACTGCACGAGCTGCGTCTGCACGTCGGGGAGCGATTCGCCGCTTAATCCGCCGGCGGAAACGCCGCATTTTGCGGCGAACCGTTCGGCCGCCCGTTTCAGCGCACGCTCGTATTCCGAGACGGTGCGCTCGGCCGAGTCCGCTTCAAGCTGCGCCGTCCGGTATGAAGCCGACTGCGCTGAAAATCCTTTTACGCGGAGCGTTTCCATGTCTATGCGGGTTTCGTACAGCGACGTGCGGGCGGAAAGGACGTCTTTATACGCACTGTACAAATCTTTCAGCTCCGTGTAAAACTCGTATTCCGCGGTGCGCGCTCGTGTGCCGAGATTCCGCTGCGCTTCGGTAACGGCGCGCTGCGCTTTTTGTACGGCGAGCGCGCGCTGTGCAGCCGTGCTGCCTGAAAGTTCCGTGCCGATGCTGAGTTCCGCGCCGGCGGCGCTGAACGACTGCGCGGAATCGGCGCTCACTGCGTATGAAAGCGGTACCGACGCGGAAACGACCGTTCCGTTGAGCGCCGGAATGGAAACCGTAACCGCCGGTTCGGCTCGAACGCCCGACGTATTAAAAGAAACGGTTCCCGTTGCAAGTTCGGCGTCGACACCGGTTTCCGCCGCGGTGATGCCGGCTTGGAGTTTCGCCTGCTGCAGTTTGAGCGCGAGCGTCCGCAATTCCGCGTCTTGGGCAAAATAACCTGCGAGCATGTCTTGGAGAGAAAACGGCTGCTCCGCCGAATCGGCGGATTGCCGGTCGGGCTGCGTCTCGGCCGGCAGCGCCGTTTCCGGCGGTGAAAAAGGGAGTGCGTAAAGGCGGATTGCGGCGGCGAACAGCACTGCCGCTGCGGCCGGCATACGTATCGGTTTCATGCCGACAGTATCCACCGCTATCCTTAAAATATTCTTAAAACGGTTGCGGAAACCCGATTACACACCCGAAACGTAACTGAGCGCGGTAACCGCGACGTACGCGGCGAGCAGTACGAAGCCGACCGGACGTTTCAGCGAGTTTTTTGAAAAAAGTACGCCGCAGCGGAACACGATCAGCACGAACAGCATGGCGGGAAACAGTATTCTGAAAAAATTGACGTCCACGGTCAGCCCGCCCGGCGTTACCGCCGCCGACGCGCCGATAACGAACAGTACGTTCAGAATATCCGCGCCGATAATATTGCCGATCGCAAGGTCTCCGTGTCCCTTGCGCGCCGCAGTGATAGCGGTGATCAGTTCCGGCAGCGACGTTCCGAACGCAACGAGCGTCGCCGCGATGACGGTTTCCGGTATCCTGAATCTGAGCGCCGTTTCCTGCACGGCCGGAATGAGTACTTTCGACGATAAAATGACGAGCGCTGCGCCCAAAATCATTTTCAGCAAAATGACTGCGACGGACGAACCGTTTTCGCCCGACGGATTATCGGTGTCCCGGCTCTCTGCGTCCGTACCTTTGCGCGCGCCGGCGATAGTCGAAACGATATACGCTGCGAGCAGTCCGAGAAATACGAAGCCCATAACGCGCGGAATGCTGCCGCCTTCCGAAAACGACCGGATCCCGCCGCCGGCGATAAACGATACGGCGACGAGCAGTATTCCCGCACCGAGCTGTATCCAGCCTTGCCGGTTGACAACCGTTTTTTTGAACGGCAGCGGTTTTATCAGTGCCGCGATACCCAAAATGAGGCCGGTATCGCAAATGACGGAACCGACGGCGTTGCCCATGGCCAATCCCGGCGCGCCTTTGAGTGCCGACATGACGGAAACGGTAACTTCCGGCAGCGTCGTGCCGAGGCTGACGACCGTCGCTCCGATCAGCATTTTGGGAACTCCCCATTTTTCCGAGAGGGCGACCGCGCTGTCGACCAGAATATCGGCGCCTTTGCTCAAAACGAACAGCGCCGCGGCGATGATTGCCAGTAAAATGACAAGACCGGGAATGCCGTCGGGAACGGCGTT
Organism: Treponema brennaborense DSM 12168; assembly: GCF_000212415.1. NCBI lineage: Bacteria > Pseudomonadati > Spirochaetota > Spirochaetia > Treponematales > Treponemataceae > Treponema > Treponema brennaborense. The sequence continues at coordinate 2,538,607 of NC_015500.1, read as the reverse complement.
CATCAGATTTAAAAGAAATTCATCAAACATGATTTTCACTATATCCTTGATGACGACGAATGGCAAGAAGCGGCGTACGTGCGCAGCGCGTTTCTTACCGAATCGAACGCCAGCGGCAGCCGCGCTATGTCCCGTTCGGACGCGACGGATTCAAACGTGAACGCCGTTACTTCGCTTTGCTGCGCCGTGAGCCGGCCGAGCAGCGCGCGTTCACCGTCCGATTCGGCTGATTCGGCTGATTCGGCTGTGTCGCCGCCGGTTTCCGGCAGCCGTGCGGTAAAAAACAGATCGCAGGTTTTATAGGTAACGTGATCGAATTCGTACGTGTTCGGATACGAACATAAAAAACGCACGGCGGCGGGTTCCAATCCGATCTCTTCGCGGCATTCGCGGACGACCGCCTGTTCCGCGGATTCGTTCGGGTCCACGAAGCCGCCGGGAATCGTCAGAAGTCCTTTTCCCGGATTTTTTGCCCGGACTTCAAAAAGGACGCGGCCCGCGCAATCGCATATGATGACGCCCACGGCTGCTGCCACGTTGTTGTACAGGTTGAAATTACACGCGGAACATACCCAGCGGCGGCTGTCCGGATATGAAACGGTGCCGGCGGCGCCGCATTTCGGGCAGACCGCAAAGTTTGCGTTTTCGTTCGCCATAATCGAGGCTCCTCCCGTCAGGAATAAAAGCGTGCGGTCAGCGCGTCCGCCAGAATATCGGCACGTTTGAGCGTCCGCATGATGAGCGGTACGACGAGCGGCAGAATCATGCGGATTCGTCCGGTAAGTCCTTTCGCCTGACCCAACCCGCCGCGGATAAGCTGCACTTTTACGATCAGCGCCGCTTCTTCGGCGAGCAGCGGAATGAATCTGAAAATGATTCCGACGATGAGCACGAGATGCCGCACCGGTACGCGCATAAGTGCGAACGGCGCTAAAAGCGCTTCAAGACCGTCGAGCACTTCCCGCTCGGTAATGGAATAAACGAACACCGCCAGCGAAACGAACGCCGCCGTCAGATGCAGTATCGTAATCGCGCCTGCGTTCAGCTTGGTATCCGTAACGGTCAGCAGCTTCGACGCGTAATACACCGTATCGCCGCGCCCCTGCGGCAGAAAAAACAACTGAAACGCAAAGAAAAGCAGTGCCCAAGGCAGTATTTTGCCGAACGACCGGAACAGTTTTTTCAGCGGATAGCGCGCCGCCGCCGCATAGAGCAGAATGACGGCGATCGCCGCCGCTGAATAGAAAACCGTCTGCATCAGAAACGAAGTGATAAACAATACGCCGAACACGACGTATTTTGCGACGGCGGGCAGTTTTTGAATGAATGAATTTTTTCTGCTGCCTGCGGAAAAAATACTGCCGCAGTTCGCAAAAAACGCAAGCAGCTTCGCACCGGCAAGCGGCGGTTGTTCCGGCAGCGTCGTTCCGATACGGACGTTTTCGGCCGGCTCGCCGCCGTCCGGGGATTTTGCAGTGCTGCCGGGGGCTGCCGAACTGTTGTCCGGGGATTTTGCAGTGCTGCCGGGGGCTGCCGAACTGTTGTCCGGGGATTTGGCACCGCTGCCGGGGGCTGCCGAACTGCCGTTTGTGTCGCCGGTCAGGAACACCGTTCCGTCCTGCGCGTTGGCGAGCCGTATCACGCGGTCAGCCGCCGCCGCTTCGTCTTCACGGTGAGTCGAAAAGAACACCGTTTTGCCCGCTGCGGCAATTTTTTGCAGTATCTGTATAACGGCGCGGCGGCTTACCGGATCCAAACCGGCGGTCGGCTCGTCGAACATCATGACCGGCGTGTCCAGCGCGATAATGCCTGCAAGCGACAGTTTCCGTTTTTCTCCGCCCGAAAGCCGGAACGTGTAACGGTCGGCGAACCGATCGAACGGCAGTCCGGTGGCGTCCATCGCCGCTTTGACCGTGTCGCGCAATTTTTTTCCTGAAACGCCGTTGTTCCGCGGTCCGTACGCAACGTCGTCGCCGGCAAATTCTTCAAACAACGCGTGTTCGCTGTCTTGAAGCGCCAGCGCGGGTCTGGTCTCACTTTTTACGGCTCCCGATGCGGGCGTCAGCAGTCCCGCCGCGATTTCGAGCAGCGTCGACTTTCCGCAGCCGGCCGCTCCCATCAGCGCGTTTAAACTGCCTTGTTCTATAGAAAGTGAAAATCCGCTGAACAGCGGCTTCGCAGGATCGTATGAAAACGAGATATCGTCGAATACGAGCGCGTCGGCTTCGGTTTTTTGCCGATTCCGATCGCCCGAGTCCGTTTTGGCAAGCGAATCGAGCGGATCTCCGAACAGCCGGTACAGTAATTCGGTGTTTTCCCGGAATTCGGTCTGTAAACCGTTAAAAATCAGTTTTCCGTCTTCAAGCGCGATAACCTGTTTCGCCCTGCGCGCTTCGTCGATGTCGTGTGTAATATGGATAACGGAAAATCCGCGGCTGTTCCAATAATCCAGAAAATCGAGCATTTCCGCACGGGATACCGGATCCAGCATGGACGCGGCTTCATCCAAAATCAGTACGTCCGGCTGAAGCGCCAGTATGCCTGAAAACGCGAGCTTCTGTTTTTGCCCCTGCGAAAGGGTCGACGTTTTTTCTTCTATTTTAGAGCCCAGTCCCGTAACCGCCAGACTTTCGTTAGTCCGCCGCTGTACTTCAAAATCGTTCAGTCCCAAATTCTGCGGGCCGAACGCCGTGTCGCTGCCGACGATGCCCGCGACGATCTGATCGTTCGGCGACTGGAACACGATACCGGTTTTCGTTCCCCGTATGAACGATATCGTTCCCGCCGACGGATCCATAAATCCGCAAATCAGCCGGGCGAGCGTACTTTTTCCCGATCCGTTCGTTCCGAGCACTGCAAGGTAACCGCCCCGTTCAAGTGTAAAAGACACATCCTTGACGGCGGCGATTCCGCTGCCGGTATATGCGTATGATACAGAATCAACTTGCAGTATTTTCATACGCGAAGTATATACTTTTTTACTTTGCAATGCTATAGTTATTTCGTTATATTATCCCGTAGGAGTATATATGGCTAATACGAAACTTGCGGATTCTTCTAAAGCTTTAAAGAAATTATCAGTATATAAACAACTGTTTCTTCCCGTGTTCTGCGCCGTTATCGGCAGCTGTGCGGCGGTTTTTCTGCTGGTAAACGGCGGTACCAACCGATCCATGAAGCGGAATTACCTTGAACAGTTGACCGAAAAATCGACGTTCGTAACCGCCATGCTGCAGCAGGAAGCTGCCGCTCTCAAACGGGATATGCAGCTCGTTGAAATGTCTCCGCTTCCGGCACAGCTGATCCAGGCCGGAACCGTAAGCGACGCGACTCTTTTTTTGCGGACGTTTCGCGATTCGTACGGATTTAAAAACGTTTCGCTGGTAAACGCGCAGGGCGACGTGGCGTTCACGTCCGAAATGAGGGATTCGTTCGTTCTTGCATCTGAAAAATCGGTGATTGCAAGCGCGCTGGCCGGCACCGTTTCGGTTGCGCTTACCGTCAGCGACAGCGCGCTCCAGTATTTGACGGCCGTTCCCGTCCGGAACGCTGCCGGTGAACTCGTCGGTGCGATGACCGCGCGGAAATCGCTTTCGGATAACGATTTTTTGACGAAATACCGCAAACTCGTCGACAGCAATATTTCGGTGTTCGTGGACGACGTGCGGGTCGCGACGACGCTTACCGACAAGAGCGGCAAAAGCCTTGCCATGACGAAGCTCGACGATCGGAACATTCTCGATACGGTGTACACGCAGAATTCTCCGTTTTTAGGCGAAACGGCCGTAGGCGGCAGACAGTATCTGTCCGCGTATTTTCCGCTCGAAACGGCCGAAACCGCGCATAAAGCGATGTTTTCAATGGTGATTCCGGTTTCCGATATACAGGCGTTCAAGCTGAATCTTATCTGGGCGGTAATGCCGATCATCCTTTTGATGATGATTTTTATCAGTTTGGTTATCGTCGTCCTGATGCGCCAAATCGTCATAAAACCGCTGCGGGGCGCGTCTATTGCGTTTGAAAATCTGAACGGCGCTTCCGGCGAGTCCGATTTAACGTACCGGATTCCCATTCTGCGCGAAGATGAAATAGGAACGATGTGCCGTTCGATCAACACGTTTATCGATGGACAACACGCGCTCATTTCCCAGCTGAAAGAATCGGAAACTCAGCTGCATGAAATCGGTGAAAGTCTCGGTTCAAGTTCCCAGCAGGCGGCGAGCGCGACTGCGCAAATTATGGCGAACATTCAGGGCGTGCACCGTTCCGTCGAATTGCAAACCGGCGCCATTTCCGAAGTGCAGAACGTATTGGAACAGAGTATCGCCGGTATTCAAAATCTTGACCGCCAGATAGAAAATCAGAGTTCCGGTATCGTGGAATCTTCCGCGTCGATTGAAGAAATGGTCGGAAACATCAGTTCCGTGTCGAATTCCGTGCGTAAGATGAGCAGCGAATATCAGGATCTGATTGCGATCACGGAAGAAAATAAAACGCGGCAGGCGCAGGTACACAAGAATATCGGCGATATGGCCGAACAGTCGCAGCTTCTTATGGAAGCGAACAGCGTCATCGCCCGTATCGCGTCGCAGACGAACCTGCTCGCCATGAACGCGGCGATTGAAGCCGCCCACGCCGGTGAAGCCGGCGCCGGTTTTTCCGTCGTTGCCGACGAAATCCGTAAATTGGCGGAGGATTCCAGCAAACAGTCCCGCGCGATCGGGCAGGAATTGAAGAAAATTTCAAAAACGATCGGTGAAGTCGTCGATACGTCGGAATCTTCCCGGCAGGGCTTTATGCAGATTTCCGGCAAAATCATGGAAACCGACCATCTGGTTAACGAAATCGACAACGCCATGATCGAACAGAAAGAAGCGTCCCAGCAGATTCTTGAAGCGCTGCGCGATATAAACCAGTCGACGTCCGACGTTCAGACTACTTCAAAGCAGATGCGCAGCGGTATAGAGCGCGTCAACGAAGAGATAAGCAAACTGAGCCAAATAGCGGATACCGTTTCCGGCAGTATGGATGAAATGCGTGAAGGCGCGACCGAGATAACTTCGTCCGCGGAAAACGTTTCCGATATGGCGCGCCAAACGCAGGATAATATCCGGCATTTGGACGTGCTGATCGGCAAATTCAAATTATAGCCCGTACGCCGGCGCGGCATATGTTGCCGGCGGGCTTGCGGGCCGGACGGTGATTGCGCTGCCGGCGGACTGTGGCTTGCACGGCTATTGCACTGCCGTGCGCCTGGTTCTGCCGTGCCGCCCGTGTTTATTTTACGGAATTTACGCTTTTAAAGACGCGACCATACGCGCAATTTTTTCCAGCGCGATTTTTATTTTGTCTATGTCCGTCGCGTAGCAGCAGCGGATATAGCCTTCGCCGCCGGCGCCGAATACGCTTCCGGGAACGACGGCTACCTGATATTTTTCGATCAGCTGCGTGGCGAATTCTTCCGACGAAAGTCCGGTGGAACGGATGTCCGGAAAAATGTAAAACGCGCCGTCCGGTTCGGTTACCGGCAGCCCCATTTCACGGAACGCTTTATACATCAGATTGCGGCGCTGCTGATATGAAACGCGCATTTTTTCAACTTCGTGCCAGCCGGAACGCAGTCCTTCAAGCGCCGCGTATTGACTCATGATCGGCGCGCAGATAGTCGAATACTGGTGCAGTTTGTACACCTGTTCCATCAGATCCGCGGGGCAGCACATGAACCCGATCCGCCAGCCGGTCATTGCGAACGCTTTTGAAAATCCGTTGAGCGTTACGGTGTAATCGTGCATACCCGGCAGTGAACCGATGGAGCAGTGTTCTTTTCCGTCGTACACCAGTTCGCAGTACACTTCGTCCGATAACACCCAAATTTGGTGTTTTTTGATCACTTCCGCAATTTTTTCGAGTTCCGCACGCGGAATCATGCGTCCGGTCGGGTTGCTGGGGCTGCACAGCATCAGCGCTTTCGTACGCGGCGTGATCGCCGCCTCAATCTGTTCGGCAGTGGGATAAAAACCGTTCGCCGACGTGTCCAGATGAATCAGTTTTGTGTCGCACAAAGCGGCGAGCGGCTGATACGAAACGTAGCACGGTTCGCAGATGATTATTTCATCCGCGGGATTCAGGATGGCACGGAGTACCGCGTCTATCGCTTCCGATACGCCGATGGTGATCAGCACTTCGTGCTTGGGATCGTAGTGCATACCGTACCGTTCCGTGTAGCGGGCTATTTCGTTCCGCAGTTCCTGGAGCCCCCAGTTCGACGTGTACGACGTATGCCCCTGTTCCAAATGGTAATACGCTTCCTCTCGCATGAGCCACGGCGTGGTAAAATCGGGTTCGCCGACGCCGAGTGAAATGACGTCGTCCCTCCCCTGAATCAATTCAAAAAACTTGCGGATTCCGGAAGGCGGTGTTTTTACGATTTTTCCGGAAAACTTATCTTGCCGTGTGTTCATTATGCGGTTACCCCTTCGCGGCGGTCTTTTTTCTCGTCCACGTACAGCACGTCGTTTTCTTTATACGTTTTGAGAACGAAATGCGTTTTGGTGCTCTTTACGCCGTTCAGCGTGGAAAGTTTGCGGGCTACGAAGAACGCGACTTCCTGCAGTGATTCGCCCTCGATGATTACCTGCAGATCGTATCCGCCGGACATCAGATACAGCGCTTTGACCTGCGGAAAGCGGTAGATACGTTCGGCAATCGCGTCGAATCCGTGTTCCCGTTCCGGCGTTACCTGAATTTCGATTTCGGCACGGACTTTTTCTTTGGTTTCCGCTACTTTTTCGGGATTGACGATGGCGGCGTATTTGAGGATAACGCCGTCGGCTTCCAGTTTATGCATGGCGGCGGCGACTTCGGCCGGTTCTTTTTTGGTCATTGCGGCGATGTCTTCAACTGAAAGCCGCGCGTTGTTCTGCAGTAAATTTAAAATTTCTTCCATAAACTATAGCCCCTTGGAAAAGATGGAGGCTGACCGAATGCTTCAGTTTTCGGGCAGTTTCCTTGAATACAGCCGGCCGGGCCGGCAAAAAGCGGCGAAGTTTTGAGTCGGCGCCGTTTCCGTACAGAGTACCCGTTTTTTATTCGCGTTGCAAGTGGTTTTTCATGCCGGCGTGCAGTCGGAATCCGACCGGCCGCATTATCGGTTGCGACCGTATTCCGTCAGCGGCTGTGCTTTCTTTCAGTTGCGGCCGTATTCCGTCCACGAAACGGCAGCGTTCGTTTCGTCTACGTGCAGTTCTATCCACGCCGCGTTGTCCAAAAAGCCTTTGACGACCAATTCCGAAAATGAGCCGAAATTGAACGGCGGTTTTCCCGGATGATAATGGCCGGTGAACACGGTTTTCACGTTGTTCCGCGCAAACGTGTCGATCAGCAGTGCCCGTTCTTTCGTGTCGGACAGTGCGAAATAAAAAATGCCGCCGCCGTATACGGGGTAGTGCGTAAACACCAGTTTGGGGCGGGGATCCGCCTGCATTTCTCGTATCATATTCTGCAGCTGCGGTTCACCGAGCGTGCCGTTTCCCGAATCCAGAAAGTACCAGGCGAAGTTCTGCGTATAAAATCGGTAATACGAATTATACGGTTTTACGTACGTTTTCCAATACCGCCAGCCGGTTTTGTACAAATCGTGATTACCGACGACGCCGTATACGGGAACTTTTCTCTCTTCTATTTTATCCGCGAACGCTTTGTATTGTTCAAATTCGGATTTTTCGCCGTGTTCGGCCATATCGCCTAAAACGAGGCAGAACGCGGGTTTTGTTTTTTTTTCATCGAGCCAGGTTAAAAAACGGTCGTCCGGCCGGCTTTTGTCCGCTCCGTAATGTACGTCGGTGAGAATCACGCACGTGTACGAATCCGCTCCCTCGGCGTAGATCGGAGTCGGGATATCGGTTATGGTTGTGCTGCGTTTGGAAACTTCGTAACCGCGGTTCAGCGCTTCGCTTATTCCGTATCGGCACGACTGAAATGTGCACGCCGCTATAATGCAAAGCAGCAGGTACGCGGCGGAGTTTGTGTGCAGAGTTTGCTTCATTTTGTACTTCCTGTTTGGGGAAGCGTATACCGGATGGCAACGTTTCCCAGTATGTTCGAGACGTACGAGGTCAGCGTGAACATATCCGAATACCGTACCATCAGACTGCTTTCAACGGTAAAATCCGGCGTTACTATCCACCCCAGTTGCATTTCGTACGTCGGCGTGCAGAAAAGCGGATAATAGAACGTGTCGTGCGAATATATTTTGAACGCGATTTTCATGCGGTTTCGCAGGATGCTTGAGAACGACAGCGTCGTTGCAATCGAGTCGTCCCTGAGCAGGGGAATCGCCGGAAGCCGGTAAAAATCGGTCAATTTCAATAGATACGAACATTCGGCGGTTACCAGCAGCCGATCCGGTCTGCCAACCGTCGCCTTCGCGCCGAACAGAAAATTATGTTCCATGCTGTAATTCATGAACAGGTCGAAATTATACTCGATTTGCGGCCCGAACGAAAACAGCCGCATCCTGAGCGGCATCCAGGTTCCCGCGACCGTTATGTCTGAACTTTCTGCGCCGAGTTTTATTCCCGCCAGTAAGGAATACGCCGATTGCGAAAACTCGTACGTGAACGAATTGGCGACGTCGGTCGCTTTGCGATCCCTCGTCGTTTCCACTTGCATTTTGAATGTCAATTCGTGCCGGCCCGGCGCCGTTTGCGTAGCCGACGTCTGCTCGGCTGCAGATTGTGCTGCCGGGTAAACTGCGGCAGCGATAAAAAGTGCGAGTACACGGGTACAAATGCTTCGGTTCATGTGCAGAGTATCGCATACTGGCGGGGCGTATGTAAAGACTTGTATACTTGCTAACTTGCGGAATTTCTTTTATACTCATATATATCTTTAAGGAAACGGAATACATGACCGCGCAAGGAGTGCCACGTGAACCGTGCTGAAATCCGGCAGTCGATTCTTGAGCAGGCGGCGTTTTCGTTTTCCCGCTCGGGCGGCCCCGGCGGGCAGAATATCAATAAACTGAATACGAAAGTGCACGCGTCGGTGCCGCTTGCGGAGCTGCGGGGGCTGTCCGAAGCTGAACGCGCTCAGGTTGCTTTTCGGCTCAAAAATAAAATTACGCAGGACGGCTGTCTGTGCGTCGCCGTGCAGGACGAGCGCGTGCAGGAACGGAACCGGCAGATCGCACTCGACCGGCTTGAGCAGCTGGTCGTGCAGGCCGCGGTTATTCCCAAAAAACGTAAAAAGACCAAGCCTTCGCTTGCTTCGCGGGAAAGGCGCCTGCAGGGCAAAAAACTGCGCGGTGCGTTAAAGCGGAACCGCTCGTGCCGGTTGGACGGGTAATCGGCGGCGCTGGCTATTGGCGCCAGTTGGCCGTTTGCATCGGCTGACCGGTACCGGCTTGCCGATGCTGGCTTTAACCGCTGACGCTGTCGTTAACCGCCGACGCTGGCTTTACCCGCCGACGCTGGCTTTACCCGCCGATGCTGTCGTTAACCGCCGCGTGTACGATTGTCGCGTAAACTGCTGCAGTCGGGCTTCAAACACATTGCAATTTTTCAGCATAATCTTTACAATAGGAAAATGTTCCGTTTATATATAGAAAGAAAACCCGGTTTTCAAAATGAAGCCGCCCGCATTCATTCCGAATTGACCGGCTTCCTCGGCATTACAAGTGTAACTGGCGTCCGGTATGTCAACCGGTACGATATCGAGCATACGAGCGAACGGCTCGTTCACGCCGCAGCTTCCCGGATTTTTTCGGAACCGCAAAGCGACCGCTGCTGTTTTTCCCGGCTGGCGCTGAATCCCGACGAAACGGCCATCATTTGGGAATATCTGCCCGGTCAGTACGATCAGCGGTCTGATTCCGCCGAACAGTGCCTTTCCTTGCTGCAGGCGGGCCTTGAACGGGAGTCGGCGGATGTATCCGCGGAAAAACCGAAAGTCCGCTGTGCAAAAATGGTTATTCTTTCCGGAAACGTTTCCGTTCAGGAACTTGAAAAAATCCGCGCGTACTTGATCAATCCGGTTGATTCCCGGCTTGCTTCGCCCTCGGTTCCCGAAACGCTGTCGTTGGAAACGACCGTGCCCGGCGATATTCCGGTTGTAAACGGATTCATTTCATATTCAAAAGATGAATTGGCCGCGCTTCACGCAAAAATGGGTTTGGCGATGGATCTGGCCGACATCGAGTTCCTTCAGAATTATTTCAAAACCGTACGGCGGGATCCGACCGAAACCGAAATCCGCGTACTTGATACGTACTGGTCCGATCACTGCCGGCACACGACGTTCAATACGGTGCTCGATTCCATCAGGATCGAAGACGGGCCGTACGCCGACCGATTCCGCGCTTCCCTGCAGCAGTATACGGACATGCGTACCGAATTGTACGCCGGCCGCAGCGACAAGCCGGTAACGCTGATGGATATGGCGGTTATCGGGGCAAAATATCTTAAAAAACACGGCAAACTCGACGACATTGAACTTTCACCGGAAATCAATGCGTGTTCGATTTATATCGACGTTCATTACACCGAACCGAACGCGGATACGGCCGCCGCTTGTGCTCGCCTCGATTCGTCCGCTTCCGCCGAAAAAACGGAACGCTGGCTGCTTATGTTTAAAAACGAAACGCACAATCATCCGACCGAAATCGAACCGTTCGGCGGCGCGGCCACCTGCATCGGCGGTGCGATCCGCGATCCGCTTTCCGGCCGCTCCTGGGTATATCAGGCGCTGCGCGTTACCGGCGCGGCTGATCCGACCGTGCCGGTCTCGAAGACGCGCGAAGGCAAACTGCCGCAGATGAAACTGACGCGCGAAGCCGCCGCCGGATTCAGTTCTTACGGAAACCAGATCGGACTGACGACCGGCCAAGTCGCCGAAATGTATCATCCCGGCTTTGAAGCGAAACGCATGGAACTGGGCGCGGTTATAGCCGCCGCGCCGGCGGACACTGTTATGCGGGAAGAACCAGAATGCGGCGATATCGTCGTACTCGTCGGCGGCGGTACCGGACGCGACGGTATCGGCGGCGCGACCGGTTCTTCAAAAGTGCATACGGCGAAGTCCGTAACCGAAGCGGCTGCGGAAGTGCAGAAAGGCAACGCAGTTGAAGAACGCAAAATTCAGCGATTGTTCCGTAATCCCGCAGTCAGCCGTCTGATTCGCCGCTGCAACGACTTCGGCGCCGGCGGCGTCGCGGTCGCCGTCGGCGAACTGGCGCCCGGCCTTACGATAAACCTCGACGCCGTTCCCAAAAAATACGACGGACTGAACGGAACCGAATTGGCCATTTCCGAATCACAGGAGCGGATGGCGATCGTCGTCCGTAAATCGGACGTGCAGCAGCTGCTCGACGCCGCCGCTGCCGAAAATCTGAACGCCGCCGTTATTGCGGAAGTGACCGACACGAACCGCCTCGTCATGACCTGGCGCGGAAAAACCATCGTAGACATAGAGCGTTCGTTTCTCGACACTGCCGGCGCAAGCCGCAGTGCGGAGGCTGTTATCGCGTCGCCCGATCCGGCGGCTTCCCCGCTGGCAAAACCGCTCGATTCGGTTATCGCAGCCGGAATACCTGCGCACGTTCCCGCTGCGAGCGGCGGCGTAACTGCGAGCGGCGGCGTAAGTGTAGCAGCGGCGCCCCGCGTAACTGCGAGCGGCGGTGCGGAACTCGATTCGGCAGACAGCCGCGCCGTTTCGGCGGAAACGCTCGGACTCGCCTGGAAGGCCTGTCTTTCGGATCTGGCCTGTTGCTCGCAGCGGGGACTGAGCGAACGGTTCGACGGATCCATCGGTTCCGCGTCCGTGCTGTTCCCGATGGGCGGAAAATATCAGTCCACGCCGGAAGCCGGCATGGCGGCCAAAATTCCCGTGCTTCCGCCCCGTGAGACGTCCACGGTCAGCCTGATGTCGTTCGGTTACGATCCCCGCGTCGCACAGTGGAGTCCCTGGCACGGCGCGCAGACGGCGGTTCTTTCTTCGCTTGCAAAAATCGCGGCGATGGGCGGTAATCCCGCCCGGTGCCGTTTGACGTTTCAGGAATATTTCGAGCGTACCGTCGACGCCGCCGCGTGGGGAAAACCGCTTGCGGCGCTGCTGGGTGCGCTCGACGCCCAGAAATCGGCCGGTACCGCCGCTATCGGCGGAAAAGACAGTATGTCCGGCTCGTTTCAGGAACTGACGGTTCCGCCGACGCTGGTGTCGTTCGCCGTCGGTACGGACTGCGCGGGACGGGTGCGCGGCGGTTCTTTCGCTGCTCCCGGTCATTCCGTGTATCTGGTTTCGGTGCCGTATTCAAAAGATTTTGCACCCGATTTTGAAACTTTCAATAAAAACACCGCCGCATTGTACTCGCTCGGTGCGTCTTCCGTATGCGCCGCGTATCCTGTAGGCGCGGGCGGAATCGCCGAAGCCGTATCCAAAATGGCGTTCGGAAACCGCGTCGGATTCGTTCTGTCTTCCGTGCCTTCGCCCGTTTCCGAAACCGGGTCTGGCTGCCGTTCCGCTGCAAAAAGTACGAGCGCGGCGGATCTGTTCGTGCCGAGATACGGCGACATCCTGATAGAAACGACCGTTCCGCTCAGTGCGTCCGATTTTGCAAAAGCGGGTTTCGTGCCCGGTACCGTCGCGCTGCTCGGTACGACGCAGGTTCAGCCGGAAATCACGGTCGCCGCGGCGGCTCTGCCTGAAGCGCACCTCGATCTTGCCGAATGCCAGCGTGTGTGGGAAACGCCGCTTGCCGCCGTTTTTCCGCCGGTATCCGCGGAGGCTTCGTCCCGGTGCCCGCCTTATCCCGAATTCGCACGCCGCGTGCATCCGTCGCTTGAAGCGGCTCGCGCCGCCGTGCACGGTGATCATGTCGCGGCAGGTGCTGAGTGCGCCGCCGTGCACGCTCGGCGTGCGGCCGTATGCGGCAATCGCGCCGCTTCGGATTCCCGCTGCGGTTCGGCAGTAAAACCGCGCGTGCTGGTTCCGGTGTTTCCGGGCACGAACTGCGAATACGACATGGCGCGCGCGTTTACGCTTGCCGGTGCCGATTCAAAGATTCTGGTGTTCCGCAACAATACACCGCAGGCTCTTGCGGATTCGCTTGCCGAACTTGAGAACGAATTGTCTGCCGCGCAGATTCTCGCGCTTTCCGGCGGATTTTCCGCCGGCGACGAACCGGACGGTTCCGGCAAATTCATTGCGAACGTACTGCGTGAACCGCGCGTCCGCGACGCGGTCATGGCGCTGCTCGAAAAACGAGGCGGACTCGTCTTGGGTATCTGCAACGGTTTTCAGGCGCTGATAAAAACGGGACTTCTGCCGTACGGAAAAATACTCGAACCGTCGGAATCCATGCCGACGCTTACGTACAATAACGTCGGCCGCCATATTTCCCGTATCTGCCGCACGCGCACCGTTTCGGCGCTTTCACCCTGGGCGCGGCATCCGTCCGTGTTGGACGGCCGGGTGCATTACGTACCGATTTCACACGGAGAAGGCCGCGTCGTTATGGACGATGCGCTCGCCGAACAGTTGTTCGCTTCCGGCCAGATTTTCAGCCAGTATGCGGACGAGCGGGGCGAGCCCGCCGTCGCCGAACCCGATAATCCGAACGGTTCCGCGTTCGCCATCGAAGGCATGACCAGCCCCGACGGCCGTGTTCTGGGCAAAATGGGGCACAGCGAGCGGACGATCGGTACCGGACGGTTCGGCTGTTCGCGCGATTTAATCAAAAACGTTGCGGGCGACCCTGCGGTGAACGACAGCGGTAATTCCTGTGAAAATCTGTTCGCCGCCGGCGTAGCATATTTTTCGTAAAGCGGGTATTATATACAGAAACGCGTCCATTTATCGAACGGGACGCCTATTAGGAGAAACGATGAAAATTATACGGAATCAAATTCTGAGATCTGCGCTGTTCGCGGCTGCAGTATGTGTCGTCGCGGTAACCGCAGGCTGTGCGGAGAAACATCCGGACTGGCTTACGGATTATGAACAAGCGCAGGATCGTGCGCAAAAGCAGCATAAAAACATGTTCCTGTTTTTCAGCGGAGAAGACTGGGACGGCATAAGCACGCAGCTGCGCTCGTCCGTTTTTGACACGCCCGAATTCATCAAAGCTGCGCAGGCCGATTACGTGCTCGTGCACCTCGATTTTTCCGAATCGCTATACAATAGTGCGGAAACTGCGGAAGACGCGACCGAAGCTGAAAAAAAAGCCGCCGCACAGGCTGCCGAAACGCTGCAGAAAAACGCCGATGCGGCTTCTGCGTATTCCGTTCAGGGAATGCCGACCGTGCTGCTCGTAACTCCGGAAGGTTACGTGTTCGGTTCCATACCGTATGATGAAACGGTTTCAACTGCCGCACAGTATATCCAGCTGCTGAACGCGTATACGGAGACCCGCGAAAAAACCGCTACCCTGCTGAAACAGATAAAGAATAAAAAATCACTCGATAAAGTTACGGCTATCGATCAGTTGTACGAGCTGCTCGAACCGTCGTATCGGTATTTGCTGATCGATTTGATCAAGGAAGTCCCCGAATCGGATCCGCAAAACGAAAGCGGTCTGGTCGGTAAATATCAGATTCAGATTGCGTATTCAAACGCAATGGATGCGTTCGCAAGCGGCGACGTGCAGGGTGCCGTTCAAGGTTTCGTTGACGCCATTTCCGGCGGCTATCTTTCTGCGGAACAAATGCAGGAGGCGTATTATACGGCCGCGTATCTGCTCGCCGTTACGCAAAGCGGCGACAACGCACAGGTACTTGCCTATTTGAACAACGCCTACGACGCCGCACCTGAAAGTGAAATTGCCGATTCTATCAAGATGACGATCGAAGCCGTGTCTGCTCAGGGGGAACAGGAGTAAATGCCCCCGTCAGACTCTCTTCCGGTACCGCAGGAGCCTCCGCCTGCGCTTGCAGGCGTAACCGGTATTCTGGCCGCTGTTGCGGTACTGATTCTGCTGTCCATGATCTTTTCGGCATCGGAAAGCGCGTTTTTATCCATTAATAAACTGCGTATCCGTTTTTTACGTACTAAAAAAGATAAACGCGCCATCAACGTCGGTAAATTGCTCGACCGCAAGGAACGGCTTTTAAATACGGTGTTGGTGGCGAATAATATCGTCAATATTGTGATTTCCGCGCTGCTGACTTCCGTTGCGCTGCAGCTGTTCGGACCTGCCGGCGTGGGAATCGCAACCGTTTTCGCCACCGTCGTTTTGCTGATCTTCGGTGAAATTACCCCAAAAACGGTCGGTTCCCGCCATCCCGAACCAGTCGCGTTTCTGTTCGCTCATATCGTTTCGTTTTTCATGAAACTGCTGTCGCCGCTCGTGTTCGTTTTTACCCGAATTTCACGGGGAACGGCACGGCTGTTCGGCGTAAAACTTGAAACGCAAACCGTTTCGTTTACGGAAGAGGAAATCAAAAATTTTATCGACGTGGGTGAGGAAGAAGGCGTTCTTGCCGAGGGCGAAAAAAAAATGCTGCATCGGGTGTTTAGATTTACCGATCTTGCGGCAAAAGATATCATGATTCCCCGTACGAAAATCCTTGCGATTCCCGTTTCGGCCGAATACGATACGATTCTCGAATTGTCCCAGCGTTCAAGGTTGTCGCGGTTTCCCGTTTACGGCGACGACATGGACGATATCGTCGGTATTTTATACGTTAAGGATATGCTGTTTTACAACGGAAATCCCGACGAGTTTTCCGTGCGCGACATCATGCGCCCGCCGCTGTTTATCGTCGGTTCCAAAAAAATGTCGTCGGTGCAGCAGATGCTGCGCGAAAACAATCAGAGTCTTGCCGTCGTTATCGACGAATATTCCGGTACCGACGGTATTCTGTCCACGGAAGATATTGCCCGCGAAATTTTCGGTACGCTGAGCGACGAATATTTTACGCCGCTGCCGCCGCCTGCCACTAAAATCAACGAACGGGAGTCGGTCGTCGACGGAACGGTGCGTCTCTCCGCCATAGCCGAAAAATTCGGGATTTCGTTGCACTCCGATTTTTACGACACGATTGCGGGCTATGTCAGCGAAAAGCTCGACAAAATACCGGTGCCGGGCGACTGTATTACGGAAGGCGGCTACACGTTTACGGTGTGCGACGCCGACGATCTGCACGTCCGTTCGATTCACATCCGCAAGGACGGTGACGAATGAGTATCGTGTTGACTGCGTTGCTTCTCGTACTGCTGGTTTGCGCGTCGGCGTTTTTCTCCTCATCGGAAACGGCGTTTTTGTCGTTGTCCCGGATCACCGTGCGTCAGCTGGTGAAAGACAACGTTCCCGGTTCACGCCGGATCGCCGCGCTGAAAGGCGATATAGATCGCGTGCTGACGACGATCCTGATCGGAAATAATTTCGTAAACAATTTGGCCTCGTCGGCTGCGACGGCGCTCGCCGTATCGCTGTTCGGGCAGCGCGGCGTAGGAGCCGCGACGCTCGCCATGACGGTGATCATTATTATTTTCGGCGAGATTCTGCCCAAAACGATCGCTTCGTATAAAAACGTCGTTACGGCGCAGCGCGCTGCACTGCCGCTGACGGTGCTGCAGAAAATGATGTTTCCGCTCGTGTGGGCGTTTTCGATGCTGACCAAAGGCGTCGGACTGTTCGTGGACACATTGTGGAAGTCTGATACGCCGCTCGTTACGGAAGATGAACTGAAAACGCTTATCGCCGTGGGCAACGCGGAGGGCACGCTCGAGAAAACCGAAAAGGACATGCTGTATAAAATTTTCGAGTTTACCGATTTGCGGACCCGCGATATTACGCGGCACCGGTCGCTCGTAAAGGCCGTGTCTGCGGACGCTTCCTACACGGAAGCCGCCGCCGTTTTTTGCAGTACCGGTTATTCGCGTCTGCCGGTGTACGCCGGCAACGAAGACGAATACGTGGGACTGCTTCATTACAAGGATTTGCTTTTTTATTACGAAACGCAGCCCGCCGCGCGCAGACTGGATGCGGCGCAAGCCGGTTTCGTCCGCTCGTGCATGAAACCGGTTCTGTTCGTTCCCGAAACGAAATCGGCCGTTTCACTGCTGCATGTGTTCAAAACCGAACGGGTCAATTTCGCCGTCGTCGTGGACGAACACGGCACGAACAGCGGAATCGTTACGATGGACGATATTCTGAACGCCGTTATGGGGCGCATCACCGACGAATACGCTTCGCGTGAAACGCCGCCGGAGGAGCGGATAAAAATACTTTCCGGTACCGATTTCCTTTTGCCCGGAGATTTGCGCCTGAGCGATCTGAACGGTATTTTCAGCCTTCGCTGCACGTCGGACGATTTCGATACGCTCGGCGGCTGGCTGCTTGAACAGTTCGGATATCTGCCGTCGATCGGCGAAGTGTTTAAGTCGGGCAAATATGTGTTCGTTATCGAAGATCAGGCGCAGCGGCGCATCCAGTCGGTCAGACTCAAGATTGCGCCGTAAAATCAGCCGCGTGCGCTGAACTCGTATGTGCCGAGCCTGCGCACTGTGCCTGCATGTGCTCCCGTGTGCTGAACTCGTATGTGCTGAGTCCGTGCGCCCCGAGGCCGTATGTGCTGAGTCCGTGCGTCTAGTCGGCCGCGGTGCCGGCGGTGAGCGGATCCGTACCGTACAGTTTTGTCAACTGTTTGCGCACGGCGTCCATGTCGCGCTGGTACGGCGCGGTGAACGTCATCCGCTCGCCGGTTTCCGGATGCGTTACGGTCAGCCGGTAGGCGTGCAGGGCAAGCCGCGCCAAAAGCGGCCGCTCGTCGTCGGGGTCGCCGTTCCAGGAGCGCTTTATTTCGGAAAGCCGCACCGGTTTCTGATTGCCGCTGTACAGCGGATCACAGACGATGCCGAGTCCGTTCGCCGCGAGGTGCGCGCGGATTTGATGCGTCCGTCCTGTCTCGGGGCGCGCTTCTATCCACGAGTACGGCGGACACACGCCGAGCAGGGTAAAATCCGTTACCGCGCTTTTTCCTTCGCGTTTGTTTACGACGGTGCGATGTCGCGCGTCGCCGTCGGGAATCAGTTTCAAATCGACGTGCAGCGACTGCCACGCCGGCCGGCCGTTTACCAGCGCGTGATACACTTTTTCAACTTCCCGATTTTGGAATTGCAGCGAAAGCACTCGGTGCGCTTCCGCCGTGCGGGCGTATATGACGATTCCCGAAGTGTCTTTATCGATGCGGTGAACTGCGTATAATTTTCCGAATTCGTCGGAAGCCGCCGTGTCGAGGCGCGGCGCGTCCGGATCGTAGCGATCGGCCGCTACCAGCAGGCCCGATCTTTTATTTAAAACGACGATGCTGTCGTCGCCGTACAATACGGTGTAGGAAGTCTGTTGTTTCATGTCCACAGTGTAGCAGAGCCGCGCGTCTTTGTCAAAACGCAGCTTTTGTCAAAACGCACGGCGCGCATATCGGAACGGCGCGGTTGTGCCGGACACGGCGCACTGCCGAATCCCCGCGTGCTGCCGAATCCCCGCGCGCTGCCAAATCCCCGCGCGCTGCCAAATCCCCTCGCGCTGCCGGGTTTCAAAAAGAACTTGATTTTTACCCCATACCGTGTATACTTTATAAAGGTACGGAATTAAGCCTATCGTTTTTTCCCGTAATGTTCATTTTCTGTATGGAGGTTTTATGACAACATCGATGAGCGCAGTAGGGTTTGATTTTGAACAGGATCAGACGGATCTTATCAATAAAAAAATAGAACGTATCAAATATGCAGACGATCTTATCGTCGATTTCATTTTGCGTGTAAAAGAAGATAAAAAATTCATTTTTGACGCTACCGTCAATTTCCGCTGGGGTTCGGCGGCGCACGTTTCCGCGGAAGATTACGATTTCGCCGCGGCACTCAATAAAATGATGGACGTGCTCGACCAGAAAATAAAAAAAGAAAAAGATAAAATTCAGGAAAAAAAATAATATCGATCGTCGGCGGACAGTAAGAGTGCGTGATGCAGCTTGACCGCTGTTCCGCAGTTTCTGCTGTCCGATTTTATATACGGCTGCGTTCAGGCTTTGATGCGTTCAGGCCTTGCTGCGTTCAGGCCTTGCTGCGTTCAGGCCTTGACCTTGCAAAAAATCCGCCGAGCGTGTATAGTATGCCTATAATGGCGGATAAAAGTTTTACGGTTCTTGATCTGCTCGATCTGGACTTAAAAGCTCACAATTCTCTGAATCTTCACTGTATAAGCGGACGCAAAGGTCTCGTTCGCGGGATAACCGTTCCCGATCTGAACCGTCCCGGACTCGCGCTTTCCGGATTTTACGATTCGTTCGCGTATAAGCGCGTACAGCTGTTCGGCCGCGGTGAAGTTTCATATCTGATGAAGCTTGTTTCCGAAAACAACTTCGACGGCATCCGTCAGCTTTTTTCATACGAAATTCCCTGCTGCGTGTTTACGCACGATCTCGAACCGCCGGCAGCTTTCACCGCCATTTCGGAAGAATCCGGCTGCGCCGTTTTGCAGACGAATCTCGAATCCACGGAATTTTCGACCAGACTGCTGCGCGTGTTTTCCGATATTTTTGCGTCCAAAAAAACGATCCACGGCGTTCTGGTTGAAGTGTACGGCGTCGGCATCATTCTGACCGGCGATTCCGGTGTCGGTAAAAGCGAAACCGCGCTGGAACTGATCGAGCGCGGACATCGGCTGGTTGCCGACGACATCGTGGAACTGCGCTGCGTGAACGGAAACACGGTCCTCGGCCAAGGGGCGAATAAAATGATCAGTCACCACATGGAAATCCGCGGCCTTGGTATCATCAACGTTTCCCAGCTGTACGGCGTGGGCGCGATCCGTGAACAAAAAGAAGTGCAGTTGGTCGTAAAACTTGAAGAATGGGATTCCAATAAAATATACGACCGGCTCGGAACGGACGAACATACGATAGAGCTGCTCGGCGTCAAGATTCCGCTCATAGAAATTCCGGTGAAACCGGGACGGAATCTGCCCATCATCATAGAAACCGCCGCCATGAACGAACGGCTTAAATCGATGGGCTATTATTCGGCGAGGGATTTCAATCAGAACGTTTTAAAATGGATAGAAACCGGTACGGCTCAGGCTGCCTATTACGGCAGTGACGATTCGTATTGATAAAGAAAAGCCGTTCGGAGCGTCTGCTGCGTTTTGAACGGCGGTAAATTACTCTAAGGGGAACAGTGTGACTGAAAAAATCGTAACAGTACGTAACCGCGCGGGTATTCACGCAAGACCGGCGGCACTCATTGCCCAGACGGCAAACAAATTCGCTTCGGAAGTGCTGCTTGAAAGAGACGACACGACCGTCAATGCGAAGTCCATTATGGGTGTCATCACGATGGCCGCCGGTTACAACACGACTTTAACGGTGCGGGCGAGCGGATCCGATGAAGCCGCTGCTGTTCAGGCGATTTATTCACTTTTTGAAAATAAATTCGAGGAAGAATAGCGGCGCATGAAAGAACTGACTGACAAGCAGCAGCAGGTATTGAACTTTATCCGCAGCTACAGCGAAGAAAATTCATGTCCTCCGACGTTCCGCGAATGCGCCGAGCATTTTGGGATTTCGCTGCGTGCCGTTCAGTGCCATTTTGCCGCTCTCCAAAAAAAAGGCTGCCTGTCTCAGCCGGATAAACGTTCGCGTTCCATCCGCGTGCTGATAGACGATCCCGAATCGGAAAAAAAAGCCGCCGTTACGCGGGTTCCGCTTTTGGGAACGGTGGCTGCCGGCAAGCCGCTGCTGTGTGAAGAAAATCTCGACGGGTACGTCAGCCTTGCCGAACCGTTCGTACGCTCCGGCCGCACGTATTTCGCGCTGCGGGTGCGCGGCTGTTCAATGATAAACGCGGGAATTCTCGACGGCGACATCGCCGTTATAGAACAGTGCGAAACCGCCCGCAACGGTCAGATCGTGGTCGCGGTGCTCGACGAGTCCATTACGCTCAAACGCTTCTATAAAGAGGCGTGCCGTATTCGGCTTCAGCCGGAAAATCCCGATTTCAAACCGATTTATTGCCAGGACGTTCGCGTTGTCGGCACGCTTTCCAACATCATTAGGACGTACGGATGAGCGCTGCTCCGGTTTATCTGTTTACCGGGCCCGAATTCGGTGAACGCAACGACGCCGTGTTGAATCTCCGGATACAGATGCGCAAGCGTCTGGGCGATCTTGACGAATACACGTTTTATACCGCGGATACCCGAGTTGCGGACGTCGTTTCGCTGCTGATGAACGAATCGCTTTTTGCCGCGGCGCGCTTTATCGTGCTGAACGGTGCGGAACAGATCAAAAAGAAAGAAGACCTTGAACTGCTCGACGGATGGATTCGGTCCGCCGCGTCCGGAAAAAACGCCGCCGGCTCCGCGCTGATTCTGGTGTCGGAAGAAAATTCCTGCGATAAAAAACTCGAAGCGCTGATCCCGAAAGAAAACAAGCGCATTTTTTGGGAAATGTTCGACGATCGCAAAGAAGAATGGATCCGCAATTTCTTTAAAAAAGCGGGATACGGCGTTGAAAACGACGCGGTAACGACTATACTCGATCTGGTTGAAAACAACACCGAAGCGCTGCGTACCGAATGTTCCCGCTTTTTTCTGTGTTTCGACAAAGGCCATACGGTCGGCGCGTCCGACGTCGAGCAGATATTGGCGCACAATCGCGAAGAGTCGCCTTTTACGCTGTTCGACGCGTTTACCGATCTGGCGCGGAACCCGGCGGCGCGCTTGGAAGCGTCGCTTGAAATTCTGCAAAAATTGCGGATGTCCAAGGATTCTTCGGGAGTGCAGCTTATCGCCGGACTGACGTATTGTTTCCGCCGTTTGGCCGTTTGGCATCGCCTGTTCGCGGAAAATCCGCATCCGTCCGATTTCGATTTGAAAATAAAAGGTTTTTCCTCCAAAAAAGCGCAGAAACAATATCGCGCGGCGGCCCGTATATGGAACGCGCCGCAGACTTCGCTCATTCTTGCCGCGCTGGCCCGCACCGATATGGATATTCGCACGGCGGGCACTGCTTTGGAAGATACGCAGCTTCAACTGCTGCTGTACGCAATCGTCATGAAAAACGGCGAAACGCTTGAACGTGAAGAAACGGAGAGCGAACCGCTTTTATAAGTCGAGCGTGCCGAGCAGTTTTTTCAGTGCCTGCAACTCTTCTTTAGTCAGCGTTACGCCTTTGCCCATTTTCTGATGATCCGGAGCCCAGCTTCTGACGTCGTATTTGGGTTCCCTTCCGCCCCAGGATACCAGATTCAATTCCATCGTCCAGCCGCCTTTTCCTTGGGAAAGTTCTCCGAACCGTTGGGTAATTTCAAATGAAAAATCATCGGCCATATATACCTCCAATACGTACAGTATATCACGAAAACTAAAAAAGGGGCTTTTTTTTCAGTGTTCGCCGTCTTTTTTGTAAAAATGGGCCGATAAAAGATTGCTTGAAAAATTATTCTGCTGTATCTTTATAACGGAAACGTGTTTTACACAGCAACGGCGGTATTGCGGAGTCGTTTCCGGATGCTGCGCTCCGCAGTGATGCCGCCGTGCTTATTTAGGAGGAAATATGAAAAAGCATATTTTTATTACGGGTATACTCTGCTCGCTTGTAGTGCTTTTTGCCGCGGCGTGTAAGTCAACTCCCGAACCGGAACCGGAACCTGATACGTCCATAGATCAGAATCTGTCGTCCGGAGACGTTGCGTCGGAACCGGAGATTAGCACGGTTCCTGCGGAACCCGAAATTCCCGTTGCCGATTATACGGCGACGAATGCCGAACGGTTTGCGGCGGCGGTTGCGGCACGCGAGTCCGCGCAAGCGTCCGGTGCGGCCGAATCTTTCGGCGATGCGTTCGGAGCGGTTGACGCGGAGTACGCCGAAGTGCAAGCGGCGTATGAAGAAAATCCGGCTGCGGATTTGTCCGATCGAATCGACGATGTAACGGCAAAATATAAAGCGCTGGAAAAAGTCGTCGCGGTTCAAAAGCTGCGCGAGCGGATTGTCAGTCTGAATTTTACCGCCGCCGCTCCTGACGCGCTGCGGCAGGGAGACGAAGCGTACGCCGCGCTGTCCGAACTGTACGAGACCGGTGCGCAGGGAAAAGCGCTGCTCGCAAAAGTCTCGGAAGCGGAAACCGCGTATAACCAGGTGCTGTCCGCCGGTTTCAAATCGCTTTCAACGCAGGAACGCGCTTCGGCCGTTCAATATAAAACTTCCGCGGAAGAAGTGAAAGCTCAAGTTGCCGATAAAAAGGCGTACGCGGAGGCTGCGCTTCTGTTCGGAGCTGCGGACACGGCTTTTGCATCCGGAGATTTCGAGCGCGCCTATACCGATTTTACGAAATCGCACGTGGCGTTCCGTGAAATTTTTGAAAGGGTTTCCGCAAAACGCGGCGCCGCGCAAGAAGCGATGCTCCGCGCTCAGCAGAAGATCGACACCGCCGCCGTTTTTGCCGCGGAAGCCGACGAACTTGCCCCGATTCAGGATACGGAGGTTCAGGAATGAAAAAGACCGTTTTCACCGTTTGTTTATTGCTGACGGGACTGGCCGTTTTTGCCGCCAGTTACGCCGACAACGAATATCAGAAACTTGCCCGCACGTATTACGCTCAGGCTGCCGAAGCGTTCGACTCCGGCGAATACGACGCGGCGGTCGAATATACGCAGAAGGCGGAAGAAAACGCCGAATTGTCCCGTGCGTATATCGCGCTGATGCTGGAACGCAGCGACGCGGACACGCAGATAAAAGTTGCCAGAAACCGGTTGGTGTGGGCAAAAAATATCCGCGCGGACGTCAATTATCCCATGGCGTACACGGCGGCAACCCGTGCGATAGAAGACGCACAGAACGCTTTTGCAGCTGAAGAGTACGCGACTGCGTCGGGAGCCGCAAAACGTGCTATGGAATCACTCGCCGGTGTCAAAGAAGTGGTGCCGCTTCCGAAATACTACGTCGTTCGGCCGTGGGCTGATACGAAAGATTGTTATTGGAACATCGCGGGTAAACCGTACGTGTACGACAATCCGTTTTTGTGGGAAAACCTGTATCAGGCGAACAAAAACAATATGGAAAATCCTTCGGACCCGAATTTGATTCATCCGGGCATGAAAGTTGAAATTCCGAGCATTTCGGGCGAATACCGCGAGGGAACGTACGACCCCGCGGTAAAATACGACTCGTTTTCGGTGCACAGATAAGCGCCGTTTGTAACGATCGTCGTTCGTAACGATCATTATTTTTTCGGATCGCCGGAACGGTGTGTTACCGTTCCGGCGATTCTTTTTTGTCCGTATGCTGCCGGTACAGTTGCAGCGCGGCTGCCATCAGCGCGTGCGGAAATTCTGCGCTTCCCATTTTTTCATATACTTGCTCGGCGCTCAGCGTAAAATAGTCGACGAATTCGTCGGGATCCAAATGCTGCGTTCCCGTTGCTTTCAGTTGTTCCGCAGCGAAGCAGTGCACTTTGTTCGTCATGAGCGCGGGGTTGGGACTCATGCTGCCTAACAGCGTCAGTTTTTCCGCAATAAAACCGGTTTCTTCAAGCAATTCGCGGCGCGCGGCCTGTTCCGGCAGTTCTCCCTCGTCGATCACTCCGCCGGGAAATTCGGTACTTTCGGCTTTCAGTCCGTGCCGCCACTGGCGTACCATAACGAACCGTGCCGGATCTTTCAGTACCGGCACGACGATCACCCAGTCGGGTGCATCCATGATGATATAATTTCCCTGCTTTCCTTCAGGAGAAACGCTCTGTGTTTCAAGAACCGTCATGACGCGTGTCTGCAGCAATTCTGTTTCGGCTATTTGATTCCATCTCAATTTTTTACTCATAGTTCGTTGATTTCCTTTGACAATCTGCCTGAATGGCATTATTCTATAATCGTAGTTTTTTGAAAAAAACGCAAGTGTTGTAAAAGGGGGAACCTATATGGCCGTTATCACGATATCGCGTCAAGTAGCCGCTTTAGGCGATGAAATTGCTGCCGCTGTTGCGGAAAAAATGCATTATAAATTTATCGACCGGAAGGTTATCGAGCAACGGATTATCGATTTGGGCTTTCCTGCCGATAAATTGAAGAAATATGATGAAAAAAAACCGGGTTTTTTTGCCTCGCTGGCAAAAGATCGGGATGAATATCTGGATTATCTTCAAACTGCGGTGCTTGAAGCCGCTTCCGAAGATAACTGCATTCTGATAGGACGCGGTTCTTTTATTATTCTCGAAGACATACCCAATCTCGTTTCCGTGCGCTTCGTTGCAAAAAACGCGGTTCGGCTTGAGCGTCTTATGAAAGAGTTCAGTTGGGATGAAAAGCAGGCTCAGCAGCGTATCAACGAAAGCGATGCGAACCGGATGGGATTTCACAAGAGTTTTTTCAATCTTGACAACGCGTCGCCCGATCATTTTCATTTGGTCATGAACACCGGTGTGCTCGATATAGAGGCCGCTTCTTCCATTATTACCGGATTGTGCGCCCATATCGTTACGCCGCAGAAAGAAGCGGAAGGCAAAAAGAAAATTGCCGAATTGCTTGCTGCGCAGCGGCTGGTCAACGCGCTCGTTTTTGAACATAAGCTGAACATCAATTTCTTAAAAGCGGTGATCTGCGGTGATAAAGTGATACTGCAAGGCGTTGCCGATTCTTCCGCGCTGGCGGAAAAAGCGACGGCGATCGCTTCAACTCTGATGAAGGGATATACCGTAGAATCCGCGATCAGCGTGGTACAGGATTTTAAGGCGTATCCGTGATTCCGGCTTTGCTGATTACGTGTACGGCGGTTGGCAGCATCTGTGGGGGTGCCGCCGCCGCTTCTTTTTTTATCGCGCTCGGTGCCCGGATATCGGGAAGATCGTGCGGCCGGCATCGGTTTGCTTCCGTGTGTCTGCTGTTGAGTGCGGTCGTCGTGTGCGCCGCCGTGTCCGTCATCACGCTGCCTGCTGAATTTCAGTTTACGCTGTCCGGCTCATGGCGCGTTTATTACGGGGCGCTGTTTGCGTTCGGTGCGGTGCTTTCGTGTTTTTACCGCATCGCCGTGCCGCTGGCCGCGTCGGCGTACGTCGTGTTTGCGCTCGTGTGCCTGCTTTTTTTATATTCCCGATTCGGCGCGCCGCGGCAGGAGTTGAAAGTCGCCGTTTCGGCCGATGTGCTGGCAGCCGGAGGGGTTACGTTCCGTATGGAAAGCGAGTCTCCGTACCGGTATGCGGTCGTCAACGTGTATACGCTGAATCCGGCGCTGCTGCTGCCGCTGCGCCGTACTTGGTGCCGGTTTGCCGGTTTTTCCGACGTCAGGGATTTCGGAGCCGGAGACGAATCTTCCGGTGATTCACGCAGCGGGTTCGGTAATTTGCTCTGTGCCGATAAAGTAACGTATTATATTGAAATCCCCGTTGCCGACGTTGCCTCTGCGCTATACGTCGTAACGTACGGGGTTTCCGGGGGCGAATTGACCTATTCGCTGAACCGTGTCCTGTGAGTATCGGGGACACTTGACATTCCACCGGCTAAAAAGGATACTGAATTCATGAGATTAGCTGATATTTTTACTTTGTCGCGCATCGTACTTGCGCCCGTTTTTTTCGTTCTGTATTTCATACCCGTATGGACGGGGCGTGGCGGCGCCCTTTCGGTCTATATTCTGGTTCCTTTGCTTGCTTTTATGGAATTTACCGACTTTCTTGACGGCTACTTTGCCCGTAAACAGAACAGCGTAAGCGATTTCGGAAAACTTTTCGATCCGTTTGCGGACGTGCTCGTGCATCTTACGACGTTTTTGTGTTTCGTCGTCGGCGGTTATATGCCGGCGGTCGTGTTCGTGCTCATTCTGTACCGGGAGTTCGGCATGAACTTCGTCCGGCTGATCGCGGCGCGTAAAGGCGTTGCGATCGCGGCGCGCAAAGGCGGTAAATTGAAGACCGTTCTGTACGTTGCGACCGGTTTTTATTTTCTCGGCGTTGAAAGCTGCATTCGGCTCGGTTTCGCCGTTTCTGCGAACGCCGCCGCGCTGCATACGGCGGGTATCGTTTTAAGTTGCGTGTGTCTGGTCGCTTCGTACGTTTCGTTCGTTGATTATCTGGTGCAGTTCAAATCGCTTTTCGTAAAAAAAAATTCGTAGGCTGAATTCCGGTTTTTTGCCGCAGTCGTGCGTTACCGATACGTTGCGCGTGCGATAGCTGCCGGGAGCGTGCGCGCGATAGCGGCTGAACGTCGATACTATACGATAATACGCCGGTTTCACGTTATAAGTCGAAACCGGTTTTTATATTCCGCTTTATTTTCCGTCCGTTTTTTCATTATATTTTCATATTTTTCTGCTTCGTTTCTCATGCCCGTTCTGTACGGTAAAGTTACGGCCGCTTGGCTGGAGCTTCGGCTGGTATTGCAGGAGGTATATTGTATGAATGCGATTATGACAAAGGTTTTGACGAGAGTTCGCCGCGTTTGTGCGGCGGGTATGGTGTGTGCGGCGATCGGCGGCGTGCCGCTTTTTGCCGGCGGTTCACCGGAAAAGAACGTTTCTTCTATTAATACGGATAGTACGGGTAATGCGGCTCGTAGGGGAGCAGCCGCTTCCGATAAGAAATTCGTCGCTTCTCCGAAATACGTGTTTTTGTTTATCGGCGACGGTATGAGCTATCCGCAGATACAGAGCGCCGCGTATTTTTTAGGCAAGGACGCGGCCGGTCCTGTTTCCCAAGTACAGAAGTCTTCCGACTCAGCGGATTCGCCGCGAGCCGAAGCGCTGAATTTCATGCAGTTTCCGACCGCGGGCAGCGCGCAGACGTACGACGCGACGTCTTTTGCTCCGGATTCGGCTTCAACCGCGACGTCGATTCTGACCGGGCATAAAACGCACTCCGGCTCGATCAACGTCGATATCACAAAAAAGATAAAATATACGACGATTGCGGAACAATTGAAAGCCCAAAAAAATTGGAAAATCGGCGTCGTGTCTTCGGTTAATTTGAATCACGCGACTCCCGCGGCGATGTACGCGCATCAGGCGAGCCGGAAGAGCAATTACGCTATCGGTGAAGAACTTGTGGCGAGCGGTTTCGATTATTTTGCCGGCGGTGCGTTGATGGAAGCGCAGGATAAGAAAAAAGATAAAACGAGCATTTACGATTTGGCGAAAAACGCCGGATACGAGGTCGTGTTTACCCAAAAAGAAGCCGAATCGCTGACCGGCGGTGCGGGACGGAAGGCGCTCGTTATAGGCGAAACGCTCGCCGATGCGGATTCGCTCAGTTATGAAAACGACCGTGCGCCGAACGAATGGGCGCTGCGCGACTACGTGCGGAAGGGCGTCGAGTTTTTGGAAAACGATACCGGTTTTTTCATGATGGTCGAGGGCGGAAAAATCGACTGGGCGTGCCATGCGAACGACGCCGGTTCCACTATTGCGGATACGGTTGCGCTTGCGGACGCCGTGGCGGAAGCGATCGCGTTCTATCAGGCTCATCCCGAAGACACGCTGATTTTGGTAACCGGAGATCACGAAACCGGCGGCCTTTCCATCGGTTTCGCGGGAACCGACTACGACACCTGGCTCGATAATTTGGAAAATCAGAAAATATCGTACGCCAAATACGATAAGGAATACGTTTCGGCATATAAAGCGGCGAAAACTCCGTTTGAAACGGTGCTGGCCGACGTTGAAAAACTGTTCGGTTTGGTTTCTCCGGCAAAAGCGGCTGCAGCCGGAAATTCCCGGCTCGTACTGACCGACTACGAAACGGACAGGCTGCGCGCGGCGTACGGTAAAACGATGAACGGCGGGGCAGATACCAAAAATCAGGCGGAATACGTTCTGTACGGTTCGTACGAACCGCTTACGGTAACGGTAACGCACGTGCTGAACAATAAGTCGGGCGTGAACTTCGCTTCGTACGCGCATACGGGAATTCCGGTTCCCGTGTTCGCCGAGGGCGCGGGAAACGAGGTGTTCGGCGGGTATTACGATAATACCGATATTTACCGCAAACTTGCCGCTTTGACGGGTGTTGCGGAAAAATAAACGCGGCGTCAGGGTGTCCGGATTCCGACTCGTGATTCGTGCCGGAGTCCGGACGTTTTTTCTTTCGGTAAAATACGTTGATTTCGAGGTTGTATGCCTGATCGAATTTCTTTTTTTTCGGCGTTTCTTTCCCCGCAGAAGCGGGCTTACCGGCTGCC
Organism: Treponema brennaborense DSM 12168; assembly: GCF_000212415.1. Lineage (NCBI taxonomy): Bacteria > Pseudomonadati > Spirochaetota > Spirochaetia > Treponematales > Treponemataceae > Treponema > Treponema brennaborense. The sequence continues at coordinate 2,509,452 of NC_015500.1, read as the reverse complement.
GCTCCTTTTTTGCATTGCGGCGGTTATCGTGCTGCTGTGTATTCCTACGGGGTTTGAAGGCGCGCTGCAGTTTCGCGACGCCGTTCGCTGCCGGGCGCGCGTACTCGACGTGAACGACGAGCGCGTCGTGGATACCGGTTTGGTGCGGTCGGGGCAGCAGGTGTGCACGGTGGAGTTTTTGAGCGGCAAGTTTAAGGGGATGCGGGCGGAGGGATTTACGCTTCTTTCCGGTTCTCTTGAAACCGACACGGTGTTCGTTCCCGGCGACGTGGCGCAGGTGATCGTTCACTATCGGCAGGAAGAATCCGGCGGCGTAATGTTTTTGTCGGTACATATGCTTGATCACTACCGTTTGGGTAGCCAAGCGGTGCTCGCAATCTGCTTCGCACTGTTTCTTATCTGTTTTTCCGGTTGGACGGGGGTACGCGCGGTATTTTCGTTTGCGTTCACCGTGCTGCTGATATGGAAGGTTCTTGTACCGCTGTATCTGAAAGGGGTCGATCCGATTGCGGCGGGAATCGCGGCGGTGCTGGTGCTGACGGTCGTTATTATCGCTTTAGTGTACGGGTTCGATTTACGGTGCGCCGCCGCCGTTTCCGGCGCGTTTGCCGGAGTTTTGACGGCGTACGGTATAGGCGCGCTGTGTACGGGAATATTTAGGATTCACGGAGCGGTAATGACCCGTTCCGAAAGTTTGCTGTACAGCGGTTTTGAAGATTTGAATTTGACGCGGATATTCACTGCAGGAATCTTTATCGGCGCGGCGGGGGCGATGATGGATCTTGCCGTTGACATTACCAGCGCGGTGCATGAAATCGTACGGAAAAAGCCCGATATCGGCAGACGGGAGTTGTGTGCGTCCGCGATGAATATTGCGCGCGCCGCGATGGGGACGATGACGACGACGCTGCTGCTCGCGTATTCGGGCGGATGCATCACGTTGCTGATGGTTTTTATGGCGCAGGGGACGCCCGTGTATAACATATTGAATTACCGGCATATGTCGGCTCAAATACTGGATATATTGGCGGGAAGTTTCGGGCTGGTAACGGTAGGGCCGTTTACTGCGGCAGCGTCGTCCTTCGTGCTGGTGCGCAATAAAAATACTGAAAAAAATAATAGAAAAAAAGGAAAAAAAGAGTTGACAAAGGGGAGAGAAGTGTGATAGATTAGTCAACGTCGCCGCTAAACAGCACTTCAAAACACTGAAAACGGTAACAATACCTTGAAAACTTTGCAGTTCCGTACCAATAAAAAAAACGGTTCAGAAAGAAAGTTCACAAAGTATCTTGAAAGAAAAGCCGAGTTGTGATAAACTCAATGCACTTGCGAAAGCAGGAATAAAGCTGAAAGCCTGAGAAAAAAGGGGAGTAAGCGGTGATATTTGACAGTAAAGGGAAGGGAAAGAAAGACAAAGGTTTAATGCAAAAGCAGAAAACCGGTAAGGTCAGTACGTTCGGTACGGGAAACCGTATTGAAAGAGAAAGAATGGAAGACAGAGTAACATCTGTAAACCCGCCGAGTATGAAAATATTCGGCAGATTCCTTGAAAATAAGAAGGAATCGAACTGAAATGAAATCATCGGCTCTTCGGAGCTAATGAATAAATCATGGAGAGTTTGATCCTGGCTCAGAACGAACGCTGGCGGCGCGTCTTAAGCATGCAAGTCGAACGGCAAGAGATAGCAATATCTCCTAGAGTGGCGGACTGGTGAGTAACACGTGGGTGACATACCCTTCAGATGGGGATAGCTATTAGAAATAGTAGATAATACCGAATACGAGCACAGAGGTTAGAGAGCTGTGAGGAAAGGAGCTAAGGCTCCGCTGAAGGAATGGCCTGCGGCCCATTAGCTAGTTGGTGAGGTAAAAGCCCACCAAGGCGATGATGGGTATCCGGCCTTAGAGGGTGAACGGACACATTGGGACTGAGATACGGCCCAGACTCCTACGGGAGGCAGCAGCTAAGAATATTCCGCAATGGACGAAAGTCTGACGGAGCGACGCCGCGTGGATGAAGAAGGCCGGAAGGTTGTAAAATTCTTTTGAAACTGAAGAATAAGCGTTGTAGGGAATGACAGCGTGGTGACAGTAGGTTTTGAATAAGCAACGGCTAATTACGTGCCAGCAGCCGCGGTAACACGTAAGTTGCGAGCGTTGTTCGGAATTATTGGGCGTAAAGGGCATGTAGGCAGTTTTGCAAGCTTGGTGTGAAATCCCGGGGCTCAACCCCGGAACCGCATTGAGAACTATAAGACTAGAGTTACTGAAGTGAAACTGGAATTCCAGGTGTAGGGGTGAAATCTGTAGATATCTGGAAGAACACCAATGGCGAAGGCAAGTTTCAGGCAGATAACTGACGCTGAGGTGCGAAGGTGCGGGGAGCGAACAGGATTAGATACCCTGGTAGTCCGCACAGTAAACGATGTACACTAGGTGTCTGGTCAAGAGACTGGGTGCCAAAGCAAACGTGATAAGTGTACCGCCTGGGAAGTATGCCCGCAAGGGTGAAACTCAAAGGAATTGACGGGGGCCCGCACAAGCGGTGGAGCATGTGGTTTAATTCGATGGTACGCGAGGAACCTTACCTGGGTTTGACATATACTGGAATGTGTTGGAGACAACAGAGCGTAGCAATACGCCGGTATACAGGTGCTGCATGGCTGTCGTCAGCTCGTGCCGTGAGGTGTTGGGTTAAGTCCCGCAACGAGCGCAACCCCTACTGCCAGTTACCAGCAAGTAATGTTGGGGACTCTGGCGGAACTGCCGGTGACAAACCGGAGGAAGGTGGGGATGACGTCAAGTCATCATGGCCCTTATGTCCAGGGCTACACACGTGCTACAATGGTTGAAACAGAGCGAAGCGAATCCGCAAGGTAGAGCAAAACGCAAAAAAGCAATCGTAGTTCGGATTGGAGTCTGAAACTCGACTCCATGAAGTTGGAATCGCTAGTAATCGCGCATCAGCACGGCGCGGTGAATACGTTCCCGGGCCTTGTACACACCGCCCGTCACACCATCCGAGTAGAGGGTACCCGAAGCCGGTAGTCTAACCCGAAAGGGAGGACGCTGTCGAAGGTACGTTTTGTAAGGAGGGTGAAGTCGTAACAAGGTAGCCGTACCGGAAGGTGCGGCTGGATCACCTCCTTTCTAAGAGAAAGGTAACAGCAGTATAAAAGCTGCAAAAGGTATTGTGTATATACCGCCCGTTCACTGATTCTTATCACTCTTTCTTTCCTTTTCCCTTTTTGTTATATGGGACTGTAGCTCAGTTGGTTAGAGCACTTCTCTGATAAGGAAGGGGTCATAAGTTCAACTCTTATCAGTCCCAGTAAAATCGGAATGAAGTGAAGTTCATTTTGATTGAGAGATCTTTGAAAAGAACAGGGAAGGGAAACGAAGAAGGAATTGAATGAAAGTTCAATTTCGGAATGAAGGTAAAAGAAGATACCTTTGATATGCGAGGATGCGGAAGCGAAGCTTGACGAGAAAAGAGCGGAAGTATCCGAGAGAGTGTATTGAAGGGAAGAAAAGATAATATGGTCAAGCGAAAATAGGTTTATGGTGGATGCCTAGGAGCTGAGAGGCGAAGAAGGCCGTGATAAGCTGCGAAAAGCCGCGGGTAGGAGCAAATATCTGTTAAACCGCGGATAGCCGAATGGGGTAACCCACAGGGAGCGATTCCTGTACTACAGTGACTGAATAAAATAGGTCAGTAGAGCCAGACTGTGTGAAGTGAACCATCTAAGTAACACGGGAAAAGAAATCAAGAAGAGGAGCGATCCTCCGGAGATTCCGAAAGTAGCGGCGAGCGAAATCGGAAGAGCCCAAACGTAAGTACCGCAAGGTACAACGGGTTGTAGGGCCGCATGGGGATGACCCGAAGAGTTGAGATAAAACTTATTTATAGCAGAAAGGTATGGGAATGCCTGCCGAAGAGGGTGAAAGCCCCGTAAGCGAAATGAATAAGACTCTTTGATGCGGTACCTGAGTACGGCGGGGCACGAGAAACCCTGTTGGAATCTGGGTCGACCACGATCCAAGGCTAAATACTCCTCAGCTACCGATAGTGAACCAGTACCGTGAGGGAAAGGCGAAAAGAACCCCAGTAAGGGGAGTGAAAAAGAACCTGAAACCATAAACTGACAAGATGTCACGGCACGAAAGTGTTGTGGCGTGCCTTTTGTAGAATGAACCTGCGAGTTACGTTATGCAGCGAGGTTAAGGCATAGTAGTGCTGGAGCCGGAGGGAAACCGAGTCTGAAAAGGGCGAACAGTTGCATGGCGTAGACCCGAAGCCAAGGTGATCTAGTCATGAGCAGGTTGAAGCAAGGGTAAAACCTTGTGGAGGACCGAACTATAATCTGTTAAAAAAGGTATGGATGACTTGTGACTCGGAGTGAAAGGCTAAACAAACCTGGAAATAGCTGGCTCTCCCCGAAATGCCTTTAGGGACAGCCTCATACAAAATTGCAGGAGGTAAAGCACTGGATGGGCTAGGGGGCGTCACTGCCTACCAACCCCAATCAAACTCTGAATGCCTGTAATCAACGTATGGGAGTGAGACTGCGTGCGACAAGGTTCGTAGTCAAGAGGGAAACAGCCCAGACCAACAACTAAGGTCCCGAAATACCGCTAAGTGTAAAATGAAGTGCAAATGCAAAGACAGCCAGGAGGTTGGCTTAGAAGCAGCCATTCCTTAAAAGAGTGCGTAATAGCTCACTGGTCGAGCATGTGTGCGCAGATAATGTAACGGGGCTAAGCGGTATACCGAAGTTTTGGATCAGTATCATAAGATACTGGTGGTAGGGGAGCATTCCATTAACTGAAGAAGGAAGACCTGTGAGGGGTTCTGGAGGAAATGGAAGAGAGAATGCAGGTATAAGTAACGCAAAGACGGGTGAGATCCCCGTCCGCCGAAAACCTAAGGATTCCTGGGTAAAGGCAATCTGCCCAGGGTAAGTCGGCCCCTAAGGCGAGGACGAAAGTCGTAGTCGATGGGAATCTGGTTCAAAATCCAGAACCTTCAATAGTTTCGAGGGCAGGACGCATGAGGTGAAACCCGGCCGGAGAATGGTAGTTCCGGTCGAAGCGACGAGCTGAAGAGAGATACAGGTAAATCCGTATTTTGAGGTGAGTTGTGACAGCGAGCGGAGAGAAAGTCGAAGTGAAGCGGGTGTAATCAAGGTGCCGAGAAATACTGTCTAAGGCTAGGCTATTGAAGACCGTACCGGAAACCGACACAGGTAGGAAGGATGAGAAATCTAAGGCGCACGAGCGACCTCGCGTTAAGGAACTCGGCAAAATGCACACGTAACTTCGGAAGAAGTGTGGCCCCTGATTGGTAAAAGAATGGGGGTGGCACAGAGCAGGCCCAGGCGACTGTTTATCAAAAACACAGCCATCTGCGAATCAGTAATGAGACGTATAGGTGGTGACACCTGCCCGGTGCTGGAAGGTTAAGAGGAGCGGTAATACGAGAGTAGAAGCTGTGAATCGAAGCCCCAGTAAACGGCGGCCGTAACTATAACGGTCCTAAGGTAGCGAAATTCCTTGTCGGGTAAGTTCCGACCCGCACGAATGGTGTAACGATTCTGGGCACTGTCTCAACGCGAGACTCGGTGAAATTTATATACCGGTAAAGAAGCCGGTTACCCACAGTTAGACGGAAAGACCCCGTGAACCTTCACCGTAACTTACTATTGGGATTCTATTTATGATGTGTAGAATAGGCGGGAGACAGAGAAGCATGGGCGTCAGCTTGTGCAGAGTCGAAAAGTGAAATACCGCCCTTTATGAATGGAATTTCTAACCGGAGCCATGAAGCTGGTGCCGGGACAATGGTAGGCAGGCGGTTTGACTGGGGCGGTCGCCTCCAAAAGAGTAACGGAGGTGCGCGAAGGTCTCCTCACGCTGGTTGGAAATCAGCGCACGAGTGTAAAGGCACAAGGAGGCTTGACTGCGAGACAGACATGTCGAGCAGGTACGAAAGTAGGTCTTAGTGATCTGGCGGTAGCGAGTGGAAGCGCCGTCACTTAACGGACAAAAGGTACTCCGGGGATAACAGGCTGATCTTCCCCAAGAGTTCACATCGACGGGAAGGTTTGGCACCTCGATGTCGGCTCATCGCATCCTGGGGCTGGAGCAGGTCCCAAGGGTTTGGCTGTTCGCCAATTAAAGCGGTACGTGAGCTGGGTTCAGAACGTCGCGAGACAGTTCGGTCCCTATCTGCTGTGGGCGTTGGATGGTTGAGAGGAGCTGCTTTTAGTACGAGAGGACCGAAGTGGACGAACCTCTGGTTTACCAGTTATCCTGCCAAGGGTAAGTGCTGGGTATCTAAGTTCGGAAGGGATAACCGCTGAAAGCATCTAAGTGGGAAGCCCACCTCAAGATAAACCATCCCTGAGGGTTTAACCCTCCTGAAGACTCCAGACAGACTATCTGGTTGATAGGCTGCAGGTATAAGTATAGTAATGTATTCAGCCGAGCAGTACTAATAAGTCGTGAGGCTTGACCATATTATCGTTTCTTGATAATCTTATGAAACCTTTGAAGCGCAATAGCCTGAACCGCAGCGGTTTTTGATATTGTTTCGTTTCCTTTAATCTGTTTAATTGCCTGGTGGCCATAGTGGAGAGGTAATACCCGTTCCCATCCCGAACACGGAAGTCAAGCTCTCTTACGCCGATGATACTGCTATTGCGGGAAAGTAGGTTGCTGCCAGGCTTTTTTTATTAAAAACCCCACACTTTTTGTGTGGGGTTTTTAATAAATGAGAGACCTAAAGAAACCTAACGAGTTTGCAGAAGATTTTCAAAGTCTGACAGAGTAGGCTCCAAACTCGTAAGGTTGTAGCGGGATTCCTCAGTCTGGTAGGCATTCTCCAAACTCGTAAGGTTATAGCGAGTTTGTAAAGTGCAGATCACACGGGCTTTAAACGATAACGGCGAGAAACGATAACGGCGCGAGCCGAACCGATGAAGCCTGCTGTTGAAAAGTTCTATCAAAAGCTGGGGGTTTTTCAACTCATTCTTGGGAGTTTTTCAACTCATTCTGCGGAAAACGGATAAACACGTTTATCTGCGGCCGCTCATCACGCCGCCGAGCAGGCCGTTTGAGGCTGTTGAGTTGATGACAACTTTAGGGTCAAATGATTTTACGGTTTTCTTTACCGTTTTTTCGGCTTTTCGCTGAATTACCATAAAAGCAATCGTTTTTTTGCTGCACTCGCGCCCTTCGCCCCTCAGTATGGTAACCGCGTATCCCTGATCACGCAGACTTTTTACCGCTTCATCGGCTTTTCCGCACTCGTTGAATATTACGGATAGGGTAATATATCCGAGTGCGATTTTCTCTTCTATCCAAGAACCCAGCAGTTGTCCGAAAGCAAAAGCCGCTATGAGGACGAACATCTTCAAGGGGTCGGATGCAAAACCCGTAAGAGCGGTACCGGTAATACAGAACCAGATTGCGTATTCAAATACGGAAACGGTCGCGCCCGCCGTTCGCTGCCCCTTCGTTATCATCAAAGTGCGCAGCGAAGATAATGCAACTTCCAGCATCTTACCGAAAAAAATGAAGAGGTAGACCCATATGGATGAACCGGTAAGAAAATCGGTGATAATATTCATAGAACAGTGATCCTCCGGAAAATTTGTCGTATCCGATTGTTCACACCATACTATATAAAACGGTTTAAATCTACCGGAAATACCGATTACAGGATAATTCCACCGGGAGAGCTGTGTGTGTAAAAATTGGCTTGCTGCAAAATGAGAGCTGCCTCAACTCCTTGTCCGCAGACTCTTCACATAGGCCGTCGTTCTCGCAGATACCCGCCCATCCGGGGAGAATGGGCGGGACGATCGGCGAATCAGATTACGTGATATTCTTTCAGGATTTTTGCAATATCGGTGTTTTCGATCTTCTTCAACGCTTTTTTTATGATCAGCCGTTCTTTGAACCCCATATTCATATCGGTTGCTTTTTTACCGTCGCGGATTTTGACTGTGGAGTTGAGCAGATCCCGTACGTCGTACGTGCTGCCCCATACCTCCGGTACGCCGCGATCCACGTTGAGCAGTGTGTAGACGGCTTCCATACCGGTGCGGATGGAATATTCGGTAGTAAAAATCGTGTCGCGGACGGTTTCCGCAAATTGCCCTATGAACGCAAAGTTTACGGCTCCCTGCGGCACCACCTGCGGCCTGTCGCCTTTTTCCCGCGGCATGAAGAATGCGGTGATATACGGCATCATGCACGGGATTGTGTTCGCACTTTTTTCCGCCAATTCGGGAATATCCTTTTCAGGTACGCCCATATGGTACAGCCATTCCATGCAGATTTCCTTTCCGGTACATTCGCGCATCGTTTTCTGCACATAATTGCCCGGTTTGTCGCTGAACAGACCGTAAATCCAGCCGACGAGCTGCCCTTTCGGCTGCGACCGGAATTGCGGCTGCCGATTGAACGTCCAGCTCAAAAGCCAGTTGGAATCTTTTGCCGTTACGATACCGCCGGTTACGACGTTTCCCGCAAACGGATCGCGCTGACAAATATTCCGAATGTACGGCGGAATTTTATCGTCCAGCGTCGTTACCGTCGCGCTCATCCAGTTACTCTGTTCCGGATTTGAGCAAAATTTGTCCGGATGTCCGAACGACGGATCCTGCGCTGCAATTTTACGCCACATGTCCCAGCCGCCGCCTTCCTTTATATCCGCGTTGAACGGAGCGGGCGTATCCTGACTGCCGAGTGAAGAATTTTCAACGCAGCCGCCGTTCGTAATGAAAACCAAATCGTTTTCGGTCAGGTCGATCGCATCCGCAGTACCCTCGCGCAGAATTTCTATGCGTGTGGCCGTTTTTTTATCTTTGCGGATGTCGAACAGTACGTTCACCACTTTCGTATTGTAATGAAACTGCACGCCGAACGATTCGAGGTATTTTATCATCGGCAGGATCATGGATTCGTATTGATTGTATTTGGTAAACCGGAGCGCCGTAAAATCAGGTAATCCTCCGATATGATGAATGTATCGCTTGATGTAGAGCTTCATTTCAAGCGCGGAATGCCAATTTTCAAACGCGAACATAGTTCTCCAGTACAGCCAGAAATTGGAATCGAGCACTTCGCTGCTGAAAAACTCGTCGATACGTCTGTTGTACAGCCGTTCATCGGGAGTAAAAAACAGCCGCATTATTTCCATCGCGCCCGCATCGGAAAGGCCGAACTTTTTGTCGGTGTGAGCGTCTTTTCCGCGGTTTACGGTGGCGCGCATCAGCGAATAGTTGGGGTCGCGTTTATTCAGCCAGTAATACTCGTCGAGCACCGTGACTCCTTCCGTTTCGATCGACGGAACCGACTTGAACAGATCCCACATGCATTCAAAGTGATTGTCCATTTCGCGTCCGCCGCGCATTACGTATCCGAGTCCGTCGTACAGAAAACCGTCGCACGCACCGCCGGGAATGGGATCTTTTTCCAAAATATGCACGTTCCGGCCTTTCATCTGACCGTCGCGTACCAGAAAACAGGCGGCTGCCAGTGCCGCCAGTCCCGATCCGACGATATACGCCGATTTGTGATCAACACCCTCCGGTTTTACCGGCCGTGCGAACGCTTCATAATTTCCGCTTGAATAATACATAGCTTTTACCTCCAAAAACGATACCGGATTACGTCCGGTCGACTGTTCTCTCGTTTTCAAAGATATACCCATTCGGAAATGAATACAACGTACAATTTTTTCAGTTTGATTAAATTTTTATCATTTACCCCAAATTGATTAGTACGGAAATGGCTGCTCATCCCGTTGTTCTGCAGCGGAGCGTATCGATTAACCTTTTTTTTCGCCGGATCCGTTTTTTCCGTCGGTTCTGAAATTCTCCAGCGCGACGGCGACGTTTCCGTGGGTAAGCAGTGAAAGCCGGTTGATGATTTCCCGCGGATCAGTTTCCATTCCGCCCCGTATCCATTCGAGCATCAGACCGACGAATGCGTATTTATAAAAATCGGCTATGAATTTTTTGTCTTCCGCACGCACCGGCATGCCGGCCGCCTTTTCTTCAACTACGTCTATCAGCAGATCGTACGTCACTTTATACAGATATATTTCCACCTGCTCGCGGCTTACCGAATGATACACGTTCATGATGAACGGCTTGTTTTCAAGCACTGCCTCGAATATCCGGAGAAATCCCTGATCCCAGGTGTCGTACGTTTTCTTTCCTTCAAGCGCGCGTCCGGCGTCCTCTTGGCAAGCCCATTCGACCAAATCGAAAATGTCCCGAAAATGATAATAGAACGTCATGCGGTTTATGCCGCAGTCTTCGGCAATATCGTTGATCGTTATTTTGCCGAGCGGCTTTTGCAGCAGCAGTTTTTTGAGCGAAGCTTCCAACGCCCTTTTGGTAATATCCGACACGGCCGTGCCTCCCGCGTTCAGTATACGGCAACGAGGCGTTGCTGCTCAACACCCCGGCATAATCCGTAATGCGGGACAGCCGAACTGCCGGAGGTGTCTGCGATGCCGGAGATGCCTGCGTGGGCGCTGTTCTCGCCGCATTGCATTTTATTGCGTTTTTTGGTATCTTTTAAAGACCATGCTCAAAAAACTTGAAGAATTGTCAAAGCGTTACGCTGAATTGAACGATATGATCCAAGATCCCGAATTGGTGCGGGATCCCAAACGGTATAAAGAAATAATGCGCGAACATTCGCATCTTTCTCAGGTAATGGACTCGTATGCCGAGTATAAGGAAGTACTGCAAGGCATAAGCGAAGCCCAGCACCTGATTACGGAAGAAGACGATCACGATATGAAAGAAATGGCGCGCGAAGAATTGAAGGCATTGGAATCGCGGGTTCCCGAAATGGAATCGGCCTTGAAAATGCTGCTGATTCCGCCGGATCCGCTTGAAGAAAAAAACATCATTATGGAAATTCGCGGCGGTGCGGGCGGAGACGAAGCGTCCCTGTTCGCTGCGGACTTGTTCCGGATGTATACGCGGTATGCCGAAATAAAAAACTGGAAATACGAAATCATGGACGCAAGTGAAACGGAAGTCGGCGGATATAAGGAAATTTCGTTTTCCATCAGCGGCAAATTCGTGTACGGCAGTTTGCGTTGGGAAGGCGGCGTTCACCGCGTGCAGCGCGTTCCCGAAACCGAAGCGCAGGGCCGTATTCATACGAGCGCCGTAACGGTTGCCGTACTGCCGGAAGCGGAAGAAACCGAAATCGAAATTCGCCCCGAAGACCTGCGCGTAGACGTTATGCGCGCGGGCGGACCCGGCGGTCAGTGCGTCAACACGACCGATTCCGCAGTGCGCCTCACCCATTTGCCGACGGGACTGGTCGTCATTCAGCAAGATGAAAAAAGTCAGATAAAAAACAAAGCGAAGGCGATGCGCGTGTTGCGCGCGCGGCTGTTCGATTTGGAAGAATCGAAAAAACAGGCCGAACGTTCGGCCGCCCGCAAGAGCATGGTCGGCTCCGGAGACCGTTCCGAGCGTATCAGAACGTATAATTTCCCTCAGAACAGGGTTACCGATCACCGAATAAATCTGACACTGTATAAACTGGACCAGTTCATGCAGGGAAACCTTGACGAAATGCTCGACGCACTGAACATATCCGCAAAAGAAGCTGCCCTGAAAAGCGCGGTCCCGTCCGAAACCTGAGTATGACGCTGGGAACGGCCCGGAAAGCGGGGATCCGCTTGTTATCCGATAAAAATGCGGCGACCGGCGGCGAACCCGCCGCGTTCAGCGTTTCCGGCGATTTCAGCGTGTCGCCCGCTGTGTTCGTACCGACGCCGACGCCGCCGCTCGATTGCGACTGTATCCTTTCCCGCCTGCTCGGCGTTCCCCGTTCGTATCTTTTTTCCCATCCCGAAACCGTATTGACCGAGCCTCAGTGCGCCGCTTTTTTTGACGCGGTGCGGCTGCGGCGAACGGGGCTGCCGGTTGCATATATCACCGGTCATAAAGAATTTTGGGCGCTTGATTTTCTCGTAACCCGAGCCGTTCTCATACCTAAACCCGATACCGAATTGCTGGTTGAACGGGCGCTTGAAACGGTCGCCCGGATTGTCGGCGCAAACCGGCCGGCGCCGCCCGCCGAGGGTGACGAATCCGGCGATTTTGCCGCGCCGCCGTGTGCGTCCGTTCGCATCGCCGACGTCTGTACGGGAAGCGGCTGCGTCGCCGTTTCGATTCTGCACACGCTGCCGTATCGGGCGGATATTCGGTACGAAATGTATGCAACGGATATTTCGCCCGCCGCGCTGAGCGTTGCCCGCGAAAACGCGAAACGCCTCCTGAAAGCGCCCGCCGCGTATACGCTGGATTTTTTTGAAGGCGATTTACTGGAACCGTTGCTTTCCGACGCGGTTTCGGGCAAAGAATCGTTTGATCTGATCGTATCCAATCCGCCGTACGTCCCGGCCGACGTAACGGCGCGCCTGCTTGCCGACGGGCGCTCGGAGCCGGAACTCGCGTTGAACGGAGACTGCGACGGCACGACGGACGGTACGGGACTCCTCCGGCGGCTTATCGGGCAGGCGCGATGGGCGCTGAAACGCGGCGGTTTTTTTCTGATCGAAACCGGCGAATATAACGCCGCCGCCGCCGCTTCCTATTTGGCAAAGAACGGTTTTACTGATATAGTGACGTATACCGATTTAGGAGGGATGCCGCGAGTCACTCTGGCAAAGAAACTATGACGTACAATCTTTCCGTGAACACGGAACGCGCCGATTCGGCAGACGAACTGCTGCAGCAGTTTTTGAAAGCATTTCCCGACTATACGGCGGACGAGCGGGAACGTATACGCACTGCGTGGGAATATCTGTGCGGCACAACCGCCGGATTGCTTCGCGCGTGCGGAAAACCGTATTACCAGCATCCGATGCGCGTCGCCTGCATATTGGCCGAAAGCAGACTCGACGCCGACACGATCGTCGCCGGGTTTCTGCACAACGTACTTTCTCTTGAAACCGTCGATCCCGCGGACGTCGAATCCCGGTTCGGATCGGCCGTATTCCGCATTATCAGCGGAACTGCGAAAATAACGAATCTGAAAATCCAGAAAAAAACGCTGCATCAGGCCGATTCCATCAGGAAAATGCTGTTCGCCATGATAGACGATATCCGCGTCATTTTGGTAAAGCTCGCCGACCGCCTCGATCGTATGCGAAATTTGTCCTCGGTGGAACCGGATGTGCAGAAGTTGATTGCGCAGGAAGTGATCGACATTTGGGCGCCGCTGGCGAACCGGCTCGGTATGTCGTCGGTAAAGTCGGAACTTGAAGATCTGAGTCTGAAATTTACGAATCCCGACGTATACGCCCAACTGAAAAGTATCGTGGCGCTCAAGAAAAACGAGCGCTCCGATTATTTGGAAAAAGCGCAAAAGGAAATATATCGGGCAGCTTCGCGTGCCGGCATCGAAATCGCCGTCTCAAGCCGAGCCAAGCATTTTTATTCGATATATCAGAAGATGCGCAAACGCAATAAAGCCGCCGACGAACTGTTCGATTTGCTGGCGCTTCGCGTTATCTGCAATACGAGCGCCGAATGCTACACGCTGGTGGGTTTGGTACACAATTTGTGGAAGCCGCTCGACGGGCGTTTTAAGGATTATATCGCGATGCCGAAGGCGAACGGGTATCAGAGTCTGCACACCACGGTTCTGTGCGAGGGGATGCCCCTTGAAATACAGATCCGGACGAAAGACATGCATTCGGTCGCCGAATACGGTGTCGCCAGTCACTGGCTGTATAAAAAAGGCACGAATCACGACGAAGTCAGCGTCGATAATTTATCGATCATCAATCAGCTTAAAAAGCTGAGAAACGAATATCTGAACGACGAAAACTTTTTCAATGAGATAAAAGAGGATTTGCTGGGCGATTCGATCTATGTGTTTACGCCGAAAGGCGACGTCATCGAATTGCCGGCCGGATCAACGGCCATAGATTTTGCGTATCAGATACATTCGGCGATCGGCGAAAAAATTACTGGTGCAAAGGCCGACGGTCAGATCATTCCGTTGTCAAAACCGCTGAAAAATACGCAGAGTATAGACGTGCTCACCAATCCGCAGGCGCATCCGACGGCCAATCAGTTGCAGATGGTTCGCACCGCGAAAGCCCGCAGCAAAATACGCGCGTGGCTGCTGCAAAACGACCCGGGATTTTCGGAAAAACAGCCGGTGCCCGGCGCGCTCAAATCCGCTGCCGCCGAATCGGATGCCGCGGCGTCCCGGCCGCATCGGCGCGGCGACGGTGTGAAGCCCGGCGTTCCTCCGGTAAGCGGCGGACAGGATAAGATCAGAATCGGTACTACGACGAATTTTCTGGTTACGAAAGCCGGCTGCTGCAAACCCGTTTTCGGCGATCCTATCGTCGGATTCGTGTCGCGCGGCCGGGGAATTATCATTCACCGTGCGGACTGTTCTGTGTTCGCCCGCATTCCAAACTGTAAAGAGCGCTCGCTTGAAGTCGAATGGGACGAGCCCGCTGAAATTCCGGCTAAAAAAGCCGTCCGCCCGCGGCAGTCCGAATAGCGCGCCGGAACGGAATATCCCGCGGCGCTGCCGGCGGTTTATTCCGTTCCGGTGCCGCCGCTCGTCTGCAACAGACCGTGCCGCATTATCGGCAACAGACCGTGCCGCGCGGTTATTGGCAGTGCAGACGCCGGACGTTACCGGCCCTGCGGTTATAGGTAACTCAGCTGTTGAGCGCCGACCGCTGTTTCCGCTTTCCGCCGCGCGGTTATTGGCAGTGCAGACGCCGGATGTTATCGGCCCTGCGGTTTGCCGAACAGCGGGTTCTCCGCACGGACGAGCATTCCTTTTTCGATCGGCAGCGCCGTATACAGCAGACACGGATGCCCGTGGCATACCCACTGCATGATTTCGCCCGTTTCGGGATCAACGAGTTCGTATTCGCCGCGTTCCGTGCGCAGCGCCGCGCAGTCCGGTGAAATGAACTCCAACCGCGTCTCCCGTGCGCCGCCGCAGGACGGTGCGGAAATCTTATTCATGGAATCGTATTCGTAAAAATGCCAGCCGGCGCGCGGCTGTACGACGGGCGGTCGCTTTTCGGGGTGAGCGGCGTAATCGGCTTCACGGGCGGCGCGGGCCGCCGGATGCAGCGCCTCCGTTTCCGCTTTCCGCCGGGCGGCAGTTTCCGCCGCGCGGGTAAACACGAGCCGTTCCCGTGTTTCGGACAGGCGGTTCCCGAGCGCGGCGCTCAATTCGTAGGGACTGTCGGACGCACCGACGGTCGTCTTGTCAGCGTCCTCCCGGCTGTAGAAAAAACCCGTGCCGAATTCGCGGTGGCTCGCGTTGTACAGTTCCCGCACGAACGGGTCCGCCGCTTCGGACGTAATACGGCCTTCCAGTGCGTCGAGTGCTTTCCGATACGCCCGCGTAACGAGCGCTACGTAATATATGCTTTTCATGCGGCCTTCGATTTTTAACGAATCGACGCCGGCTTTTTTCATATCGTCAAGATGATCTATCATGCACAAATCTTTTGACGACAGGACGGCGGTAAAATCTTCGCCTTCAAATACGGGAAAATATTCCCCCGGCCGTTCTTTTTCTTCCAGCGCGAGTGCGCCCGACTGCGGCAGATTCGCCCGTACGCCGTATTCCCAGCGGCACGAATGGGAACAGAATCCGCCGTTCGCACTGCGTCCGGTCAGATACGCGCTCATGAGACATCTTCCCGAATAGGCGATGCACATTGCGCCGTGTGCGAATACTTCAAGTTCCATTTCCGGCACGGCGTCTTTTATCTCGCGGATTTCATTCAGCGACGCTTCGCGCCCCAAAACGACCCGCTTGAATCCGAGATCCCGGTACATTTTAACGGCTTCGCGGTTGATGCAGTTCGCCTGCGTGCTCAGATGCAGCGCCGCTTCCGGAAAATGTTTTCGGATAATCGGAACCATGCCGATATCCTGAATGATAAAAGAATCGATCGGGTAGGACCGAAAGTAATCCAATTCCGCCAGAAAATGATCTATATCGCGGTTATGGAAACTGATGTTGAGTGCGCAGAACAGTTTTTTCCCCGGATGCTCTTTTTTCAATCCGATGATACGTTCGTATTCGTTTCCGTAAAAATTATCGGCCTTTACCCGGAGTGAAAAACGTTTCAATCCGATGTACGCCGCGTCGGCGCCGTACGTGTAGGCGTAAAAGAGTTTGTCAAGATTTCCCGCAGGCGCTACGAGTTCCATTGCGGACCGTCCTGCTCCCTGTCGTACGTTTGAATGTATTTTCCGGCCCGCTGTACGGCGAAGTGCGCCTGCGGCAGGTCAGCGTCTGCCATTTGGAACATGAACATCATGTCCGGCCATACGTCGACCGTGCACGATCTGCCCGCCGCTTTCAGTTTTTCCTGAAACGTCCGCACGTCGCGCAGCAGCAGTTCGGCGCCGCCGCATTGTACGTATACCGGCGGAAAATCGGCTATTTTGTCTTGCGGCATGTATAGCGGTGAAACCAGCGGATTTTTCAAATTCGATTCATACGTGTACAGACTGCCGCTGCGCTTGATGCAGTCCGCGTTTATGATGTCGTCGGAACGTTTCTTTTCACTCGGAGTCAAAGATGCCGCCGTCAGATCAAGCCAAGGGGAAAACAGCATGATGTTTCTGATACTCTGCCGGTATTTATCGCGCAGCGTCTGTACGAGCGCCAGCGCGATGGACGCTCCGGCTCCGTCCGCTGCTATGATAAATTCAGGCTCGTCTTTGCCGGCGCTCTGTTCTTTCGTATATATTTCACGGAACACGGTCTGAACGTCTTCAAGCGCGGCCGGATAAGGGTGCTGCGGCGCAAGCCGGTATTCCGGTACGACCAGCCGCGACGTCGCTTCCGCAGCGAATGAAGCGCAGAAACTTCTCCATGAAAAACGCGAACCGCCGATAAACGATCCGCCGTGAATATATAAAATGATTCGTTTCGCGAAACAGACTTCGGGCGTCAGTATATCGCACGGAACCGTACCCAACGCAAGATCCCGGCATTCGACTTTAGCCGGGATAAACGGAGAGTTGAACGTTTCTTCTATCTTTTTACGGAAGGGTTCCGGTTCGTTTTTTGAAGTAAAAACCAGTGTTTTCAGCTTTTTCAGGGCTTTCTTTTTATCCGGTTTTCCTGCGCCGCCCCCATCCTCCGCTCGGTAGGCAGAGAATCTCATAAGTGAAGTATAGCAAATCTGAACGGAATATGCTATACTCTTTCCGTTATGCCAATTAAAATACAATCCGATTTGCCGGCTTGCAGCATCCTCGAAAATGAAAATATTTTCGTTATGACGGATCAGCGGGCGGTTTGTCAGGATATCCGCCCTTTAAAAATAGCGATCGTCAATTTGATGCCGACCAAAATCGCCACAGAAACGCAGTTGCTGCGTCTGCTGGGTAACACGCCGCTGCAAGTGGAAATTTCACTCGTGCACATGGAACACCACGTGTCGAAAAACACCGGCCCGGAACATTTGGAGCGATTTTACATTACGTCGAAAGACGTTCTGCATTCCAAATACGACGGTATGATCATTACCGGTGCGCCGGTGGAACAGCTGCCGTTCGAGCAGGTAGATTATTGGGACGATTTATGCGCGATCATGGATTTTGCGCGAGAGAACGTGTTCAGTACGCTGTACATTTGCTGGGGCGCTCAAGCCGGATTGTATCACCATTACGGCGTGCAAAAACAATTGCTGGATGCAAAACTGTTCGGCGTCTACGATCATTACCGGACGAGCGCCGCCGAACCGCTTCTGCGCGGCTTTGACGACATTTTTCCCGTTCCGCAGTCGCGCCATACGACCGTTTCGCGCAGCGATATCGAAGCGCAAAAAGATTTGACTATTTTGGCCGAATCCCGGGAAGCCGGCGTGCTGCTGGTACGCTCACCGACGAATCGGGAAATATTCATGACCGGGCATTTGGAATACGATACCGATACGCTTGCCGCCGAATATTTCCGCGACAAGGAAAAAGGGCTGCCGATCGACGTGCCGTACCGATATTTTCCCGGCGATGATCCGGCGAATCCGCCGCTGTCTTCGTGGCGCAGTACGGCTCACCTGTTTTATTCAAATTGGCTGAACTACTGCGTCTATCAGGAAACGCCGTTCGATTTGTCTTCTATTAAATAGCGTTCTCTGTGCGTGAATCAGCGCCGTCGACGTGTATCCAGGTCAGCTCGTGCTTGTTGTAATTCAAGTGCAGCACCGTACTGTCGGGAATATCGGCGAATCGCTCGACGACGCGCCAATCGATCGCACCCTGCATTTTTATCGTACATATCATGTTTCGGCACATACCGCTGTCCAGCCATTTACCTACCCATTCGAGCAGCCGTTCCGGATAGCAGATGACGTCGGAACACACCCAATCGAACGGGCCGATCTCCTGCGGCGGCAGCGTAAACGCATCGTGTTTTTGAAACGTTACGAGCGGATCGGCCATGAGCTTCGGCGCCAGTTCCGCACGGTCTACGGCCAACACCGTACAGCCGAGCTGTCTGAGTACCCAGGTCCAGCCGCCGGGACACGCCCCCGCGTCGAAGCAGCGGCTGCCTTCGCCGGGCAATACGCCGAATCTGCTGTAAACGTGCGTAAGCGCTTCCTGCAGTTTCAGATACGCTCTGCTCGGCGGATTTTCGTGATCTTCCTTGAATTCCAACGTACCCGCCGGCAAAAAACTGGTCGTTCGGGCGGAAGCGAGCATCGTATGATCGTCCGTCAGCATATACACACCGATCGGACTCGTCGGAATTTTGACCGGAAACGTTTTCGGCTTCATATTGACGTACGGAAGTTTTTCCTGAATCAAAGCGGTCCGCCTGAACGACGTAAATCCGTACGGCGCCCAGTTGCGCTGAATGCGTTTCAGTTCCGCCGCCGCCTCGCCGATCGAATTGAACGAGAACGTAAACGGCTCCGTAAGCGCAGTTCGGCACCAATACGGCGTCTTTTCCAGCGCGTGCGGCAGGACGAATAAGTCTCCGTACCGTCTGAACGAAGCGATTTCCGATTCGGCCACACCGAACCTGTTGTGCAGTTCTTCGGTAAACAGATGCGCCGCCTCGGGAAACGCCAAATACGCGGCGGCCCCGTTCGGCATCGGCTTTCGTTCACCCCGCACCGGCTGCCGCTCGGTACTCGCCGGGCTCCGCTCAGCCGACATAATAATTGGAAACGTACGACTCTTCGTCCGATTCGGATTCAAAATCGGACCCGCAGTCTTCGGATTGCTGCTCGGCTGTCCGCGCCCGAATATACGATTCAAACAGGCGTGAATCGGGACTGCGCAGCACCTGAAAACCTATTTCGGAAGAAGTTCCGCTGTACTCCAGCCGTACCGGCCGGCCGATAAGCGTCAGCGACTGCGGCACGGATTTCCTGCTGACCGTTACGGTCAATTCGTATTCCGTGTCCATATCAAGCGTTACGTGTATGGGAAACCGGATTTTACACCCCTTCATACAAATGTCTATGAGTGTTCCGGGAAAAATACAAATATCTGCCGCCTCAACCCGTCCTATATCGGAAAAGCGGGGCATCCGTCGTTTTTCTATTTGCATTGGTACACTATGCCCGATTATCGGCGAACAGTCAAGAGTGCCGCGAGTGAGCGTTTTTCGGAGCGGCGTCCTTTGCAACCCGGCTTTCCGGGACTTACCCTCACGGCCGGTAAAAAAGAACCGGAACTTTCGTTCCGGTTCTTTTTTACGCTCCGCTCCCTCCAAGCCGGGCTAGCCTTTTTTTGTAAAGCGCCGCCTTGTTCGCTGCTTCCGTGCCGGCAAAGACCGTAAACGGCGAATCACTCGGCTCAGGCGCCGTCGGGATGAGATTTCAATATGGTCAGTTCCTCAATTCTGTTCGTCGTTGTCCAGCCGGCTCCCAAGTTGGTAAAATAAATGTTACCTCCTCGGTAATAGAGGCCGTAGGGTATGAGTTTGGAACCTCTGAACGGCTCGTCTTTGTTTCCGTGGTTTGAATCGCCGATCCAAATCTCGACGATTTTTCCGTTATCGTCGACACTGTAGCCGAATACATTGATGATATGCCTGCCGCTGTTTTTTATGGCGTAACTCAAGGCTACGGAATGCCCCGCATCTATGTAGCCTTTGAGTTTCGCCTCAAAATCGGCGGGAGAAACGAATTCCGAATAGATGAGCCTTGTGGACGAGCTGTTGCCGTTGTCGTACGCGCCCGGCAGATAGGTGTCAAAAAACCAGTACAGAACTTCCCGTACGTCGCCTCCGCTCGCGTGATTGAGCTTGTCACTGTCCCGTATTTTAGCCAGCAAAGTGCTGTAGGTGGAGTTGCCGTCCGGTATCTCGTATTTTATCTCCTCGTATATTTTTTTCGATATCTCTTCACCCATTCCGTTTATAGTGTCGCGATTGACGTCGATCCACCAGTGAATCATGTTTGCGGCAACCACTCCGTAGCAGAGACTTGCATCGCTCTTGAATCCGGAATTTATAAATGAATCGGCTCCGTGAGTGTAGGCCAGTTTCATGGTATTGTACCAATTCGTGGCGGGCGGGTTCTCCGGCCACGATTTATATCCGTCTACCGTTTTGATGGCACCGGCAGCAGGTTCCCTGATTCCTTTCAGCCACTTGGTCTCTTTGATTTTGTAGTTTTTGTCCACGGGGGCTATTTCCGGTTTACTGCCCGGATTGACATCCGGTTTTACGATGGGAGTGTTTTCTTCCTGCGGGGAGACGGGTTTTGCCGGTTCAGGTTCCGTTGCCTTGACGATCTCGACTTCAATTTTGTAGGGTTTGTTTTCATAATAGAAGAATATCGTATGGGAGCCGGTCGTTTCTCCGTTGGGGACAATCATGTTGTCGTTTATGCTGAAAATCTTGTTTCCGCTATTATCGATGAAAAGTCCCTTTACGGGGAATTCGTATTTTTCATTGGTAGCGAGTGTAATTTTCTCGGGAAAAATATTTTTCGGTGGTTTTGATGGCTGCGGAACCTGCGGCTCCGTGATCTCGTTTTGCTTTTCTTTGTGGTCCACCAAGCTCCTGGTATCTTCCAAACTACAGGATGTAACCACAAGCAACAAAAACAGGGATATCAATTTCATCAGTATCTCCTATCTTTTGTCAATGCGATTGACAATATGTTATATTTTGGAATTTTTCTTGATACAAACCGTAGACAAGGAAAAAATTCGTAACAAGAATACAAGATTTTTCCGATTTGGTCTATAGGGCGAACTGCTGCATATCGGCAAAAAATATCGTGCGTAATACTTGACAGGTAGGTGCCGTTTCTGGTAGAATCAATTACTAAGTCATTTTGAATTCGTTTTAATAAATTCTATGCCTATTTCATTTTAATAAACCATAAACATGGAGATATTTTAATGGCACCGATTCAAAGACGGCGGTTTGTCGATACGTCAGAAAATCAGCCGCAAGAAGGGCAACCTGTTCAGGCGCAGCTCGAATTGGGCGTTGCAAACGCTGAAACACCTTCTTTCGCAGAAAATCCCGCCGAATCAGAAAGTAATACTTTAACAAATCAGGATAGTTGCACCGCCGAGCCGGCTCGAACGGTTCGTCCTGAAACGGAAAACGTTTCGGAGCAGCAATCAGCCCCAAAAGAACGCGTGGTGGTTCGCAGAACCGCCCGCCGTGTTCCGGTAAACCGCAGCGGCGCAAACCGGAATAATCAGGATCAGGAATATAATCCCCGCGGCCGGCCGCGCAGCGGCGGTCGGAACACGGCGTACGCCGACCGGAACGCCGGTCCCGCGTATGAAAATCAGGGTGACGCCGCCGCCTTGCAAAACACTGCGGAAGATGCCGCCGCAAACGATTCAAAGCCCCGTCTTTCCATAAACGAACTGACGAGTATGGGTATGCACGGACTGCGTGAATTGGCCGGTCAGTACGGCATTCCGCACGACGACCTTGCACCGATGAAAAAACAGGAATTGATTTTCGTCATCCTGAAAGCCCATACGGAACACGGCGGAATCATTTTTGCAAGCGGCGCGCTCGAAATCCTCCCCGACGGTTACGGTTTTCTGCGTTCGCCGCAGAACAGCTACCTTCCGGGACCGGACGACATCTACATTTCACCCAGTCAAATCCGCCTGTTCAATCTGAAAACCGGCGACACCATTTACGGTCAGATTCGTTCTCCCAAAGAAGGCGAACGCTTTTTCGCGCTGCTCCGCATTGAAACGGTCAACTTCGACGATACCCGCGTGGCGCAGACCCGCATACCGTTTGAAAACCTGACGCCGTTGTATCCGAATGAAAAACTGCATTTGGAAACGACGACGGGTGAAGTTTCCACCCGCATAATGGATCTGTTCTGCCCGATCGGCAAAGGGCAGCGCGCGCTGATCGTGGCGCCGCCGAAAGCCGGTAAAACCATTTTGATGCAGAAGATTGCGAACGCGATCACGGCGAATCATCCCGAAGTGTATCTGATCGTTTTGCTGATCGATGAACGCCCCGAAGAAGTTACCGAAATGGAACGCTCGATACACGCGGAAGTCATTTCTTCCACGTTCGACGAGCAGGCGACCCGGCACGTGCAGGTTGCCGAAATGGTGCTTGAAAAGGCGAAGCGCCTCGTGGAACATAAACGCGACGTCGTGATCTTTCTCGATTCCATCACGCGTCTTGCGCGTGCGTACAATCAGACCGTTCCAACGTCCGGCAAAGTATTGTCCGGCGGTGTCGACTCCAACGCGCTGCATAAGCCCAAACGGTTTTTCGGTGCGGCGCGCAACGTTGAGGAAGGCGGCAGTCTGACGATCATTTCGACCGCGCTGATCGAAACCGGCAGCCGTATGGACGAGGTTATCTTTGAAGAATTCAAGGGAACCGGCAATATGGAAATCAATCTCGACCGCAAGCTCGCCGACCGCCGGCTGTTCCCGGCAATCAATATCAAGAAATCCGGTACGCGCAAAGAAGAACTGCTGCTTACCGAAGAAGAATTGCAGAAAGTGTGGGTGCTGCGCAAAGTCATAAATCCGATGGACGATGCGGAAATTATAGAATTGCTGCTTGACAGAATGAAGAAAACAAAGAATAATGAAGCGTTCCTGAAATCAATGAATACGCTCGGCGGAGCGTAACGGTTGCTCAAGAACGGATATGGAACTTGACGTTTTGTGGATGCAGAAGATCGCTTCCGCTTTTATGCGGGTGCGTCCCTGTTTTCGGGCAAGACGAATCGAATAGTTGGAGGAAATGATGAAAGAAGGTATTCATCCTACGTACGAAATGACGAAAATCACCTGTGCCTGCGGCAATGTGATTGAAACGCGGTCAACGGTAAAAAATATTAACGTTGAAATTTGTTCCGCTTGCCACCCGTTTTTTACCGGTAAGCAGAAATTGGTCGACACTGCCGGTCGTATCGAACGCTTTAACAAGCGCTTTAATATCAAGCAGGACTAAATCCGCGTACGATCCCGCCGTCAGGCGGGTTTCCGTATGAGAAAACCTCCGTACCGTTCGGTAGCGGAGGTTTTTTTATTCGGCCTGCGGCGGCGCACCGTTCAGCTGTACGGACGGCGACACGTAATACGCGAACCCGTTGCGTATGCAGAACTCGGCTATGCGCTCCGCCGTTCGGGCGTCCGTTCCGTATTCGGTCAGATAGACGGCAAGTCCCGCGCGTTTACAGCGCAGCAAATAGTCCGTATAATAATCGATAGCGTCGGTTTTTGCAGTACCGAACGTTCCCTTTTTGAAGTTGATCGTCGTAAACACCGTTTCCTGATTCACTCCGTCGACAAGTCCCGCCAGTTCTCCCGTATCGAGCGCGTGCCTCACGAACGTGTCGGCGCCGTTCAGTATCACGGGCAGCCCGAATCTTTTCAGTTCAGCGAGTATCTGCAGCAGTCCGGCGTAAATTCGCGGTTCCCGATATTCGTGCCATACGTCCGCGTTGTCAAGAAAAAAGCCGTCTATGCCTTTTTCGACAAGATTTTGCGCAAGCGTTTCGGTTACGAAATTCTGCCACGCCGGATTAGAAACGTCTATCCACCGTTCTTCCGGCCAGTTACGGTACGGGCCGAGTGTAATTTTTTTGAAATCGGCGTAATAGCTGCGAAATTTTTCGATCGAACCGATGTTCAAATACGAATACACCGTTCGGGCCGAACGGTGTAAATCCGCAATCTGTTCCGCAGAAAAAAGCGCTGCGTCGACGACGATCGTTTCATATCCGGCCGCCGCGCCGGCGTTTTCCGGTTCCAAGCCGATGAACACGCCGTACGAAGCCCGATCGGCGTCTGCCGTTAGTACTGCGTCTGTCGTTTGGGCGCTTGCCGTTTGCGCTAATGCTGCGGCCGCGAACGCGGCGGCAGCGAACGCGGCGAGTGCCGCGCTCAACAGTATTCCGCCTTTATGCGGACATGATTTCCGATATCGTTTTTTCAATTTCTTTCTGACATTTTCCGCAGCCCGTCGAACAATGGGTCTGCTTTTGCACTTCCGCGAACGCCCGTTCAACGTCGCTGAATTTTTTGCTGTTGTGCAGTACGCGTTCTATATCGACGTACGAAACTTTTTTGCAGTGACATATTTCCCTGTTTTCACCGTTTGCAAGTTCATCCATACTATAAAAACCTCCTTGGTTTCATTTCCATATATTACTACCGTTACGGATTTTTTTCAAATTTTATTTAAAAAGAAAAGAACTCCGCAGCGCCCGATATCGGGAGTTACGGAGTTCCGTATCCTTACCGCAAATTACGGCTCGGCACGTTTACATTTTTTTCAGATTCGCTTCCAATTTGTCCAATTCGGCAGACAGTTCTTTAGGCAGGTGTTTTCCGAATTTGGGGTAGTGGTTTTCGCGGATGTCCTTGATTTCTTTCAGCCAGCCTTCCTTGTCCACGGAGGTGATGGCTTTCATCGCGTCGGCGGAAACGTCAAGGCCGGTCGTGTTGATCGCGCCGTCTTTCGGCATATAGCCGATAGCGGTTTCAACGAAGTTGTCCTTGTTGTCGCAGCGGTCGAAAATCCACGCCAAAACGCGGCTGTTGTCGCCGTATCCGGGCCACATGAAGTTGCCGTCGGCGTCCTTGCGGAACCAGTTGACGTAGAAAATTTTGGGCAGTTTGTCCGCCGTCGTTTTCTTGCCCAGATTGATCCAGTGCTGGAAGTAGTCGCCCATGTTGTATCCGCAGAACGGGAGCATCGCGAACGGGTCGCGGCGAACCTGACCGACCTGATCGGAGATGACGGCTGCCGTTACTTCGGAACCGACGATCGAACCGAGGAACACACCGTGGTTCCAGTCGCGGCTCTGGTGCACCAGAGGAATCGTAGACGGGCGGCGTCCGCCGAACAGGAACGCGCTGATCGGCACACCTTTGGGATCTTCCCATTCGGAAGCGATGCAGGGGCACTGATGCGCCGGAGCGGTAAAGCGGGCGTTCGGGTGAGCGATTTCTTCACCTTTGGGGCTCTTGTCTTTTGCGGGCGCCGGTTTTTTGTTTCCGTGCCAGTCGACCAGTTCGCCCTTAGCCGGGTAACCGATTCCTTCCCACCAGATATCTCCGTCTTCGGTCAAACCGCAGTTTGTGAAGATGGTGTTTTCTTTGATCGATTCCATGGCGTTTTTGTTGGAATCGTTGCTCGTTCCCGGCGCGACGCCGAAGAATCCGTTTTCGGGGTTGATGGCGTACAGACGGCCGTCGTCACCGAATTTCATCCAGGCGATATCGTCGCCGATCGTTTCGACTTTCCAGCCGGGGATGGTCGGAATAAGCATGGCGAGGTTCGTTTTACCGCACGCAGAGGGGAATGCGCCGGTAACGTATTTGACTTCACCGCTGGGGCTTGTCAGCTTCAGGATGAGCATGTGTTCGGCAAGCCAGCCTTCGTCGCGCGCCAGTACGGACGCGATGCGGAGCGCAAAACATTTTTTTCCCAGCAGGGCGTTTCCGCCGTAACCCGAACCGTACGACCAAATGGTGCGTTCTTCGGGGAAGTGGGAAATGTATTTGTGTTCCATATCGGCGCACGGCCAGTCGCCGTTGTCGCTTTCACCCTTCGCGAGGGGTTTTCCGACCGAGTGCAGGCAGGGAACGAATTCACCGTTCGTACCCAATACGTCGAGAACGGCCGTTCCCACGCGGGTCATGATGTCCATATTGCAGACAACGTACGCGGAGTCGGTGATTTCGATACCGTTTTTGGCGATTTTGGAACCGACGGGACCCATCGAGAACGGAATGACGTACATCGTGCGGCCGTGCATGCAGCCCTTGTACAATCCTTTCATCGTCGCTTTCAGTTCGTTCGGATCGATCCAGTGATTCGTGGGACCGGCGTTTTCTTCTTTCGTGCTTGCAATATAAGTACGTCCTTCAACACGGGCAACGTCTGACGGCTGTGAGCGGAACAGAACGCTGTTGGGGCGTTTTTTCAAAGGAGTGGCAAGGCCGGACTTGATCATCTCCTGCATCAGTTTGTCGTATTCAGCTTTTGATCCGTCGCATACGTATACGTTGTCGGGTTCGCACATTTTTGCGACTTCTTCCACCCACGCTTTGATTTTGGGGTGTTTGATGTCATTAATTGTCATAATAACTCCTTATCGTTTACCGGTATTGTCCGGAGAACTTCCTGACTGTATATATGAAAAATATACCTTTTTTTACGGTTTTATTCAACAGCGGAACATCTGAAAAGGAGTAATAAGAGAAAAATTTATTGATTGACGCAATTGTGCATGAAAACTGCCGGTCGGCGGCGCCGTGTGCCTTTGAATCGCGCCCGCACGGCGGCAGCGGAGACGTTTACACCGAAAGGCTGAACAGCGCGCCCGGCTGCACGGAGACACCCGCCGGTGCGAACGGATTGGCTTCGGCCGTTTTTATTGCCGTCTGAATTTGATTCTGATAGTTTTTGATGAGCGTATCTACTTGATCGCCGGTAAGCGTGTCCGGCTTCGCTCCCTGATCGGGCTTTTTTTTCAGGGAAACGAGCTGGTCGATAAGCGTGTTCAGTATCTGTATTTTAGTGATGTTGACGCCGCTCTGATTCTGTTTTGCCGCGACGCCCGAAATATGTTCCAGTTGGGAATATACGACGAGACCCGGCTGTACCGGAATTTGCAGCTTGCTGCTTCCTGTGTTGCCGAGAATTGCATTGTACGAATAAGCGTTGAACGCGCCGATATTGGAAATCATAACCGATACCCTCATTTAAAGTATCGGCTCCAAACGCTACGGGTTTAGCAGTTTTAGTAATACTGCTTAGACCATTCGGAAATCAGCGCGTCCATCGATTTGGGCGGCGTTTCGTTTTTGGTGTCGGAAGCGTCTTCCAGCCACGGCACGACGACCCGCTCCTTGAGACTTTTCCAGCGCGGCGGCAGCGGATTCGGCGGCGTCAGATATTCGGCGGCCGGCATGTTGTCGAGCAGCGTTCGGTAATACAGCGGAAACACCCGTTCGTTGACGCTTTTTATTGAAGAAAAACCGCCGGCTATGCCGAACGTCGTCGTGTTCAGATTCATCTCCGCCGTCCGGTCGAGCAGCAGTTTCTGCGTCGGCTCTTTCAGCAGCCACGAAATGAACGCTTCCGCTCCGTCGGGGTTGCGCGCTTTTTTATACAATCCCAAGTAAATAAGCGAATCTTCAACCGGAATCCGATAATTTTCATGTATCCAGCGGAAATCTATTTCCTGCAGCCGTTCCGCCGGAATGGTGAACAGTTCGTCGCTGGTTACGTAGGCGAACAGGCAGCTTCCCGCGGTAACCTGTTTGTATTCGGGAGTATACAGATATTTAAACTCGAAGTCCCGTTCTTCCGCCGTCGACCCGTTCGCTGCGGTCGTCCAGTTTTTCAGATAATTCATGGTTTCCGCCAGTTTCAATTCGTTCCATGAAAACAATTCGTTTTTTTCCCGGAAACCGCATTGTTTTAT
Source organism: Treponema brennaborense DSM 12168 (assembly GCF_000212415.1). Taxonomy (NCBI): domain Bacteria; kingdom Pseudomonadati; phylum Spirochaetota; class Spirochaetia; order Treponematales; family Treponemataceae; genus Treponema; species Treponema brennaborense. The sequence goes on along the minus strand of NC_015500.1, from coordinate 2,481,482 downwards.
TTTGGCGGCGAGATAGAGAAAATCGGGATTCCAGCGCGGCGCAAATCCCATCGACGTGTAAATACCCGATTTGTTTTTTGCGTTGAACGCCGCCGCTTTGTCGCGGATTTGGTCCAGCGACAGAATATAATTTTCATCGACGTATTTCCGGTTTCCGTTGGCAAAGATTACCGCCGGCAGATTGAAACTGAGCGGAAAAAGGTACTGTTTGTCGTTGACGTTGCCCGAATTGAGCAGCTGCGGATAAAACGTCGCCTGATTGACACGCTGTTCGCTGAACATATAATCGAGCGGTCTGAAGTTTTTTCGAACTTTTTCGTTTTTAAGCCACGGGCCCACGACGATGTCGGGACTCGGTTCGTCTTTTGCCGGCGGGATCGATTCGACCGGAGCGTCTTTGTAGACGATAAAAACTTTGGTTTCGTTCTGGACCGAATTGAACAGTTCGGCGTATGAAACCAATTCCTGCCGGTTCGTCCACACGATAACGGGATCCGCCTTTCCCACAGTGCAGGAAACGCAGCCGAAAGCGGCGGCAAAAGCGAGTGTGAACGCCGCGGCAGCACGCTGCCGGGCGCTTCTTTTGGTACGTGTAAAATCAGGAGTGAGCCAATTCATCTGCTGTAGTGTACACAGCCTCGTAAACCTCGTCAATAAGCCGTTCGTCGATACTGGAGAACGCGATGCGGAAGGTTTTATCGTCGATAGCGATGCCGCCGATTCCTTTTTCATGCAGCAGTTTCTGCCGCAGCTGTTCCGCGTCAATTCCGTTGCAGCGCAGACTCATAAAGTAGCCGGAGTTGAACGGCATGGGCTGCAGCACCGGATGGGTTCTTTTGCCTTCAAGGAACGTGCGGACTTTGCGGTACCGTCTTTCAAGCATGTCGCGGAATTCTTTTTTTTCAGCTTCAAGCGAAGCTTCCTTGAACGCGCGCAGCATGATCGACTGCGGCGGCGTCGAACAGCACGACACCGAAGAACGGATGTCTCCCATCAGTTTTTTTACCAGTGCGTCGTAGTGCGCGTCCGTCAAACCTTTGCCCGCGAACGTCAAAAATCCGCAGCGGAAACCCCAGACGAAATCTTCTTTGGTGGGGCCGTCTATTTTTGCCGCGAACACGTTTTCATGCATATCGGCAAGGCGGGCGAACAGGGACTGCGCTTCGATGTCCGATTCGTAATTCAGCCCGAAATACGCATCGTCGCACCACACCATGACGGTGCAGCCTTTTTCCGCAGTTTCTTTAATAATAGAACAGATTTCGTCGGCTTCCGATTTCGTCGGCGAATATCCGGACGGATTCTGCGGAAAATTAAGCAGTATGCGTAACTTTCCCGACGCGGCGTTCGTTTCGACCGCTTTTTTGAATTCGGCGCAATTGAATCTGCCGTCCAGACCGGCCTCGGTAAACATGTTGAACTGTACGAACCGGGCTTTACGGCGCGATTCGGCTATCAGCACGTAATTGTCCCACGACGGATCGCCCGACAGCAGAACGTCCCCTTCGGAGAGGAACAGATCGCACAAATAGGAAATTCCCGCAGTCAGTCCGGGAACCACTACCGGCAGCGAGAAATTTTTTCCCGTGAGCGCCGGATTTTTCCGTATGATTTTTTCTTTCCACAATTGGCGAAGTTCCGGGTTTCCCGCAGTGGGTGCGTACGCGACCAATTCGGCTGAAGACAAATCGGGAACCTGTTTGTGAATGCAGGGAAGAATGACCGGTTTGCCGTCTTTTACCGTCATGCCTATGGTTCCGTTCGCTTTTTTACCGAACTGTTTCGCCTCCGCGCTTTGTGCAATAATTCCCTTGGGAAAATACATACGCTGACCGAAGTCGGAAAGCAGCGCGCCGGGCGCGGTCGAGGTAAGAATATCGTTTAATTCTTGTGCTAAAAAGTGTAACATGATAGAGTATATTATTGTGAAAGCGTTATTTTGTGTCAATCTGTATAAACATACATTTTGATGAAAATTTCTGCAAATTCATACATATTTTAGAATATGAGGATACGGGTATATGGCGTTGATGAAGGAAATAGATGCGGCCGATTTCGAGCAGTGCAGACAGCTGCTGCAGGATTGCCGTGATGAAGCGGCAAAACGGGTCGTCGGGCAGCAGGCGGTTATAGACGGTATTTTGACTGCGTTGGTCGCCGGCGGACACGTTTTGCTTGAGGGTGTTCCCGGTCTAGCCAAGACTCTGGCGGTGAAGACGTTTTCGGATCTTTCGGGACTCGATTTCAAGCGGATCCAGTTTACCCCCGATCTGCTTCCGGCGGACGTTGCCGGAACGCTGATTTACGAACAGGGCAGCGGAACGTTTTCGGTGCGCAAGGGACCGGTGTTTTCAAATCTGGTGCTTGCCGATGAAATAAACCGTGCGCCGGCGAAGGTTCAGTCGGCGCTGCTTGAAGCGATGGCCGAAAAACAGGTTACGATCGGCGAACGGACGTATAAACTGCCCGATCCGTTTTTCGTGCTTGCCACGCAGAATCCCATCGAGCAGGAAGGAACGTACAGTTTGCCCGAAGCGGAACTCGACCGTTTCCTGTTAAAATTGCAGGTTTCCTATCCTTCTGCGGCGGAAGAAGTGAACATCGTGCGCGGCGGCGGGAATCCGGAAACCGTACCGGTCAAAAAAGTTTTTTCCGCGGAAAAACTCGGAAATTGCCGTAAACTGCTTGAAGCGGTTTCATGCGATGATAAAATAATAGAATATATCGTTTCGATCGTGTCGGTTACGCGTCCGGCGCCGGTGAAAAACGCGCCGTCCGCCGCGCTCAAACTCGGCGGCGCGCGGAACATTGCTGCGGGAGCCGCCCGTGCTCAAGACGACATTCACCGGTACATTTCGTTCGGTGCGTCTCCGCGCGCGAGCATCGCGCTGTGCCGCTGCGCCAAAGCCGCGGCACTTTTTGCCGGCCGGTCGTTCGTGCTGCCTGAAGATGTCAAAGCGGCCGCTCCGGCAGTGCTGCGGCACCGGCTGGTGCTTTCGTACGAAGCGGCGGCGGACGGCGTGTACGCCGACGACCTGATCGCTAAAATTCTTGCCCTGATGCCGGTTCCGTAATATGGACGATTCCGTTTTCGACAGCCGCTCGCTTATCCGCCGCGCCGGAAAACTGCGGCTTGCTTCAAAGACGTTCGCGGACAGCATGAAATCCGGTTCGTTCCGGTCCGTGTACCGCGGACAAGGTGTCGAATTCAGCGGCGTGCGCGAATATCTGCGCGGCGACGACGTGCGTGCGATCGACTGGAACGTTACCGCCCGGATGGGAAAGCCGTTCGTCAAATTGTTTGAAGAAGAGCGTGAACTCGTATTGTTTCTGATCGTCGACGCGTCGGCTTCCATGCTGACCGGTTCCGGCGATTCGAGCCGGATTCGGACTGCCTGCGAAGCGTGCGCGCTCGCGGCGTTCGCGGCGGAGCAGACCGGAAGCCCGGTGGGCGCCGTCCTGTTCGACGGCGATATCAGATTTTCGTGCGAACCGAAATCAGGCCGCGATCAGGTTATGCTCGTTTTGTCCGCTTTTGACGATGCGCTGGCCTCTGGGCCGTCCGACGCGGCGGCCGGTTCCGCGTTGGATAAAGCGCTTAAAGGTGCCGCGCGGCTTCTGAAAAAACGTTCGCTCGTACTGGTGGTGTCCGATTTCAGGGTGGCCGGCTATGAAAAACCGCTCGCCGTTTTGAGTGCGAAGCACGACGTCGTCGCCGTTCGCATAACGGATCCGCTCGACACGGATATTCCCGAGATGGGCTGCGTTCCGTTTCAGGATCCGGAAAGCGCCGCCGTCGTGCAGCTTCCGACGACGTTTACGGCGTTCCGCCGCGCGTGGCGCGAAGACGGACGGGCCAGAGTGGAGCGCTGGCAGACTGCGTGCGTGCGGCGCGGCGCCGTCCCGCTGGTCATGTCGACCGCCGAAGATCCAGCGCAGAGTCTCGTCCGCTTTTTCGCCGTACGGGAGGGCCGCTGACGTGAATCGGGTTTTAGTGTTCGTGTGTACGGTCAGCGTGTGCGCGCTCTGCGTGTGCACTGCGGCGGGCCTTTCCGCGGCCGAGGCGGTACCCGCCGATTCGGCCGTTTTGATTCCGAAAGAAGTGTACGTGGGCGACACCGCCGAACTGCGCTGTACGGTACTCACGTCCGTGTCGCTGCTGCCGGACGATGTGGACGGCGATTCGTTCGTTCCGGATTCCGCGCTGTTCGCCGGCCTGGCCGATGTCTGTACGGTGCGGGAGCTGTCGTTGCAGAAACTCGACCGCGGATACCGCGTATCCGTTTTTTTCATTCCGTGGAAGCCCGGCAGCCTGTCGTTTCCGCCGATAGATTTGACGGCGTTTCCGGCTGTCCGCGCGATGTTCGCGGAAACGGAAGATTTCCGGTTTACAATCGATCCGGGGCGCGTGACGATCAGTTCCCTTTCGGCAAAATTAAATGAAACTCAGCTGCGTTCTCCGGCGGCGCCGGTTATCGTTCCGGGAACCACGTACGTAGTGTACGCGGCGGCGGTTGCCGTTCTTGTGCTGCTGATATGTATCATCGTGACGCTCGTGCGGTTCAAATCGGTGCTGCTGTTTTGGCGGAACCAAGCGCTCAGACGGCGGTATTTCAGAAATTACCGCGGTACGCTTGCAAAACTGAAAAAACTCGGACGTTCCGGCGTTTCTCCGGCCGAATTCGCCGCGTCGCTCGAACTGATTTTACGATCGTATCTTGAAAAACGCTTCGATTATCCGTTTTCGGCCGCCGTTCCGGCGGAAATTCCGGCGGCGTTCGATATGCTGAGCGGCGGAACGCTCGACGCGCTGCAGTTCGACGCGGTGGAGCTGCTGTGCGGCGTTTTCCGCCGCTGCGATTATATCCGGTTCGCGCCGGCCGAACAGCAGGAACACGTCGACCGCGAACAGCTGGCGGCGGACGTCCGGTGCTGCCTGCAGCTGTTTGAAAAAGGAGCAGTGTGATGCTTGCGTTTCAACATCCGGTATTTTTCCTTTTTTTACCGGCAATCCCGCTGCTGTTCGTTTTGCGCAGAACCGGTATTTTTAACCGTCCCGCATTTCCGCTCGTTTTGGGCGACTGGAACGCATCACCGTTTGAATGGAAATATGCGCCGAACCGTATCGCCTCCGCGGTGTCGCGGATTTTATGCATCGCCGGATACTGCGCCGTGGTCGCGGCGCTCGCGTCCCCGGTCGTGATGCGGCAGGAAAAAGTATACACGGCGAAGGGCTCCGAAATCCTGTTCGTGCTCGACGTCAGCCCGTCGATGGCGGCGAAAGATATCGCCGGCATGTCGCGGCTTGAAGCCGCAAAGCAGGCGGTGCGCGTCATCGTGCCGGAAGCGGGCGGCACGGCGTTCGGGCTGGTCGCGCTGGCTTCCGAAGCGGCGCTGATGGTGCCGCCGACGCTCGACCGCGAAGCTTTTTTTGCCCGGCTGAATTCATTGCAAGCCGGAGAACTCGGCGACGGTTCCGCCATCGGTATGGGCGTCAGCACCGCTGCGTATCATTTGATTTCTTCAGCGGCGCCCAAAAAGAGCATCGTGCTCATAACGGACGGTGAAAATAACGCCGGTTCCGTGCATCCGGGAACCGCCGCTCAGCTTGCTTTTGAAAACGGTATAACGCTGTACGTTTTGGGTGTCGGCACGCGCGGTTCCGTACCGCTGGAATACGTTGACCCGGCGACGGGCAAAACGTATTCGGGCTATTTGGATTCCCGATTCGACGAAAGCCCGCTTCAGGAAATCGCCCTGACGGCCGGCGGACGGTATTTCGGCGTTGAATCGATGGGAGAGCTGACGGCGGCCGTTTCCGCCGTTACCGGCAGGGAACAGACCGTACAGTCGTTTTATCTGAAAAACGTTGAAGATTCGTATTACGATCGGCTGCTGTTGGCGGCGGGTATCTGTTTCGCGTGCGCGTGGCTGATACGCCGTTTGTACTTGAAGGAGCTGATATGATGGATTTTTCATGCGTCCGTCCGTGGGCCTTTTACGGATTGCTCGCGATCATTCCCGCCGTTATCGCGTGCCGGCTGTATTACGGCCGGCTGTCCGGCGCCGTCGGTTCAAAACGGAGCCCTTCGTTTGCCCGTATGCGGCGCGCCGTAATGTGCCGGACAGTCTGCTGGTCGCTCGCCTGGTGTTTTCTGATAACGGCGTATGCCGGCGTGAGCTGGGGCACCGAATTGATTCCCGTCCGCAGAACCGGTTCGTCCGTTTCGTTCGTGTTCGATGTTTCGCGCAGCATGACGGCGAAGGATGTTTCGTCCGGGGCAGGCGCGGCGGTTTCCAAACCGGTGTCGCGGCTGGACGCGGTGAAACTCTATGCGGCCGCGCTGCTCGACCGCATGGAAGGCACTGAAGTTTCTGCTGTTATTGCAAAAGGCAGCGGCGTCGTCGCGGTGCCGCTTACTTCCGATTTGAACGCGGTGCGTTCCCTGCTGCCGTCGCTTTCACCCGCGCTGCTGACGAGTACCGGAAGCAGCATCGGTTCCGGAATAGAAGCTGCCGTCAATTCGTTTCCGCCGCTGTCCGCCGCCGCGCGGACGATAGTCGTTTTTACCGACGGGGAAGAAACCGACGGTCGCATGAGCGGTGCGGTGGCAGACGCGCTGAAATTCGGTATTCCGGTCGTGTTCGTCGGATTCGGTTCCGATACGGAAAGCGAAATTCTCGCCGGCGACGAAAAAACGACGGTAAAAACGGCGTTGCGTACGGAAGCGCTGCGGAATCTCGTTGCTTCGGCGAAAACGCCGCGGGGAGCAGCGGTCGTTTTTCCCGACATGCAGACGGCGCGTGCGTTTTACCTGGACAGCGACGCTCCCGGTTCCGCGCTGGAAGTGCTGGATCTGGTGCGGAAACACGCCGGAACTGCCGAATTTTCCGGTTTTTCATATGAAAACCGGCCTATAGAACGGTTCCCGCTGTTCTGTCTGTTGGCCGTCGCGTTCTTTTTGCTCGGATATGTCGGAGCGGAATTCGACGTTACTAGGCTGAAAAAAAAATCCCGGATTCCCGCCGCCTCCGATTCGCCGAAGAAACGGCGCAATTCCGCAGGACTGACGGGGCTGCTGGTACTGTTGGTGCTGTCGGCAACGGGCTGTTCGGCCGATTGGCAAAGCGGCGCAGACATTCTTGAAAGCACGTTCCGCTGGTATCGGAAAGAATATCGTGAGGCCGTCGCCGGATTTATGAACGTAACGGAAACGGCGGAGCTTCGGCACGACGAAACGCTGAAACAGTACGGTTTGTACGGGCTCGCCGCTACGTACCTCATGCAGGGCGAACTGGACGCTGCTTTGGCGCGACTTTCCGAACTTTCGGACAGTGCGCCCGACTTTATCCGGTTTTCTGCGGCGTACAACGCGGGAGTCATTGCGCATCGACAGGGAAAGTACGAGCAGGCCGCGCAAGCGTTCCGGCAGGCGCTTTTGATCGACAGTACGAATATGAATGCCAAAATCAACCTGGAATTGTCTTTGCGTCAGGAGGAGTCTTCCTCGTCTTCGGGCGCCGTCGAAATGACGCCGGTTTCCGAACAACCGCGCGATTCGGCTTTGGAAAACACGATATTTTCGCTTATAAGGGAGAATGATCAGAACCGATGGAAAAATCAGCAATCAACCGACGTTTCGGATTCCGCATCCGATTATTAACGGCAGCCGCCTGTTTGTGCGCGGCGATTCCGTCGATCCGTGCGCAAACTCCGTCCGATTTCCGCAATCTTTCCGTTACGCCGAACGGCAGCTGGTTTTTTACCGGAAGCGAATGCGGCTTTTCACTCGAAATTCCCGGCGTGCCGCCGTCGCAGGTACAAGCGTCGGTGCAGCGGCTGCCGGAGGGCGTTTCGTTCATTTCCCTGCATAAAGACGAACTTATTAGCGAACAAGTGCGCGGAACGTCCGTGCGCGTTTGGTTTTCGATTATGAAAAGCGGCCGCATCCGGCTGCCGCCGCTTTCGGTTCGCATTTCGGGCCGAACGTACGCCGTTCCGTTTGAAGAGGTGGAAGTGTACGAAGATCCCGCTTTGATAAAACCCGAACTTTCCCTGGAATTCCGTGCGGCAGACGGGCAGCTGCTGCCGCCCGATTCGCGCGGCGTTCTTTCGATGCGGGCGGCGGAAGTTTTAACGCTTTCCGTATCGGTGCGGTTCGCCGCCAATCTGACCGATTTTTCATGGAAGCTGCCGCGGGATTCGCTTTTTTCGGAAGTGCAGCGCTATCCGTTTTCCCGTTCACGGAACGGCAGCGGGACGTTTTCTCCCGATTGGGACGCGGTTGCCGATTTCGAGTGGACGCCGCTCGTTGCCGGTACGTACGCGCTGCCGGACATCACGGTAACGGTAGTTTCGTTCGGCGGATACCGGATGACGCTGCCGCTGCCGTCTTATACGGTGAACGTTTTGCCGTCCGCCGCGTCGAATACGTCCGCTGCCTCCGGTTCCGCGCCGGCGGCGGTTCCCGATTTGTTTGCCGCCGCGTTTACCGCCCGTCCGGGAGAAACCGTTGCGGAAACGGATGCGTATCGGACTGCCGACGCTCAGGGAGCCGCTTTGCTTGCGGAACTCCGGACTGCCGAGCGGTACGCGCTGCCGCGTCCCGGGTTCCGTAACGAGCGGCTGCGCTCGGAAGCCTCGTACGGTATCACGGCTTCCGAAAACGAACCGTCGGTTCCCGCGGCTATTCTGATCGCCGTCTGTGCCGCCGTCTGCGGTGCGGGAAGCGTCGTGTTCGCGCTGTTCGGGAAGAAAGCCGTCTGTGCCTGCGGTGCGGCGCTTTGCGCGCTGCTGCTGACGTGCGGCGGTATTTACGCGTCCCGGCTGTGGGCCGATACCGGTGTTTTTGCCGGCGGTTTGGTGCGCGCAGTTCCCGAAAATTCGGTTTCGGGTGCGTATGCGTTCGCTGCCGGATCGCGAGTGGAAATTTTGTCGGAAGCGGGCAAATGGCTGTATATTCAAACCGATACGAACGGCGGCTGGGTACCGGAAACGCACGTGTTCCGGATCGGCGGACGGCATACGTCGAAGGGCGCCGCCGCGGAAGGTGAATGATGGATTTTGAAGATATTCTTGCACAATGGGACGAACAGTGCAGGCGGAACGCCCGCGGCGCGCGGAAAAACGATGATAACGTGCCGCGCAAACGGCTTGCAAACGCATCCGACCGGAACAAAACCGCCGCGGTCGGTTCTGCATCGGTATCGGCTTCGGACGGCACGCGCGGAGACAAAACGCGCGGCGGCGGAATCACACAGAGCGGCGGCAACTCGTGCGGAAATGGCAGCCCGTGCGGCAGCGGCGGCGATCGGTACGCCGGTGAACAACCCCGCGTAAACCCGATGGATCTGTGGCTGCGGCGTTACGGCGTCGTTGACAAGGATGCCGCGGCTGCGGCGTCCCTCGAGCGGGAGCGTGCGCAGAATCGGGAATATCTGAAATCGCTGCCGCCGGAAGCAAAAGTGGACTTGCACGGACTTACCCGCGACGAAGCCTGGGCGCGGCTCGACAGTTTTATCGGCGACTGCGCGCACCGCGGGCTCCGGAAAGTGCTCATCGTACACGGCAAAGGTAATCACAGTTCCGATAAAGCCGGGGATTCCGTGCTGAGTGCGATGGTTCGTTCTTTTATCGAATGCGACAAGCGGCTCGGTATTTCCGGACATCCGGACAAAAAACTGGGCGGTACCGGTGCCACCTGGGTAATAATCCGAAAAAAATGAAAAAAACGCTTGTAACGATAGGCGTTATTAGTTATTTTAAAAGTATACTGTGAGGTTGCAGATGGACGATTTGTATGCCGTTCTGGGCGTGCCCAAAACGGCAACTGCTGACGAATTAAAAAAAGCATACCGTGACGCGGCTTTTAAATATCATCCGGACAGAAACCCCGGCGATGCTCTTGCTGAAGAAAAATTCAAGAATATAAACGCGGCGTACGACGTGCTCGGCGATCCTTCAAAACGTGCGCAATACGACCGTTACGGAGCCGCCGGACAGAATCCGTATGCTTCCCAAACGCAGAACCGTCCGTACGGTTCTGCCGGACAGACCGGCGATCCGTTTTGGGATATGTTCGGCGGATACGGCGGCGGATCTTACGGCAATACCGATTCCGGTCGCCGCTATACCTATACCTGGACGAACGATTCTGCGGAAGACTATAAACCGACGAAATCCGCTGCGTTCGCTTCGTTCATCAAATATGCGTGTATCTTTTTATTGGGAGTATTCTTTTTCAGATATTCGTGGTTTATTTTCCCGTTCGGCCCCATATTGTCCATAGCGGCGATTGCGAACGGGATTACGGGAGCCGTACGCTCGATCTTATATATTCTGAAGCCGAAACCGCGGCAGTAAAGATCAAGCGTACCGGTCGATTTACCGTTCCCGGAAGATAATTCGTCCCCGGTTCAAATCATACGGAGACAACGCTACTTTGACGCTGTCTCCGGGAACTATTCTGATGTAGTGTTTGCGCATTTTTCCTGACAAGTGAGCCAGAATCACGTGTTTGTTTTGAAGCTCAACTCGGAACATCGTATTCGGCAATGCTTCCCTGACGATACCTTCGACTTCAATTGCTTCCTCTTTAGCCACAATTCCTCCAAAAAATGTAAAAAAACGAAAAAAAAAGTTGTCTTTTTCGCTTTTCATTCGTATAATTTTATGAGTAAATCAATTAGTTGTCAACATGGGAGTTGGATAATGGAAAAAGAATTTGTATCGGAAATGAAAGAAAAATTGCTTGAGCAGAAAAAAGAAATTATAGATTCACTGCTGGAAAATAACGCTGATTTCAGACAGCTCGTTGAAGGCGGCGAAGCGCGCGATTGTATAGACGAAGCTTCCGACGTCGTCGACCGAAAGATGCTCGAAGCGCTCGGCACTAAAGATACGAACCGTTTGAACGCGATCAACGCGGCTTTGAGCCGCATCGAACTGGGGAAATACGGTCTGTGCATGAAATGCGGCAAACCGATTCCCGAAGCGCGGCTTCGGGCCATTCCGTTCGCCATGCTGTGCATCGACTGCAAGGCTGCGGACGAACGCCGCAATCGCTGAGTGTTTTGAACGTCCGGCCGGAAATATCGGCCGGTGCGGCGGCTATTACAGTTCCGCCGTACAGCGTCGTGGCACGCCGCCTTCTGCCGGCAGCAGATACGCCGTTTCCCGGTATCCCGCGTCCAGAGCTTTCCGCCGTGCAAGATCGAACGCACAGTCGACGTCTCGCGCCGCGTGGGCGTCCGAGCAGACCGTTACGGGAACGTCATACCGGCGCAATTGTGCCAAAAAAGCTGCCGACGGATAACAGTCGTCGATCGCCTTGCGGGCGATTCCGCCGGTATTGATTTCGACGATCACGCCGGTTTTCGCCGCGATTTCCGCAGTTGCCGCAAGTTCCCGTTTGTACCACGGTTCCGTTTCGTCGAAAAAGCGAAGCGTTCCGTTCCGTTTTCTGATAACGTCGATATGACCGGCGATATCGAATTCGCCGTTCCGCATCATGTCCCGCTGCAGTGAAAAATACGTTTGCACCGCTTTTTTTCCGTCTCCGCCGAAAACGTCCTGGATCCCGTCCGCGACTTCTTTTACCGGACCGTCCGCGGTGAACCACCTGCACGCCGCCGGCTGGGCGTCGGGATTCTCCGTAATGTAATGAACGGAACCTATCAGAAAATCGGGCTGCAGCGCGTCGTAGAGCGCCCTGTGCGGCTTTGAAAGCGGCGGCAGGTAGTCAGCCTCAAATCCGTACAAAACGCCGATACGTGCGCCGTACGCGGCTTTGAGCCGCCGTATTTCTTCTTTATACGTATCGAAATTTCGCGGAGCGATGTGCCATTCGGCGGCGAACGGATACATGCTGTGCCCGGAAAAGCCGAACACGTCGAATCCCTTTTGCAGCGCGGCTTGCAGCATCGCTTCGGGCGTATCGTTTCCGTCGCAGAACGTCGTGTGCGTGTGATAATTCGTTTTCACGATATTTTTCCTTTTGAGCGGAATTCTTCGGCAAACGCTGCGTACAGACTGCCGAATTCGGCTAACAGCGCGTCGGCGTTCGCGGCATTTCCGTCTTTATACGCCTGCTCCAGCCGTTCCGCGCTCTGTGCGAGCGGCCGCGCGTATATCGCCGCAGAGCTGCCTTTGAGCGTGTGCGCCGCCCGGCGGGAACTGTCCGCGTCGCCCGGCGTACCGCCTGCGCGCAGTAAAGTCAGCAGCGAATCGGTTTGTTTCATGTATTCTCTTATGAGATCCGCTATGAACGGTTCGTCATTGCCGAACGATTTCAGCAGTTCCGTTTTATCCCAGAGCGGCTGTTTCCGCTGCGTACGGACGGCGTTCGCAGACGGCGCTGCGGTTTGAAGTGCAGCGGTTTGCGCGGCTGCTCCGGTCCATTTGTCGAGCATCGCTTTCAGCGTCTGCTTTTTGAACGGTTTTACCAGCGTATCGTCCATCCCGCTGCGGCCGTATTCCCGAAAATCCGCGGGATCCGAGTTTGCCGTACAGGCGATGATGATCCCGGGGTATCCTTGTTTTCTGAGTGCAACTGCGGCGTCTAGTCCGTTCATGACCGGCATCTGAATATCCATAAACACGATGCTTATGTCGGGGTGTTCCCGTACGACGCGGATCGCTTCCCGGCCGTTTTCCGCCGTGTATACGACGGCGCCGAATCCGCTCAGAAACGTCGTGATGATTTTCCGGTTCACCGGATGGTCTTCGACCGCCAATACCGAACAGCCGACGGACGGTTCGGTTTTTTGCGGAGCCGGAGCGTTCCGCGGTTCTTCGGCAGCAACGGGCAGCTCTTCAACAGCAACGGGCAGCTCTTCAACAGAAACCGGCGGTTTTTCCGGAATATCCGCCGGCGGCAATTCAAGCGGATCCGCGACGGCGTCTTTCAGCAGCGCTTCGAGCATCTGCATTTTAACCGGTTTGTACAAATATCCGTTGAACCAGTCGAGCAGTTTCATTTTGGCGTCTCTGCCCATAGCGCCTTCGGGAATCATGAGAAACAGTTTGGTGCCGTTTATCGTGATATCCGAATTGATGTCCGCCGATAACCGCCAGCCGTCCATAACGGGCATTATCATGTCTATGAACGCGACGGCAAAATCTTTCCCCGCCTGATGCGCTGCCCGTAGTTTTTGCAGCGCTTCTTCTCCCGAAGCGGCCGTTTCCACGTCCGTACCGCCGAACCGGCGGATTTTATTCCGCATACTTTCAAGCGCGATGCGGCTGTCGTCTACCAGCAGTATTCTGAATCCGTCGGGCACGATGCGTGTTTCGGAGCGGTCGTTTTTTTGCACGTCCGCCGGATTTTCCGCCGCCGGATGAACATCCGCCTGATGAGCGTCCGCCGGTCGTTCGTACGGCAGGGTAAACGTAAACACGGCGCCGCCGTCCTCGTTGTCCGTAACGGTTATCTTTCCGTTCATGAGTGCGGCGAGCCGCGTCGATATCGCGAGTCCCAGACCCGTTCCGCCGTATTTGCGCGTCGTTGAAGCATCCGCCTGCACGAATTCCTTGAAAATCAATTTTTTTGCACTGTCCGAAACGCCGATCCCCGAATCGATAACTTGAAAACTCAGCGTACCGGCGCCGTCCGCGCCCTTCCGGGCGGATACTTTGACCGCGACGTATCCGGACTGCGTGAACTTGACCGCGTTTTTTACCAGATTCAGCAATATCTGCTGAATGCGGACGGGATCTCCGATTATCGTTTCCGGCACGGAGTCGGCGATATCCGTGACCAGTTCGAGCCCTTTATTGTGCGCTTCAATACAGAGTAAATCGACGATTTGTTCGGTAAGCGTTCCGACGGCGCAGGGAATGTATTCGATTTGCATACTTCCCGTGCGTATCTTTTCAAAATCGAGAATTTCGTTTGCCAGCGTGTACAGGACGTCCGCGCTGAACGCTATCTGCCGCACGTATTCCTGCTGTTCCGGATCGAGCTGCGTTTCCTGCAGCAGTTCCGCCGTTCCCAATATCGTCTGTATCGGTGTCCGAATTTCGTGAAGTGTCGAGGCGAGAAAACTGCTCTGAACCGGCTGCATGACGTGTTTCCTTATAAATTAGACGGCGGCGTTCATTATTTCCAGCGCTTTCTGCAGTATGGCATCGGGAGCGAGCGGCTTCAGCAGATATGCTTTTGCGCCCAAGCTGAGTGCCTGAATGATCGATTCGCGCTGCATGACGCCGGAATAAATGACGACCGGTGCCGGATATTGTTTTTGCTGGAGTATTTTTAAAATATTGAAGCCGGAAAGTCCCGGCATCATGATGTCGAGGATTACGAGATCGTACACCGTTTTATTGATTGAAGCCAGCAGTTCCGTGCCCGATGAAAACGCGGAAACGTCGGCGTTGATTGCGGAAAAAGTCTTTTTCAAAAGGGCGAGCAGTACGGTGTCGTCGTCGGCAATGGCGATCTGTTTTTTCGTATTATGTTCCGCCTGTGCGTCGCCGGTTCCCGTTTCGGAGTAAAACCGCATTTCGATGGAAGCCGGCGCTTCTTCCGTTGCGGATAGGATTTTATCGGAAATCAGTTCCGAAATGTCGTGCGTTTCGGAATTGTCTACGAGCGAATTCAATATGGCGGAAAGGTTGGTGGACACTTGGATACTGTCGTATTCTTTGTGCCCCGCGATCAATTCCCTGGTAAACGAATCGAGCGCAAGTACTTTTATGTCTTTTTTCGCTATGTGCTGATCGGCGATGATACTGTCGAGCAGCATTTCAAGATTGGCACCGTCTACGAAACTGAGCGACAAATCGGTCATCATCAAAACGATTTTCGGCGTAGTGATGCGGTTCGCCTGTATCATTTCGGTAATCCGGTATTTCAGCAGTGAAATTTTTTCCCGATTGAGCCCGGTTGCAACTTCAATGAAAATGATATTGCCGTTGAGGTGCGTTTCGAGAATGCACGGCGTGGTGTCGATGGAAAACGCTATTTTCAAAACGCGGCCGATGGCCTCAAAGAAAATATCGAATTTAATGGGTTTGTTAAAATATTTTATGACTCCGAGTTTTGCAAAATCCGCTATAAATGAACGTTCTATTTCCGGGCCCGAAATGATAGTCGGAATGTGACCGGCGTTCGGATCCGCGGCCTTTTTTTCCATGAATTCAATGGTTTCAGCGATATCTTCGGCTGCGTCGATGATGATAAGATCCGGTAAAACGGAGAGCATTTTGGTGAAAGCATCCCGTCTGCCCTGCACAAATTCGACAGACACTTTTTCTGCCGCCAGCTTGTCTTTCAAATAACCTCTGAACAGCGGCGGTGCATCCACGATAAGTACTTGTTTCATGTATACATGATACTCTTAAAATGTTATATTTACAATAGTAGTATGTAGTAAAATAATGGAAAATATTATTTAGGAGATTATAATGACGATCGCTGTCCTGTTTGCGGACGGCTTTGAGGAAGTTGAAGCCGTTACTCCGGTCGATTATCTGCGCCGCAGCGGAGCGACCGTACTGACCGTTTCCTGCAAGGAATCGAATGCCGTTACCGGTTCCCACGGCGTAACCGTTTTAACCGATATCTGTGTTTCCGATCTGGCCGAAGCCGCGCCGGACGGCATTGTCGTTCCGGGCGGAATGCCCGGTGCGGCGAACGTCGCCGCCTGCGAAGCGGCCGTTACAGCCGTTGCGGACGTTCACCGGCGCGGCGGTATCGTTGCGGCCATTTGCGCGGCTCCTGCCGTCGTACTGGCAAAAACCGGCATATTGCGGGGAAAACGCTATACGTGTTATCCGGGAATGGAGCAGCGCATGCCGGAATGGTGCGGCGCCGAATGGCAGTCGCTGACGGCCGGCGCCCGCAAAACGGACGAGCGCTGCGTCGTTGACGGTACTCTGGTAACCGCCGCCGGTCCCGGAGCCGCGGAAGAGTTTTCTTTGCAGTTAATCCGGCTGGTTGCCGGTGAAGCGGCAGCTGAAAAAGTGAGAATCGGCGGCGTTATGCGGCCTTTATGTCAATCCTGAGAGCAGCGTTTTCGTTACGCGGCACAGCGGAACTGAAAGAATCCGCGCCGCCGCTTCCGAACCGAACGCAAGGCAGCGTTCCATTCGCCGCGCCGGGGCTTTTTCCGAATCGTACGGCTGCGGCTCCGTCAGTTTGAACAGAAAGGCGCCGGCAAATACGTCTCCTGCGCCCGTTTCGTCCGTAAACGCGCATTCGGCGGCCGTTCGCGCCGGAACGGAAATTCTGCTGCCGGCGGCGTAGGCGCTGCTTCCGCCGCAGCCGTGCGTTACGACGAACACCGTACCGTAATCCGCCGAGTACCGCGCAGGATCAATGCCTTTTCGTTCAAGCATCCGGGCTTCGCCGTCGTTCGCAAACACGATCGCCGGCGGTGCGTGCAGCGGCGGAACCGACAGCGGCGGCGCGTGTGCTGATGAAACGTTCGCCGATGAAACGTGTGCCGCCCGATCCGATTCAAACTGCGCTTCTTTGAGCATCGCCGCGGTTTGCACGGCTCCCGCCGGCGTACCGCACGCAACGGCAAGCGGGATCCGGAGCGCTCGCCGTACGGCGTTCAGTTCCGCGCGCACCGAATCAATCGCCAGCGGCATTCCTTCCGCTATGATCCAGTCGGGCCTTTTCTGTGTTTCGGGGTTTATCTGATCCGCTGCGATATCCGGCGCGGCGCCGGGACTTACGGCCAGAATGAACGAAATCCGTCCGTCCCGCACGGCGAGACAGCGCCCCGTCCGATCCGGTCTGAGTTTCAGGCGGGCGGACACGCCGCTTTGCGCAAGCGATTTTTGAAAAAAGAGCGCTTCCTCGTCACGTTTCAGACTGCCGTTCCGTTCACCGCCGTCCTGCGTGCAGCCGCAGCTGCCGCTGAACAGGGTTTCCGCACCGAGCGCGGCAAGGGTTTTAAGCATGTTCGCGCACGTGCCGCCGCTCGTCCGTATTCCGTCGGCCTTTGACGACCAGTCCGGGGCGGCGGCCTGCAGCCGTGCGGTCAGTTCGTCAAAGCTGCGGCTTCCGATGTGCACCGGCCGCCGCGCGGCAGCTGCGGCTTGCAGTTCCGGTGAAAACCGTGCGATCGGCAGTTCGCCGTCAAAAAAATAGTCGACGAGTGCGTGTCCGATTCCGTAAAAAAACGCCATGAGCGCAGTATACCACGGATTTACGGTTTTGCAATGATTTTCGCAAGATCCGGATTTTTTTTCAGATCTTTTTTCAAACCTTCTGCACGGGCTTTGTTTACGTAGCCGGGATCTTGGAACGAATACGTAAAATTCGTGTGGACGTCGTAGGTTCCCATCATGAGCGCGTACGCGTCTTCCGTCATGACGAGTTCTTCATCCGTGGGAATGACGAATATTTTGATTTCGGAATCGTCCGCGCTGATCAGCGTTTCCGCGTTGCGTGTCCGCGCCATTTTATTTTTGGCCGGATCCAGTTTTATTCCCAAATGTTCAAGTCCCTGACACGCTTTCGCGCGCACCTGATAGGCGAATTCACCGACACCGGCTGTAAACACGATCGCGTCTACGGGACCGATCGCCGCCAAATATGCGCCGAAATATTTGCGCAACCGGTAGCATTCCATGTCCTGCGCCAATTCCGCCCGTTTGTCTCCTGCTTCCATGGCGGACTGGACGTCCCGGCGATCTACGTATTTACCGGTTATACCGAGCAGTCCCGATTTCTTGTTGAGCGCGGTGTCCATTTCCGCTGCGGTCATGCCCGTTTTGCGCATGATGTAAAACGGAAGGGCGGGGTCGCAGTCGCCCGAACGGGTACCCATGACGAGTCCCTCGAGCGGCGTAATTCCCATCGACGTGTCGAAGCATTGCCCGCCTTTGACCGCGCACATCGACGCACCGTTTCCGATATGCGCGATAATGATGTTCGTATCCGCCGGTTTTTTATGCAGCAGCACGCTCGCCCGCTTGGCCGTATACAGGAACGACGTACCGTGAAAACCGTATCGGCGTGCGGAATATTTTTCGTACCATTCGTACGGAACCGCGTACATAAACGACGTTGCGGGCATCGTCTGATGCCACGCCGTATCCATAACGGCGCAGTGCGGTACGTCGGGCAGCACTTTCTGTGCCGCTTCAATACCCATAATGTTCGCCGGATTGTGCAGCGGACCCAAATCCTGAACGGCACGGAACTGTTCCAGCACGTCGGGCGTAACAACGACCGATTTGGTAAATTTATCGCCGCCGTGCAGAACGCGGTGCCCGACCGCTTTTATAACGGACATGTCTTTGATTACACCGCATTTAGGCGAGGTGATCGTTTCGATAATAAGTTCAATCGCTTCTTTATGGGTAGGACACGGCCGTTCCAGAGTGAATTCTTCTTTTCCTTTCGCGTTGTGCGTAATGGCCGAACCATCCTGTGTAACCCGTTCGACGACACCCGATGCCAAAACGTCTTTATTGTTCCAGTCGTATACCTGGTACTTCGCGGACGAGCTTCCGCAATTCAAAGTTAGAATAACCATGGATTTCCCTCTATAAAATGGTGATAAATATGCGTACAGTATACGCCCAAAAAGAACTCGTGTGAAGTGCAAATCCAGATATTTTTTTTGTTTATTCAGATATGTCAAAGTATTTCCCGCTTCGTGCCGATAATACAAAATATGGTATTGCATAAAAATAAGGCAACTTACGATTTACTTTTCAATCTTTTTATCGCCGATATCGGCAGGACGGAAGCTGAACAAATCCTTAATATCCTTAAATATAAACAGTTGTTCCCGCTT
The DNA here is from genome assembly GCF_000212415.1 of Treponema brennaborense DSM 12168. Taxonomy (NCBI): domain Bacteria; kingdom Pseudomonadati; phylum Spirochaetota; class Spirochaetia; order Treponematales; family Treponemataceae; genus Treponema; species Treponema brennaborense. Next base: position 2,462,723 of record NC_015500.1, on the reverse strand, counting down.
CCCGCTGCGGAAACGGAGGTTTCGCTTATAGCGTTTTTGTCCGGTTTTTGGGATTGGGATTCTTCGATATATATCAAAGAGCGGCTTTTGCAGAAAAACGGAATACATCGCCGCTACGTAGCACGCTGTGCCGCCTCCGTCCGTAATTACTGGCTGCCGTGGTTCGGAGACACGCTGCCGCTGTCAGGCGTTTCCCGAATGACGCTGAAAGAATTCGTGCTGTCGTTTATGGAACAGAAAGTTCCAAAATCTGCAAAAGGAAAAAACGATATCATCCGCAGCGGAACGATAGCGCTCCGCTGGGCGTTTCAAAACGGACTGATGAGTGAAGACGTTACCGCCGGTCTCTCGTATTACAGCGGTGATACACCCGAAATAGCGATACTGCCGTCGGATATTGTCCGCGCATTATTCAACCGGCAGTGGAAACATAAAAAAGCGATGTTCGCCAATAAATTGGCAATGCTTTCCGGATTGCGGGCCGGAGAAATTCAGGCTTTGCGCGGCTGCGATATCGGCACGGAGTGCGTATACGTCAGGCATAGCTGGAATTTGCTTGACGGTCTGAAAAAACCGAAAAACGGCTCGGAACGTATCGTGTACGTTCCGTTTCCTGCGTTTTTGGATGAATTGCGATCTTTTGCCACGGAAGATTGCGATTTTATTTTTCATATACGATCGGCGCATCAGCCGATGGATGCGAAATGCTGGCTGCGGGAACTCCGTGCCGAACTGCATCGCTTATCCGTTGACGAATTGCTTATCAGGAAAATTAATTTTCACAGCTGGCGGCATTATTTCATAACGCACATGAAAAATGAAGGAAAACTCGAATCCCGACTGCTGCAGCGTGTCAGCGGGCATAAAACGGCAACCATGCTTGAACATTATGCAGATCATTCGCTTGAAAACGACGTGGAAATCATAAAAAAAACGGCAGTGAATATTTTTGCTCCCTTTTTAGACACGAATATTTCATAGTTTTTCGTTAAAAATGAGATACATTTTCCCTGCAAGCAAGTTCCCGCACGGTTTCCAGCGGTAATTCCGTTGCGGCGGCAATCTGCTCCGGCGTAAGCACTCCCATAGACAAAAGGTTGCCGGCCGTAGCGTATTTTTCTTCCGCTTTGCCTTTCTCCATGCCGCGTATTTCGCCCTCGGCAAAGCCTTCCTTACGGATGCGTTTGATTTCTATTTCGTACTTCATGAACACCCCCTTGGCGGCACCGTCGGTTTTCAGCTTGAACACCCGCTCGGCAAAGCTCTTCGCCGTCTCCGTGTCCGTTCCGCCTTCCGCTATGTAGTGTAACATGGCCGCCGTTTCCGAATCAAGCTCGTTTTCATACGCTGAGGCATTATAGACGACGGCAAACCGTTCGTCCCGAACGTCGAGCGCAGTGTGCTCGTCGCAGACGGTCCTGAGCGTGTAGCGCGGCAGCCCTTCGCCGAACGGATCCTTCGTGCAGATGAACAGGACGTACAGCTTTTTCAGGTCGTCGTAATCGGCGCCCCTCTGTGCGGTGCCGATGTCGATGGAGCTTTGATAATAGCGGATCCGCTTGAACAGGTTCGGCTCGGATGTCGTCTGCATCTCGACGTTGACGATTTCACCGGTGGTTTCGAGCAGTACGTCGAGGCGGACGCTTTTGGAGCCGGGGGCGGCGGCGAGCGTTTCCTGCGTGTTGACGTAGGTGATTTCCTTTGCGTCCAGTTTGAGCAGGGTGCGCAGAAGGAGGCGGCACAGTTCGGTGTCGTGAAGCATCGAATAGGCGAAGAAGAAGTCGTTGGTGATGGTAACGTCTTCCCAGCGGGGAAAATCTGCGTTCATGGTCTCTCCTGTATAAAGCCGCTTCGGGCGGAATTTACGATAATCGGCGTGGCGTATCCGGCAACCCGTATTTCAGCGTATAAAGTCACGTTGAATGTGTTCGCGACTTACCATTCACTCGGCGTATATATTATGGGAGAAAATGGAGCGAATTTGATTCGGATTGGCTGCATCGGCTGAGTTTCTGACAGAATCGGCTGATTTTTCAGGAAAAAATCGGTGTTTGAATAAAAACAAAGAAAAAACGTAAAATTGAGTTCAAGTGACGACACATTTGCATATACGCCACGCGCATTAACGGACGCCCTGCACGTTTGCCGCACTGCCCCGGGCGTTTGTATACTGGCGTTTACATATAAAAAGGCCAGCCGAAAAACGGCTGGCCCGGTCGCGCATGCGTGCAAGGCAGGAGAAACCTGCCTTACGCCGGCTTACAGTGCAATTTTAGCTTTGAGGTTCAAAGTTCCGAGTTTTACGGGATTAGCAGTTCCCGTATAATCTTTTGAATTCTGCAAGTTTGCCGATTCATAGATCAGGGACAGCGTTGTGTTGCTGATAAGGCCTGCAACGTCAACACCGGCTTTGATGTTCATAATACCGTCTACAGAACCGTTGATAGCAGCATTTTTTTCCGTAGTACCATCATACCAATCTCTCGTTATGAGCGATTCATTATTTTCCGCTACAACTGCTTTTGCATATGCCGCATACTCTTTGTTAGCAAAACGTACACCGAAATTCGGCGTAACGGTTATTGCGTCAACGGCAATCGCATATTTCACACCGAACACCATACCGAACATAGGATCAGGATTGTTATCGTATCCGACGGGCAGTACAATATCGGCTAACGCAGCCACAGTCAGGTTTTTAACGATTTCACCGCTGAAGAACGCCGGCCGCAGAACTATCGCGCGTCCGTCTTTCAGATAATCAGTATCACCGGTTTTTGCAGCAAGCGGCATAGCAGCGTGAATTGAAACACCCGGGGATACTTTTTTAGCTCCGTCGTTGTCAAGGAACGGAACATCAGCATTCTTGTCCATACCGATTTCGCCCCAGCCGAACAGTACGCCGAATGCCATATCCATAGAGTTTGATTTCGTTTCAACAGAAGCAACTGTTTGAGTTGAATTAGTACCGGTAAAACCGACCTGCGGACGGATGTAATAGGTATCATTCAATGCCAGTTTGTAACCTGCGGAGGCGGAGTAGCCCATGACGTTTGCCAGTGATGTTTTAACAGAAGATGTATCATCATTATAGTATTTATCACTGAAGTTATAAGACGCACCGGCTTTTACGCTCAGGTTTTCAACGCCTTTGAATTCGGCTTCTGCTGCAAACGCATATGCGTTGGAATACTGTGTGGTAGCCTCGTATGAGCGCAGGTCAACGTCGATTCCGAACATGTCGTTCGCAAAACCGGCAACGATACCCTGAGAGAAGCCTTTAGGTCCGACATCGTGTAAGTAGTTATATGTCTTATTGTCTTCGTTACTCACAACGGGGATAAACGCATTGTCGTTGTCTGCCGAGCGGATTGCCGCATCCATTTTCAGCGAACCGGTCCGCGTATCGCCGGATTTAATACCGATATACGCGGGTCCGAGGTGAATCTTGGCTACGTCGACGAACGTCTTCAGTTTAAGGTCTGATGTCATTCCTTCACCTGATTTCGTCGCCGTATCACCATAACTGGTGTTTTTCCAACCGATGAACGTGTCACCGTCGGTCTTCAATACCAATTCACCCCATACGCCGTCGCCGGTCGTAGACTTGGTGCCGTTGTTCAGCAGGTTCAGCTTGAACACGACTTCATAGGCATTCAGGAAACCTGTTTTTCCCGAATCGAGGTTTACACCCCACTGTACGGACGCATTGCCGCTGAATTCGGCGATTTTTACATCGGCTACCGGTTCCGCCGCAAACACGGACGAAACCAGCGCCAGCATAAGGAACACTACAAGTGCTTTTTTCATTACGAAAGTCCTCCTAATTTTGTTCAAATAGTTTCTTTAAGAAACTATTTCCTTCACGTTATTAGCGTGCGGGATTTTTCGTAATCAAATAGAGGAAATGTGAGTGTGAAAGAAATATTTTGAATCGATACGGAAATTTTACAGATAAAACGGAGGCTGCTGCGGACAGCTTATAACACCGAACGTGCGGAAACATGCCGCGGAAGCATACCGCAGTAAGGCGCGTCCTTTGCGGATAGAGCAAGAGCGCGCCGTTTGCGGATAAAGAAAACGTTTGCGGATATTCAGTACGCTAATATGCGTACGCTTTAGCTTCCCGTTCATCGACCAATGCTTGTAAAGCAGACTGATCGATAGCCGCGCAGAAATCTCGCAGCTGTGCAGGTGAAAAATAAAGTTCAACTTTAGGTGAATACACTTCGCTGTCCGCAGTATCGGGACCGGGCAGCAGCCGTACCAAATAATACGGTTTGCCGTCGAGATATTCGTGATTAAATTGCGCAACGGCTTTTTCCGTTACCCGAGCGACACCGGTAACGCCCCAGCCGAGAGAACAAGTCGTTTCGGCATATGCGTTTTTGGCAGACGGCTTGTAATCGGCAAGCGTTCCGTTTTCCGCACCTTCAAGAAACTGCAGCGCGCTTTGCTGAATCATGTCCCGCTGTTTTTGTTCCAATATCAGACATACTTTATTCGCCATATCGCGGAAATATATTTCGACTATGTTTGTTCGCGGAATCAAATAAATTTCAAGTTCCTTCGGTTTCGTATTGCCGAACAGACTGGTTAAAGCCATTCCGTTTTCCAATTGAATGGGGTTGAAATCGCCGAGAAAATTCGGGTCGTCTGCCGCCGTTTTTTTTGACGACGACAGGCAGGAACTCAGCAATACGACGGAAATCGCCAAAAACGCCGCGGCGGCGCTGCGCATATATGTGGACTTCATGAATGAAACCCTCCTTTATTAAGGAAAAAAATAAAACGGGCGTCCTTTACCGGATAATTTTCGGAAAAGAGACCTATTAATGATAACACATAACAAACGGAAAAAAAACACGTTACACATGAAATCTGTTTTAATTTAAAACTTTTCACTTGACAGGACAAAAATCATGTAGTAGGCTAATAACGTGAAGGAAATAGTTTCTTAAAGAAACTATTTGAACAAAATTAGGAGGACTTTCGTAATGAAAAAAGCACTTGTAGTGTTCCTTATGCTGGCGCTGGTTTCGTCCGTGTTTGCGGCGGAACCGGTAGCCGATGTAAAAATCGCCGAATTCAGCGGCAATGCGTCCGTACAGTGGGGTGTAAACCTCGATTCGGGAAAAACAGGTTTCCTGAATGCCTATGAAGTCGTGTTCAAGCTGAACCTGCTGAACAACGGCACCAAGTCTACGACCGGCGACGGCGTATGGGGTGAATTGGTATTGAAGACCGACGATGATACGTTCATCGGTTGGAAAAATACTGAAAACAGCGACGGTAAGTTTAATGCCAACAAAGGTATGCAGGATGGTAAAAATTTAGGACTGAAAGTATTCGTCGACGTAGCCAAGATTCACCTCGGACCCGCATACATCGGTATCAAACGCGGTGACACGCAGACCGGTGAACTGAAAATGGATGCGGCTATCCGCTCTTCAGACGACGATCAGGCAAAATGGCTTTCCAACGTCGGCCCCGATAAGTTTTCTCAGGGTATCGTCGTGGGATTTGCGAACGACATGTTCGGAATCGACGTTGACCTGCGCTCATATGCGGTAGATAAAACAGACTCAACGGATATCGTCAATCAATACACCGGTGCGTACGCGTTTGCCGGAGAAGCCGAATTTAAAGGCGTTGAAAACCTGAGCATAAAAGCCGGTGCGTCTTATAACTTCAGTGACAAATTCTATGCAAACACGGCATCCGATACGTCGGCTTCTTTGGACACTGTGCTGGGTTACAGCGCGTCTGCCGGTTACAAACTGGCATTGAACGATACGTATTACATTCGTCCGCAGGTCGGTTTTGCTGGAGCTAATTCGAAAACTGACGCAAATAACAGCAAGTCCGGTATGGCGATGGCATTCGGCGTACTGTTCGGCTGGGGCGAAATCGGTATGGATAAAAATGCCGACGTAGCATTCCTTGACGACGATATGGCAAAAAAAGTTTCTCCGGGCGTCGGTGTCGTAGCGTACGTACCGTTCAAAGGTACTTCTAAAGTAGCTGGTGTTAGTTCTGATGCTGAACAGCTGTATACAGCTCGTATCATGCCGTCGTTCTTCAGCGGTGAAATCGTCAAGAACCTGACTGCGGCTGCTTACGGTGATATCGTCGTAATGAACGATAAATATCCGACTGTTGCCAACAAAGATATGGGAATGGCGTTCGTTTTGAGCGCTAAATACGCGATTCCGGTTGATGCCATGACCATCACGCCGAACGCCGGTGTACGCTTTGCAAACGCATCTTACGCTGATAACTACAAAGACTTCGGTGAAGCCGATGACGGTGTTTTTGGTAAGAAAGATGGTACTTATAAACTCTCAATGGGTGATCAGAAGACGAAAACCGGTTCTGCATTGTTTGACGGTAACTTCATGAACATCAAAGCCGGTGTCGACGTTGCGGGTCTTATCAGCAATACGACGCTGTCCGTGATCTACGAATCAGCAAACGTGCTGAATTCGTTGGAAGCTGCAAGCGGTGCAAATGTTTCCAAACTCGGAACACTGAACTTCAAAGCTAAAATCGCACTGTAAGCCGACGTAAGGCAGGTTTCTCCTGCCTTGCACGCATGCGCGACCGGGCCAGCCGTTTTTCGGCTGGCCTTTTTATACGTAAACGCCAGTATACAGACGCACGGGGCAGTGCGGCAAACGTGCAGGGCGTCCGTTAATGCGCGTGGCGTATATGCAAATGTGTCGTCAGGCGTATATGCAAATGTGTCGTCACTTGAACTCAATTTTACGTTTTTTCTTTGTTTTTATTCAAACACCGATTTTTTCCTGAAAAATCAGCCGATTCTGTCAGAAACTCAGCCGATGCAGCCAATCCGAATCAAATTCGCTTCATTTACTCCCATAATATATATGCCGAGTGAATGGTAAGTCGCGAACACATTCAACGTGACTTTATACGCTGAAGCGCGGGTTGCCGGATACGCGGCCGGTTGCCAGAACTCGCGGATTAGTCGCTAAGCCGCAGCTATTCGCAGAGCCGCGCCGATTATCGTAAATTCCGCTCGGAGCGGCTTTATACAGGAGAGACCATGAACGCAGATTTTCCCCGCTGGGAAGACGTTACCATCACCAACGACTTCTTCTTCGCCTATTCGATGCTTCACGACACCGAACTGTGCCGTCTCCTTCTGCGCACCCTGCTCAAGCTGGACGTAAAGGAAATCACTTACGTCAACACTCAGGAAACTCTCGCCGCCGCCCCCGGCTCCAAAAGCGTCCGCCTCGACGTGCTGCTCGAAACCACCGGTGAAATCGTCAACGTCGAGATGCAGACGACATCCGAGCCGAACCTGTTCAAACGAATCCGCTATTATCAAAGCTCCATCGACATCGGCACCGCACAGCGCGGCGTTGATTACGACGACCTGAAAAAGCTGTACGTCCTGTTCATCTGCACGAAGGATCCGTTCGGCGAAGGGCTGCCGCGCTACACGCTCAGAACCGTCTGCGACGAGCACACTGCGCTCGACGTCCGGGACGAACGGTTTGCCGTCGTCTATAATGCCTCAGCGTATAAAAACGAGCTTGATTCTGAAACGGCGGCCATGTTACACTACATAGCGAAAGGCGGAACGGACACGGAGACGGCGAAGAGCTTTGCCGAACGGGTGTTCAAGCTGAAAACCGACGGTGCCGCCAAGGGGGCGTTCATGAAGTACGAAATAGAAATCAAACGCATCCGTAAGGAAGGCTTCGCCGAGGGTCTTACAGAAGGTGAATCCCTCGGTTTTGCAGCGGGCCGTAGTGAGGGTTTTACTGCGGGCGAATCGAGCGGTATTGCTAAGGGCGAAATACGCGGCATGGAGAAAGGCAAAGCGGAAGGAATCTACGCTACAGCCGGCAATCTCCTGTCTATGGGAGTGCTTACGCCGGAGCAGATTGCCGCCGCAACGGAACTTCCGCTGAAAACCGTGCAGGAACTTGCTTGCCGGGAAAATATACCGCAGTTTTAAGCGGGACGTAAACAGTACGATGAATTTCCGTACCGCTCGGAAATCCGGGGTCTTGCACGAAAGCGGTAATTACCGTACTCTATACGTATGAATGACTTTTCCGATCCTGACTCAACGCTGTATATTCTTGATTCATACGGACTTATTTATCGTTCGTATTATGCGTTCATCAACCGTCCGCTTACGGATAAAGACGGAAAAAACGTATCGGCTGTATTCGGTTTTTTCCGTAATTTCAAAGCGGTGTTGGATCACTATAAGCCGCGATATATCGCGGCGGCGTTCGATTCTCGTAAGGCGACGTTTCGGCATGAAATGTATGCCGACTATAAAGCGACAAGGCAAAAAACGCCCGAAGACCTGCACGCGCAAGTTCCCGTTATAGAGGAAATTTTGACGGCTCTGGGCATACCGGTTCTGAGATGCGACGGCTTTGAAGCAGACGACGTAATTGCGACGATTGCTTCCGTGTGCGGAGCGGAGAATAGGTGCTGCCGGATTTTATCCGCGGATAAAGATCTGATGCAGCTGGTTAACGATACGACACAGATACTTAAACCGGATAAAAACGGCGGTTGGGAGATTGTTGGGAAAGACGGTGTTAAAGCCGAATGGGGTGTCGAGCCTGAATTGATGCTCGATTTGCTTTCTCTTATCGGTGATTCTTCCGATAACGTGCCGGGCGTTTCCGGCGTGGGTATCAAAACGGCGCTCAAATTACTTGACGAATACGGTTCGCTCGACGGAATTTTTGCTCATGCCGACGATATTTCGGGAGCGGTGGGCAATAAAATCCGCGCCGGAAAAGATGCCGCGTATTTTTCAAAGTCGCTGATAGCGCTCCGGTACGATGTGCCGGTCGATACGTGCGTTCCGTCTTTCGGGACCGTATCGCTTGATTACGAAGCGGCTTCCCGCCTTTTATTCCGATACGGCGTGCCGGCGGTTGCAAAACAGTACGCATCCGTTCCGCTTCCCGCCGGATCGGAAACTGAGGCGATTCAGAGTAAAGGGCCGACCGGACTGATTCCGGATGAACCCGTTTTTGAGGAACTGACGAAAAATACGGGGGATTATATGGCAGTTACGTCGATTGCCGTTTTGGCTTCATATATAGACGAAATTCTTGCGTCCGAGCCTATTGAAGCGGCGTTCGACTGTGAGACGGACAGCCTCGACCGCATCCATACCCGTATCGTCGGATTTTCGCTTTCCCGCCGCGCCGGAACCGGTATTTACGTTCCCCTTTCGGTTCCGGATGCCCTGTTAACGCAGACGCTTATAGAAAAACAGGATGCGTTCGTTCAGCTTGAACGGTTGTTTTCCGTCCCGGCCTGTACGCTCGCCATGCACAACGGTAAATTCGACTATGAAGTTCTGCGTTCAAACGGTTTGGCGGAACCTCGCTGCCGGATAGCGGATACGATGGTAGCCGCTTGGCTGCTCGACCCGGATCGTTCCGCGTATTCGCTGGAAGCGCTTGCCGCCGATAAACTCGGTCTGGAAACGATTCCGTATACGGACGTGGTGCCGAAGGGGTCCACTTTTGCCGATATTCCGCTTGAACAAGCCGTGCCGTACGCCGCTGAAGATGCCGATCTGACGTGGCAGTTATATCGATTGTTTCTGCCGCGGCTTGCCGCTGCAAAGCTGGGCGATTTGTTTTGGAATCTTGAAATGCCGGTGTTGCCGATTCTTGCCGAAATGGAACTGGACGGCATTCATATTGAAAAAAGCGAACTGATTTCCTACGGAGAGGAACTTACGGCAGAAATCGAGCGTATTCGGCGTGAAATTTATGAATTGGTAGGGCATGAATTCAACGTCGCGTCCACCAAGCAGCTGCAGGACGTGCTGTTTGAGGAACGGAAGCTTCCGCCCGGTAAAAAAACGAAAACCGGATATTCGACCGATACCGGCGTACTTGAAACGCTTGCCGCGCTTGATCCGGTGCCGAGGAAAATTCTCGATTACCGATTGAAAACGAAACTTTTTTCGTCGTACGTCGACACGCTGCCGCTTATGGTCGACGGCAATGACCGCATACACACCAGTTTCATTCAGACGGGTACCGCGACGGGGCGTTTATCGAGCCGGGAACCGAATTTGCAGAATATTCCGGTTCGGGATGAAGACGGACGGCGCATCAGACTGGCGTTTACGGCGGAACCGGGATGTCAGTTGATTTCCGCCGACTATTCTCAGATCGAATTGGTAATTTTGGCTCATTTGTCCGGAGATCCGAATCTCTGCGCGGCGTTTTCGGGCGGCACCGACGTGCATCGTGCCACGGCGGCGCTCATTTTCGGAGTTCAGCCTGACGCGGTAACGCCCGATATGCGGCGGACGGCAAAAACGATCAATTTCGGCGTCATGTACGGTATGAGTGCTTTTCGGCTTGCCGGTGCGTTGGGAATTCCGCGGACTCAGGCGGCCGAATTCATCGAGGCCTATTTTAAAACTTATGCAGGCGTCCGCAATTTCATGAACGAAATGGTGAATGCGGCGCAGCAATCCGGATTCGTTGAAACGATTTTCGGTCGCCGGCGGTACATCCGTGCGATTAACAGCAGCAGTAAAATCGAAAAATCAGGTGCGGAGCGCGTTGCGGTGAACACGCCGATACAGGGTTCCGCAGCGGATATCGTAAAAAAGGCGATGATCGACGTGGCGGCCGCTCTGAAAAAGACCGGTTCCCCAGCGCGGCTTTTATTGCAGGTTCACGATGAATTGATTCTTGAGTGTCCGCAGGAATCGGCTGCCGAAACGGCTTCTTTGATTAAGCAGACGATGGAAAACGTCGTTTCGCTCAGAGTTCCGCTGAAGGTTTCCGTTGAAATCGGACCCCGCTGGGGTGATTTTCACTGATGTGCGGTTGTGTTTCCGAACCCCGGAACGGCGGAATACCGGGACCCGGACGAAAGTTCCCGGTTATCTGCATAGCGGGTCCCATAGCTGCCGGCAAAAATCAGGCCGCTTCCGTATTGGAGCGCCGCGGCTGGCTGTGTGTAGACGCGGATAGGCTCGTACACGATATTCTGGAAAACCTCAAGGATAAAATCGTCGTTTTACATGCAGACGCGGCGCGGAAGCGGGGAATTTCATTGTTGAACGCGGACGGTACGCTGAACCGCCGCGCCGTCGGCCAAATCGTGTTTTCCGACCCGGCAGCGCTTGCTGCGCAGGAATCGCTCGTGCATCCGGCCGTAGACGCGGCGCTGCATACGTTTATCGATGCAAATTCCGATAAACCGATTGCGCTCAACGGCACGGTGTTTTACAAAACGGACGTATTCAAACGGTGTTCCGCCGTTTTGTTCGTTGACGCGCCTAAATTGATCCGTTTTTTCAGAATAAAAAGCCGCGACTGTCTGGGATTCCGGCAAATTCTGAAAAGATTTCACGCGCAGGCAGGTATCTTTGCTAAATATAAAAAAACAAATGCCGATATATACAAAGTATGGAATATCGGCAAACCATACGCGCTGGAACGGAAAATAGATAAGTTCCTTGCGTATTGCCGCTACAAAGGATACTGATTTATGGAACAGAAACGGACATTATGGATTATTGCGGCGGCGGGTGTTTTCCTGCTCGTCGTTATCGGTGCGGCGCTCATTTTATATTCGCCTGCTCGAACCCGTGATCCTGCGATTGCGTCGCTGCAGGGTCAGAACGATACGTGGACGCTGCCGCCGGTATCTTCAACTGTTCCTTCTCTGCCGGAGCAGCCGTCCGTTTCCACCGTATCCGGTACGGAGCAAACTCCGGGTTCTTCCGCAAAAAACGTGGACGAACTGACCGTGATTTCGGGTACGACGACGGTGTATGGAACCGGTTCTACGGTTATAGATATAAACGCGCTTAAATCTCCGGCGACAGCCCAGTCTGCGGCCGTAACTCCGCTCAATCAGGCTGCCGCCGACGCTGTTTCCGCCGCGGGCGCCGCTTCCGGAACGACGGCGCGTTCCTCCGAACCGCAGCAGACGTCGGTTCCGGCTGCATCCGCCGCTCCCGCTGTTGCCGAAAAGAAAACGGCGACTCAATCGGCCGCTTCCGCAAAGCCGTCTGCTGCCGCTGAAAAAAAGCCTGCTGACGCCGGGAAATTGCCCGATCAGTATTGGGTGCAAGTAGCGTCGTTTGCCAGCAAAAAAAACGCGGAAGAGGCCCGTACGGCGCTGCTCGACAATAAAATTGCGAGTGAAATTTTTACGTATTCCGATTCTGCAAACAAGGTGTATTACCGGCTGCGCGTGGGACCGTATACGACGAAGACCGAAGCCGAATATTGGCGTTCCCGAATCGTTTTAATAGATGAATTTTCTGCGAGCCAGAGTTACGTAACCAATTCAACCGCTCCGAAAAATAAATAAATGTATCGTAAATAAAGCACATTTCCTATATTCCTGAACGAATAAGATAGTATGCGAATACTATCTTATTTTTTTATCGCTTTATGCGGACTTTGCCCGCTCTATGCGCATGTTGATACCGTTTCCGCAGGAGCCGGAGCGACCGTTTCGTTTCCGGCCGCCGAACGTCGCGCCGTGCCGGCGGTTTCGATACGGGCGGATTTTCCGTTTGAGCTGTATCCTGAACCGGACGCGGCGGATTTCCATACGGCGGTTACTTTGCGCTGGCAATGCGGTATAACGGTGCTGTTCGGCGGATTAACGTTTTCAAAAACGCTTTCGCTTTTTAAAAATCCTTCTTTTACGGTATCCCTGAATCCGTTCGGATCCGGTGCGCTTCCCGATCCCGGACTCGGTGCGGGATATTCCGGCAGCGGCTCCAAACGGAAGCCGTTTGCCGTGTCGTGCACGATCCCGTTCGGCAGTCCGGAGAAAACGGTCGCGCGGCGTGCTTCGATTCAGTGTGCGGGAGATACTGCGGGAACGTATGCGATGCTGTTCCGGTTTCCGTTTGAGCTTGCGGATATCAGCTGGATATATGCGGTTTCCGTGTGTTCGTATGAAAACGCCGGTACCGTTTCCGAAAAACTGCGGCAGAGCGTCTGGTTTCTTGACGACGCCGTTTTCACCGATAACGGTTTCCGTATTCCCGCGTTTTTGCGAAATCGCTGCACAGGGGTGCTGCAGGAACTTACCGTCCGTGCACGAAAGTGGCAAGTATACGGTGCGGCCGGTTTTAGGGAATCTCCGTTCGGCGGATTTTCACGGTGGGGGCGAATTCAAGGACGTGTCGATGTCGGCGTGCTGTCCGTAAACGGCGGCGCGTATTGCGGTGATTCCGGCGGTATCGGAATCGGAGGCACGCGTATACGGAATACCCTTCAGGCTTTTCTGCATCCGCTGTTTTCCGTTCGGGCGGGAAGTTCGGCGCTGCTGCGGTTCGGGGCAAAAACTGCCGTCAACGGGAGAAATTCCGGCGGTATCGGTACCGCTTTCGGAGCGGAAGGTAAAATGAGCGCCGGCGCTGAATGTGTTTTCAGCCGTTTTTCTCTGCGTGCTTCCGCCGTGTGGAGCGGATTTTCCGTATACGATACCGAAAACGCTGCTGGATCGGATTCCGGCGAATATGTCGGGGGCACGCTTGGCTGCACGTTTCGGAATACTGCCGGCAGTCCGGGCACCGTGCGGAACGTTTATTCGCTGTTTAAAGGATCGGCCGGAATCCGGCGATATCCGGCGGGAGCAGGCAGCGCCGGAAAAATCGTAATAACCGGCGCGTTGTCCGCGGAACCCGACGCACGCGGCGGCCGGTTTCCGCAGCAATTTTTGCCGGCCGTCGCCGTTTCGTCCGAAAGCGTCTTTGCCGGCGGAGAATACGGGGCGTCAAAAGGCGTGGTTTCTTTTACCTGGAACGTACGCGAGGGGATATTCCGGATCAGCGGAACGGTTGAAGTTTCATTCTCTTTTTGACTTTTTATTGTAACCTCTTGATACTCTTTGCAGTTTAGGGTACACTATGGTGATTTAGTTTACTCTATTACGCAAACCAATTTTGAGAGGTAGATACAAAATGAGTTTTGATATTTCCAAGATGAGGAATATCGGTATCAGTGCCCACATCGACTCAGGTAAAACAACCCTGTCTGAACGTATTCTTTTTTATTGCGATAAGATTCATGCAATTCATGAAGTCCGCGGTAAAGACGGTGTCGGTGCTGTCATGGATAACATGGAACTGGAACGCGAACGCGGTATTACCATCCAGTCTGCATCAACACAGGTTCAATGGAAAGATTACACGGTTAATGTTATTGACACACCCGGTCACGTAGACTTTACAGTAGAAGTTGAGCGCTCTTTGCGCGTTCTCGACGGAGCGATCCTTGTTCTTTGTTCTGTCGGCGGCGTTCAGTCACAGTCTATCACCGTAGACCGCCAGTTGAAACGCTATCACGTTCCGCGCATCGCGTTCGTAAACAAGTGCGACCGTACCGGAGCGAACCCGTTTAAAGTTCGGATGCAGCTGCGTGAAAAATTGGGATTGAATGCGTATATGATGCAGATCCCGATCGGATTGGAAGACAAGCTGGAAGGCGTCGTCGACCTTATCACGATGAAAGCGCTGTATTTTGAAGGTGAAGGCGGAACGGAGATCCGTATGGCCGAAATCCCCGCGCACCTCGTTGACGATGCGAACAAATACCGCGAAGAATTGCTGGAAGCGGCATCCATGTTCAGCGACGAACTGATGGAAGCCGTGCTGGAAGGAAATCCTTCCGAAGACATGATCAGATCCGCCATCCGTAAGGGTACTTTGGCTGAACAGTTCGTGCCCGTATTCCTCGGTTCTGCGTACAAAAACAAGGGTATTCAGCCGTTGCTCGACGGTGTCGTCAGTTATTTGCCCAATCCGACGGAAGTTAAAAACTACGCGCTCGATCTTGATAAGAACGAAGAGCAGGTTGAATTGATTCCCGATGAAAGCAAACCGTGCGTTTCTCTGGGTTTCAAACTTGAAGACGGCCAGTACGGTCAGCTTACGTACGTCCGCATTTATCAGGGATGTCTCAAGAAAGGCGATGAATTGTACAATACCCGTGCCCGCAAAAAGTTCAAGGTCGGACGTCTCGTCCGCATGAATTCCGCGAGTATGGAAGATATTAACGAAGGTGTTCCCGGTGATATCGTCGCGCTGTTCGGCATCGACTGTGCGTCGGGCGATACGTTCTGCGGCGGCGGATTGAATTACGCGATGTCGAGTATGTACGTTCCCGAACCGGTTATTTCTCTTGCCATTACGCCGAAAGACAAGAAATCTGCGGACCAGATGGCAAAAGCGCTCAACCGCTTTACGAAAGAAGACCCCACGTTCCAGACGTACGTCGATCCGGAATCGAATCAGACGATCATCAAAGGTATGGGAGAACTGCACCTCGACGTCTATATTGAACGTATGAAACGCGAGTACAAGTGTGAAGTGGAAACCGGTATGCCGCAGGTTGCGTACCGCGAATCTATCACGCAGCGTGCCGATTTCAACTATACGCACAAAAAGCAGACGGGTGGTTCGGGACAGTACGGCCGCGTTGCCGGTTTTATGGAACCGCTTGAAGAAAAAGATTACGAATTCGTTGATGCGATCAAGGGCGGTTCGATTCCGAACGAATATATTCCTTCTTGTGATAAGGGATTCCGTGCTTCGCTGGCGAAAGGTTCTTTGATCGGATTCCCGATCGTCGGTGTGAAATGCACGATTAACGACGGTCAGTCGCACCCCGTTGACTCTTCGGACATTGCGTTCCAGGTAGCCGCTATGGGTGCTTTCCGCGAAGCGTATGCGAAGGCGAAACCGGTTATTCTTGAACCGATCATGAAAGTTTCTATTGAAGGTCCGACTGAATTTCAGGGAAATATCTTCGCCGTTATCAACCAGCGCCGCGGTATCATAGTTTCTTCAACGGAAGACGGTACGTTCTCTCGTGTCGATTCGGAAGTTCCGCTGAGCGAAATGTTCGGATTTTCTACCATCCTTCGGTCTCTGACTCAGGGAAAGGCGGAATTTTCGATGGAATTCCTGAAATACGGTAAAGTTCCGAACAGCATTGCAGATACGCTCATTAAGGAATATGAAGAAAAACGCAGAAAGGAACAGAATAAATAGGAGGAACCATGATTAAGGATGAACTCTTTGAACGCAGCCCTATCCGCTGTTTTGACAAGGCAACGGACGGCGGCCTGAAAGCCGGTGAATTGGGATTGCTGACAGCGAAAAAAGGTCTTGGAAAGACTTCCGTTCTTGTTCAGTTCGGCGTTGACACGCTGCTGCAGGATAAACAGGTCGTTCACGTTTCTTTTGACCAGCAGTCTTCAAACGTCATTACTTGGTATCAGGATATTTTTACTGAAATTGCAAAGAAAAAGAATATTTCAAACGTTTCCGATCTGGTGAACGAACTCGTGCGGAAGCGGATCATTCTGAACTTCAATCAGGATGCGATCACGCTGCCGCAGGTTGTCAAAACGGTCAAAGCGCTGGCGGAGGGCGGTATCGCTACCGCTTGTCTCGTTATCGACGGAATCGATTTATCGAAAGTATCCGCGGACGATATAAAATGTGTCGCGTCGTATGCGAAGGAAGCAGGCGTTGCCGTGTGGTTCAGTGCCTCCTCTGAAGGTACCGATTTGGCTTCAACTGTGAAGCCCGATTTTGCCGCGCTGTTTGCCGCCGTGCTTCATTTAAATCCGAAGCCGGATATGATTGAACTCGCCGTTTTGAAACTGCGTGATGCGACCGTTAAAGCATCCGGTTTGAAACTCGATTCAAAAACACTGCTTATCGCTGAAAAATAAGTATCGTATGGTTTCGGATTCATTCCGAAAACCGATAAAAGACTGCCTGAAACGTGAGTTTTCGGGCAGTCTTTTTTTTATTTCGGCTTGACAGACCTCAGGCAGATTTGTATTATATACATATGAACAATTGTTCATATGTATATATGTTTGTATGGAGGTGAATATGAGCGGGACGGAAAACGGAACGGAACCGGCCGAGTTCATGCATATGCACGGGGACGAAGTCAGCCGCATGAATGAAAAAATGCCGGCGGAAGAAATGCTGTTCGATTTGGCTGAATTATTTAAAATATTCGGTGATACGACGCGGGTAAAAATATTGTTCGCACTGCTGGAAAGCGAAATGTGCGTGTTCGATATTGCGGTGCTGCTCGGCATGACGCAGTCGGCCATTTCGCATCAGCTGCGCGTGCTGAAAACGAACGGATTGGTGAAATTCCGGCGGGAAGGAAAGGTTTTGTTTTATTCACTTTCGGACGGACATATTACGTCGATTTTAAGCCAGGGAATGGAACATATTGCGGAATAGGAGTGTATATGGAATCACAGGAATGTAAGTGCGGCGAAGAAACCGCCGCAGAATCGTGCGGTGGCTGCGGCTGCGGCTGCGGCTGCGGATCGGATTTGCACGGAGAACATACCGACGGGCGCGGAACGCTGTATAGGATTATTGCGAGCGCGGTTTTCTTTGCCGCCGCGTTGATCGTCGGAGCGGCTGGCGGCGTTCGCGACGGGAGGCCCGATTCTCCGATTGCGGTCATCCGGTTTGCCCTCGTGGCCGTTTCATTTTTGCTTGCGGGATTTCCCGTTTTGCTGAACGCGGTAAAAAACATTTTTCGCGGTGAGATTTTTGATGAAAACTTTCTGATGACGATTGCGTCCGTGGGGGCGTTCGTTATCGGCGAATATCCCGAAGCTGCCGCCGTCATGCTGTTTTATCAGATCGGAGAATACTTTCAGGAATACGCGCTCGGAAAATCGCGCCGGTCGATATCGGCTCTGATGGAATTGCGCCCCGATACGGTCGGCGTCGTACGCGGCGGAATCGTACTGACGGTGGCTCCCGAAACGGTCAGTCCGGGAGAATTGATAGAAGTCAGGCCGGGCGAGCGTATCGCGCTTGACGGAGTCGTTGAAAGCGGCTCGAGCTTCGTCGATATGTCGGCGCTGACCGGAGAATCCGTTCCGCGGGAAGTCGCGGCGGGAGACGAGGTTTTGGGCGGCTGTATAAATACGAACGGCGTGCTTCGGATACGGACTTCAAAATCCGCCGGGGATTCCGCCATTGCCCGCATACTCGATCTGGTGGAACACGCGGGCAGTAAAAAAGCCGTGACGGAACGTTTTATCACGCGATTTGCGAAGGTATATACGCCGCTCGTAACGGTTTCCGCAGTGTTGCTTGCGCTCGTTCCGCCGCTGGTCGTTCCCGGAGCCGAATGGAGCACTTGGGTGTCTCGCGCCTTGATTTTCCTCGTCGTATCGTGTCCGTGCGCGCTCGTCATATCCGTTCCGCTCGGGTTCTTCGGCGGTATCGGAGCGGCGTCGCGCCGAGGTATTTTGGTCAAAGGCAGCAACTATCTTGAAGCGCTCGCCCGTACGGGAACGGCCGTATTCGATAAGACCGGAACGCTGACGAAGGGCGTGTTTAAAGTTACGGCGGTACATCCGGCGGATCCCGTTCGGGTTCCCGCACGTGAACTGGTTGCGCTTGCCGCGCATGCCGAAAAGTATTCAAATCATCCCATTTCCGTTTCGCTGAAAAACGCGCATACGGAAGAGATGTGCGGTGATTGTTCCGAAACGTCGTGCGATTGCTGTGCCGCAGTCAGTTTAAGCGACGTAAAAGAGATTTCGGGGCAGGGGATCAGTGCCGTTTTGGACGGCCGCGCGGTACTAGTCGGCAACAATAAGCTGATGCGCGCTTTTACGGTTACCGGGTTTTCCGATGTCGGCGACGACGTCCGGTCTCCCGAAGCGTGCGCCGCTGCCGACGGGGGAACGGTGGTTCACGTTGCGGTGGACGGTTCGTACGCGGGGCACATCGTCATTTCCGACGAAGTGAAAAGCGATGCTGCTCAGGCGATTGCGGCGCTGAAATCGTACGGAGTGAAGCGGACGGTCATGCTGACCGGTGATACCGAAGTGTCCGGGCGGAAGACGGCGGAAATGCTCGGTATCGATACGGTTTACGCCGATCTGATGCCGGGAGATAAGGTTGCAAAAGTTGAAGCACTGCTCGCGGCAGCTCCCGGCGGCAGCACGAAGCGGGAAACGCTGCTGTTTGCCGGCGACGGTATAAACGACGCACCCGTACTGGCGCGTGCCGACGTGGGAATCGCCATGGGGGCGCTCGGGTCCGATGCTGCCATAGAAGCCGCCGACATGGTGATTATGACCGACGAACCGTCGAAGATTCCCGAAGCGGTCGGAATCGCCCGTAAAACACGGCGTATCGTTACGCAGAATATCGTTTTTGCGTTGGGCGTAAAAGCGCTGATTTTGCTGCTGGGTGCGGCGGGCTTTGCTTCCATGTGGGCCGCCGTTTTTGCGGACGTAGGCGTTTCGTTCCTTGCCGTGCTGAATTCGATGCGTCTGCTCGCTAGAAAAAGCGCGTAAGCGTTATGCCGGCAAGAATGCCGTTCGGTAGTCTTGACCCGAAGCTTCTTTTTGTGCTATCATAAAAAGGCTTCGGGCCTATAGCTCAGTTGGTTAGAGCTGCGGACTCATAATCCGTCGGTCCCTGGTTCAAGTCCAGGTGGGCCCACTAAACGGGACTGTTTCAAGTATACGTGCTTGCGGACAGTCCTTTTTTATTTGTAGCGGAAAAACGCAGGCGGGAGCTGATCGGCTCTCTCTTTTTTTCTGGGGAAGAGATCCGGAGAACGGATAACGCTCTGGAGATTGAATAACGCCCAGATTTCCGTCCCGTTTCGCAGTGCCTTCCGTAAATTTGTATTTTTTTGAAAAAAAAGATTGACAGCTCGAAAATTCGGGGTTACAATACAACTATTGAATCGGTTCAACTACTGTTTGACAAGTGATTCAGCAATCGGTTCCACGAAAGGAGTTTGTGTGGCAAAGACGACCATAAAAGATGTGGCGGCGTTGGCCGGCGTTTCGGTCGGCACTGCGTCTATGGCGATGAACGATTCTCCGCGCATTTCGGCGCAGACCAAGCAGTTGGTTCTTGACGCCGTTGCGCAGCTCGATTATCACCGTAATCCGTACGCGCGGTCGTTCAGTCTTTCATCCTCACACACGATTGGCTTTCTGGTTCCCGATTTGCTTAACTCGTTTTTCGGCGAAATGGCGGGGTATTTGCAGAAAGAAGTCGAACGCCGCGGCAACGCGCTGATGTTCGGCCTGAGCAACGAATCGAGCGCTCAGGAAGCGAAGCTGATCCGGCAATTCATCGATCGGGGGATCGACGGTTTAATCATCGTGCCCGTCGTTGAAAACGCACCCGAGTTGACACACATTCGGACGCTGATAAAAGATACCTTTCCGTTCGTGTTCATTTCGAGCTATTACAAAGGTGTCGAAGCGAACTGTGTGATGACCGATTTGTGCAAAGGTTCGTATGATTTGACTTTGCAGCTGCTGGATTCCGGACACCGGCATATCATTCTGATTTCCGGTAATCCCGAACTCGTGCCGTTCGAGGAACGCATCCGGGGATTCGTTCAGGCGCATCGGGATCGGAACATACCGTTTTCGGCCGATCGGATAATCACGACGCTGTCCATGAGTTTTCAAGGCGGTTACGATGCGATACGGAAAGTGTATTTTTCGCAGAAGATCGACGCGATCCTTGCAATCAACGACGTGATGGCTATGGGGATCGTGAGCAGTCTGCATGCGTGCGGCGTTCGGGTTCCGGAAGACGTGTCGGTTGCAGGCTACGACGATATTTCGGTTTCGGGCTTGCAGGAAACTCCGTTGTCGACGGTGCATCAGCCTTTGGAACAGATGAGCCGTATTGCGGTTGAAAATCTGTTCCGTCAGATAAACGGAGATGCAACCGTTGCGGAGCCGGTGTATCTTGAACCGCGCGTGGTACTCCGCAAGTCGATTGCGCAAAGGTGATTTTTTTTTTGACCGTTAATTGAACCGGTTCAATTCGGCGGCTGAAGACTCGTATTTTACAGGAGGCTATATGAAGAATGCCGGAGAATATAAGAAAGAGTTATCCGGAATATTACGGGATAAACTGATTCCGTTTTGGCTTGAACGGGCCGTGGACTCGCAGTTCGGCGGTTATCTGACCAGCTTTGATGAAAACGGGGAACTGTTCGGTGAACTTGAAAAGAACATCGTTACGCAGAGTCGTATGGTGTGGGGTTTTTCAAATTTAATTCCGTTCGCCCGCGAACAGGATAAAGCGACAATGAAAGAAGCCGCCGCGCAGGGCGCGCGTTTTTTGACAGAGCGATTTTGGGATCCGGAATTCGGCGGATTTTACTGGCTGTTGAATCGGGACGCGTCCGTGCGTGATCCGGCTAAACTGACGTACGGGCAAAGCTTCGCCATTTACGCATTGTCGGAATATTATCTGATGAGTAAAGATGTAAAAGCGCTTGAATATGCGTGCAGGGGATTCGATTGTTTGCAAAAGTACGCGACGGACACGCTGCGCGGCGGCTATTATGAAAACATCGAGCGCAATTGGAAACTGTCGCCGGCGGGCGACTTTGCCGGCGACCGCAAATCGCTCGACATTCACATGCATTTGCTTGAGGCATACACTACGCTGTATTTGGCGTCCGGCGAATCCATTCATGCCCGGAAACTGCGCGAAGTGTACGATTTGATCGTACGTCGCATGGTCAACGCGGAAAAAGGATACGGATACAATCAGTTTGATTTGGATTTCAATAAACTGCCGGCAATCAATATAAAACGCACCTGGAATGCGGAGCGTGAAGCAGGGGAAAAAATCGACGCGCCGACTGATACGACCAGTTACGGACACAATACGGAATTGAGCTGGCTTGCGGATTTGGCGCTGACGGTACTGAACGAGCGTACGCTCTGCGACAACGTGTTGCTGCAGCGTTTGCTCGATCACGCGCTGACGTACGGTTACGACTACGAGTTCGGCGGTGTTTATAGAGACGGGGTCGCGGATCGGAAAGCGCTCGTATACGACAAAGAATGGTGGCAGAATTTTGAGTCCATGACCGGTTTTCTGAACGGATACATTCTGTTCGGAGACGAAAAATATTTTAAGGCGTTTGCCGGTACGTGGGATTTCATTCACGCGTATTTTATGAACCACAAACTCGGTGAAAGCCGCCAATTGCTCAGCCGTTCCGGAGTTCCGCTGATTTCAAATCTGGGAAATCCCTGGAAAGGTATGTATCATACCGGACGGGCGCTTGCCGAATGCATCAAGCGCCTTGACCGCTGCAAATGAGGATGTGTATATGAATGAAGTCATCGTACGGATGGAAGGTATCTGCAAATCGTTTCCCGGCGTAAAGGCGCTTGACGGTGTTTCCTTGAGTTTGAAGCCGGGGCGGGTGATGGCGCTCCTCGGAGAAAACGGCGCCGGAAAGTCGACGCTGATGAAAATACTGAGCGGTATCTACGGCCGCGACGGCGGAACCGTTACGCTGTTCGGTGAGCAGGTTGACGTCCTGAATCCGAATACGGCGAAGGAAAAAGGCATTGCGATTATCCATCAGGAACTCAATTTGTGCCGGCATTTGACCGTTGCGGAAAACATCTTTTTGGGACGGGAAAAATTCAAAAAGGGTTTTATCGTAGATACTGCGGCCATGAATAAAGCGGCGGAAACCATTCTTGCAAAACTCGGCTGCGATATTCAAGCGGATACGCTGGTTGACGAATTGCCGGTGTCGAAACAGCAAATGGTTGAAATCGCGAAAGCACTTTCGATCAACGCGAAAGTACTGATCATGGACGAGCCGACGAGCGCCTTGACCAGCAAGGAAATCAACGAACTGTTCGCTATCATCAAGCAGCTTAAAAGTGAAGGCTGCGCGATCGTCTACATTTCGCATCGGCTGGAAGAATTGAAGCATATCGTTGACGACGTAACCATCATGCGCGACGGAAAGTTTATCACGTCGGGTGAATTTGCCGATTTCGATATGGAGTCGATCATCTCGCACATGGTGGGGCGGGAAATCAAGGAAAAGTATCCGCGGATCAGATGTCCGGTGGGCGAAACGGTGCTCGACGTGCGTAACCTCTGCGCCGGGCCGCTGGTTCGCGACGTGTCTTTTCAGGTACGCGCGGGTGAAATCGTGGGCATCGCGGGGCTGATGGGCGCCGGCCGTACGGAACTGACGCGCGCGCTGTTCGGAATCGACCGCATCGATTCGGGAGATATCCGTCTGGACGGGAAACCGATTACCGTTCGTAAGCCGCTCGACGCGATCAGGCACGGGATCGTGCTCGCACCCGAAGACCGTAAAAAGGACGGTCTTTGTACGAAGCTGCCGGTACGTGAAAACATCGCGCTGCCGAATCTTGATCTGCTGTGCAACAAGATCGGCATGGTAAACCGGAAAAAAGAGGCGGCGATGGTACGGACCGGCGTTGAAAATCTGCGGATCAAGCTGCCTTCTGCCGAAGTGAACGCGGCCACTCTTTCCGGCGGCAATCAGCAGAAAGTCGTCGTTGCCAAATGGATGGGCAGGTCGTTCCGCGTCGTTATGTTCGACGAGCCGACGCGCGGCATCGACGTTGCCGCTAAGGTGGAAATCTACAATCTGATGAACGAATTGAAACTGCAAGGGGTCGGCGTATTGTTCGTTTCGTCCGAAATGCCCGAAGTTATGGGGTTCGCCGATCGTATACTGGTTATGTGCGACGGGCGGATAACCGGAGAATTGCCGGGGGCGGAAGCGACGCAGGAAAAAATCCTGACGTTGGCGACCAGTTTTGAAAACAAACTTGCCGTATAAGGGCGCCGCTCACGCGGAATTGTAAGGGGTATTATATGAACACGATTGCGAAGAAAAAATTGGGTATGGCGCGCGGTACCGGGCAGGTACTGACCGTTACGGCGGGACTTGCGGTGTTGTGTCTCGTATTCGGCATTATCAACCCGACGTTCTTTTCCGGCCGGAATGTCAGCAATTTACTGCGTCAGATCGCGCCGATTCTGATTATCGGTATCGGGCAGTCGTACGTACTGATTACCGGAAACATCGATCTTTCCATCGGTTCGGTCGTCGGGATGTCTACGATGATAAGTGCGACGCTGATGACCAAGGGCGTGAATCCGTGGGTATCCGTCGCGATTACGCTGGTGTGTTGTCTGCTGATCGGTTTGATAAACGGGTATCTCGTAGCCGGATTTAAAATTCCGCCGTTCATTGCGACGCTGGGTACGATGACCGTTGCTCGCGGTATCGCGCAGATAGTGAACAACAACTACAACACGAACAGTATCGGTGAAGCCGCGCAGGGATTCCGTGATTTTTTCTATTACGGAAAAACGTTCGGGCTGTTCAATACGATTTGGATTTCCGTATTGTTGTGGGCGATTTTTAACTTCATTTTGAGTAAGACGAGGAGCGGCCGCTACATATACGCGGTGGGCAGCAATCCAGAAGCGGCAAAACTGAGCGGTGTGAACTTGCTCGGAACGGTTACCAAAACGTTTTTGGTTTCGGCTTTCTGTGCGTGCGTGGTCGGTCTGATACAGTGCGCGTCGGCCGGTATGGGCGCGATGGACGCCGGTTCGGCGTATGAAATGTACGCGGTCGCCGCGTCCGTTATCGGCGGAATTTCGACGCTCGGCGGGCAGGGTATTCTGCTGGGCACGGTGGTCGGTGCGTCGATTTGGGCGGTGCTGCAGAACGGATTACAGTTTGCCGGTGCGCCGGTTGCTATCAGAAACATCGTCATCGGCTGCATCGTCGTCGTTTCCGTTCTGCTCGACATAGTGGTACGCGGCCGCGCTCCCAAAAAGGGCGGCAAAAAACGGTAAAAGGAACCGTTCCCGATTTTACGCTTTCGGAACGATTCTGAATATAAGATGCGGAAACGCAAAAGGAGTTTTTATGAAAAAGGCGTTATTTGTTGCAGCCGCGCTGATGGTGTCAGGTGCGACGTTGTTTGCCGGCGGAACCAAAGATTCCGGAAAGAAAAAAGTATTCCTCATTACGATGGATCAAATGGATCAGCACTGGGTGCAGGTTGACGCCGGCGCACAAGCTGCGGTAAAGGAATTGGGAAATATCCAGTATAAATGGCTTGCTCCCGATGTAAAGGACGACGCGAAACAGATCGAATGCGTTAACAACGCGGTCGCCGCCGGTGCGGATTGCATCCTGCTCGCCGCGAACGGTCCCGACGCGGTTACGTCCGCTTTGAAAGAAGCTGCCGCCGCCGGTGTTAAAATCGTATACGTAGACTCCGCCGCCGATTTTCCCGGTGAACAGCTGCTTGCAACCGACAACCGTGCCGGCGGACGTCAGGTCGGTGAAACGCTGATCAAGGATTTGGCTTCCAAAGGTGTTGCCAAAGGTATGATCGGTATTATAGGCGTTAACGCCGCAACCGAATCCTGCAATCAGCGCGAATTCGGTTTCCGCGACGCGTTTGAAGGAACCGCTTTTACGCTGCTCGAAACGCAGTATTGTCAGGGTGACGCTGCCGTTGCCAAAGATATGGCTGCGAACTTCATTACGCAGGGATGCGTCGCCGTTTACGGTGCGAACGAAGGTTCGACGGTCGGAGTCGGTAACGCGGTAAAAGAAGCTGCGGGCAAAAACGTCGTCGGCTGCGGTTCCGATGCTTCCGATATGAACAAATCGCTGGTAAAAAACGGCGCGCTGCTGTGCATTATGGCGCAGAATCCGTACCGCATGGGATATGAAGGCGTGAAATCTGCGGCGAAAGTACTCGCCGGTGAAAAAGTTTCTCCGTCGTATTTCGATACCGGTGTTTCGATCATCACGAAATCGGATCTGTAAAAAACAAGGAACCGGGAAAGTCCTGAAGCGTATCGCTTGAACGACTTTTCCGGCTCCTCAGAGTACGATAGGCGGTCCGATTTCCGATAATTTTCAGGCTGCCTTTCGTTTTATCAGTTGTACGTGAAGCGCCCGTCCGAAAGATGAAAATGCTCCTCCGCTTCGGACGCGCGCTTCTTTTTATTTAAACAATTCGAGCGTTTTTCGCGTGCGCTCAACGGCCCGGTCTGCGCCGAGTATTGCAATCGAACCCATAAGCGGCGGACTGACGCGGCTTCCGGTTACGGCCATGCGGATGGGCATCATGAAATCGCCCAGTTTAATTCCCAGATTTTCCGCCGTTTTCCGCGCGAGTTCTTCGGCCGCTTCGTGATCGAGCGACGGAATCGCCTGTATGAAATCGATTGATGCTTCAAGCACTTCCTTCGTCTTTGCTGCGTCGAGTTTTTTGGGAACGATCTGGTCGATCGGCGGAACGGCGGGTTCGGTAAACAGAAAGCGCACCATTTCCGCCGCGTCGCACAAAAAGTGCAGCCGTTCCTTGATGAGCGGCATGAGCTGCAGAAGTTTTTCTTTGGTCTGAGCGGACGTCAGCCCTTCAGCTATCGGTGCTCCGTTTTCGTCGAGCGAAACGCCCGAAACGTCCGGGCCGACTTTGGGTGCGGGAAATTGTTCCGTAGCGTTTACGGGAATCGCAGCGTCTCCCGTTCCGGTGAGGAACGGCAGGGTAGCCCGGTACAGCGCTTCGTCGCTCATCAGGCGCATGTACTGTCCGTTAAACCATTCGAGTTTTTTGTAGTCGAACACGGCGGGCGCTTTGTTCAGATGTTCGATTTTGAACAATTTCTCAAAATCGGCAAGCGAATACAGGTCGCGCCCGTCTTCGTACGAACAGCCGAGCATCGAAACGTAATTGATGAGCGCTTCGGGAATATATCCGCGTGCGCGGAATTCGTTTACGCTCGTCGCACCGTGGCGTTTTGACAATTTTTGCCCGTCCTGCCCCATAACCATCGGCAGGTGGCAGAACTGCGGCGGCTCCCATCCGAACGCCCGATACATCAGTACGTGAAGCGGCGTCGACGGAATCCATTCCTGCGCGCGCATGACGTGCGTGATTTTCATAAAGTGATCGTCCACGATGTTCGCCAGATGATAGGTCGGAAAACCGTCGCTTTTGAGCAGAACGGGGTCGGGATTTATGTCTTCGTTTTTCCATTCGATATCGCCTAAAAGCGCGTCGTGAAAACGGGTAACGCCTTCAAGTGGCACTTTAAGCCGGATAACGTAGGGCTTTCCCGCGTCGATATTCGCCTTGATTTCTTCCGCCGTTAAATGGCGGCAGCTGCGGTCGTATCCGGGGGGCATTTTGTTCATCGTTTGGATGGTGCGGATGCGTTCCAGCCGTTCCGCGTCGCAGAAACAGTAGTACGCCTGACCTTTTTCAACCAGTTCGTCGGCGTGTTTTTTGTACAGCGCGAACCGTTCCGACTGAACGTACGGACCGTACGGACCGCCTTTGTCCGGACCTTCATCCCATTCGATGCCGAGCCATGCGAGTGTATCGAATAAATTCTGCACGTATTCTTCACCGTAGCGAGTGCGGTCGGTATCTTCAAGTCGTAAAATGAATTTCCCGCCGTTTGCGCGGGCAAATAAATAATTGAACAATGCGGTGCGCACACCGCCGATATGCTGCATTCCCGTCGGCGACGGGGCGTAGCGAACGCGAACTTCCACAGGAAACTCCTTTAATGTGTTGATATATTATAGTACATAACGGTTGAGAACGGCAATACGTGAGCGGCGTGCGTGTGCGCCGGTTTACCGCCGGCTGGTTGCATCGGCTTACTGCGGCCGGTGAAATGCGGCGGCGCAGCTCTCCGGAACGCCGGTTGCCGCGGCGTTTCAAAGTGCCGGAACGAAATTTTGCACGGTGGCGGCGTATTGCCCGTCGGGGAGCGTCGCGCCGTTTACGGAAACGACTGCGGCGGCGATCCGGTTTGCACGGCGGACTGATTCTTCAAGGGAAAAACCCTGTTTCAGATACGCAATGACCGAGCCTGCGTGCGCGTCGCCCGCTCCGATCGTGTCCGCTACCTCCGCCGGAAATCCGGGTACGGAAAACCCGCGGCCGCGATCCATGCAGAACGCACCGTCTTTACCCTGCGTTATGACGACTGCGTTTCCCGTTTTTTCATAGAGCGCCGCGGCCGCTTCGGAAACCGCCGCGCGTTTGGTAAAACCGACCGCTTCGGTGTCGTTGAGGTGCAGCACCGGATGAAGCGCGAATATCCGGTTAAGCCGTTCCTGCGGAATGCTGCTGATACGCGGTCCCGGCGCAAAAAATACGGTGTATTCGGGATGTTCTTCCAGATATAATATGATTTCACTGCCGGTGGGTTCTTCGATTTCAAGGCCGCAGATGTACACGCTGTCTGCGCTTTCACTGTCGATGCGGTGCATCCAGGAGCGGGAAAAGACGTATTCGGCGCCGTGCTGAGATAAAAACGTCCGTTCGCCGTCGTTTTCAACGATGCAGTAGCAGCAGCCGTTGGGAACGTTTTCAAGTCTGATGAAACATGGAATTCCGAGCTGAGCCAATCGTTCGGCAACGAAGTCGCCGTATAAACCGCTCCCGACGGGGGAACACAAAGTGTAAGGCGTTCCCGTAAGGCGCAGCATGTTGGAAACGTTGTACGCACAGCCGCCGAGCCGCTGGGTTTGAGCGGTGACGTTTATGTCTTCGCCGGTACTCGGCAAGTGCGGAATGGCCACGATGACGTCCACTACGGTAGAACCTATGACAAGAGTCTGTTTCATAAGGGAATTACTATAACAGATTTTGTGAAACTGTGCTATATTATATGCGGAGGATTTTACGCTATGAAACGAATTGAAACGACTGACGCGCCCGGCGCTATCGGGCCGTATTCACAGGGCATGATAAGCGGCGGTATGGTGTATACGTCCGGTCAGATTCCGCTGCATCCGCAGACCGGTTCCATTGCGGACGATATCGCCGCTCAAACCGAGCAAAGTTGCAAAAACGTCGGCGCCGTTCTTGCAGCTGCCGGTTCCGATTTTTCAAAGGTGATAAAAACCGTGTGTTTTTTATCGGATATGGGAAATTTTGCCGTTTTTAATGAAGTGTACGCGCGCTATTTCATTTCAAAACCGGCGCGCAGCTGCGTTGCAGTTAAACAGCTGCCTAAAGGCGTGTTGTGTGAAATCGAGGCGATAGCGGAATTGTAAACGGCCGGAACGAGCCGGATACGGACGTGCCGAATTCACCGTGCCGCTGTCCGAACTTTGCTTTTCAGAAGCGGTACGGCGCGTCAGGCGCCTGTTTTTGCTGAAAGCGCGATCAGAATATATTTATTTGCTCGAAGACGGCAGCGATATTCCTTTTTGCGCCGCAAATTGACATAAAATTTAAATCCCTATATCATATAGAGAACCGTATGTTTGCAGCCACTTCGCTTGAAAAACAAATGCTTCAGCTCATAGCTTCTTCTGCAATAATGTCAAAGAGGGAACTCCTTTCTCAATTTGAAAATCCGGCTGCAGCGGAAAAAGCGCTTGAAGGCTGCATGGTTAAAAATTTCGTTTCAAAAAAAACTGATTCTGATTCTAATCCTGATTCTGTACGTTTTATTCTGACAAAAGCCGGGCTGGATCAACTGTAATCCGCTCTTAAAAATTTTTTATGAATCAATACAGCGCGTTGTACTGCTGTGCCGCTTTTTCCCAACTGTACAGACGCTTTCCTGTCTCCGCCATATTTGAAGCGACTTCGGAAAAACATGCGTGTTTTTTCGTAACAGGGAAGTGTTCTTCCCCCAACACCGATTTTTTCCTGAAAAATCAGCCGATTCTTGCCTGAAAGTCAGCCGATGCGGCCAATCCGAATCAAATTCGCTTCATTTTCTCCCATAATATATATATGCCGAGTGAACGGTACTGATTATCGGAAATCGCAGCTATTTGCTGAGCCGCGGCCAGTCGCTACGCCGCGGCCGCCGTCTTTGGCTAACGCTGCCCGGTTGCCACAGCTCGCGGATTATTTGTTAAGCCGCGCCGATTATCGTAAATTCCGCCCGGAGCGGCTTTATACAGGAGAGACCATGAACGCAGATTTTCCCCGCTGGGAAGACGTTACCATCACCAACGACTTCTTCTTCGCCTATTCGATGCTTCACGACACCGAACTGTGCCGCCTCCTTCTGCGCACCCTGCTCAAGCTTGACGCAAAGGAAATCACTTACGTCAACACGCAGGAAACCCTCGCCGCCGCCCCCGGCTCCAAAAGCGTCCGCCTCGACGTACTGCTCGAAACCACGAACGAGATCGTCAACGTCGAGATGCAGACGACCTCCGAGCCGAACCTGTTCAAGCGGATCCGCTATTATCAAAGCTCCATCGACATCGGCACCGCACAGCGCGGCGTTGATTACGACGACCTGAAAAAGCTGTACGTCCTGTTCATCTGCACGAAGGATCCGTTCGGCGAAGGGCTGCCGCGCTACACGCTCAGAACCGTCTGCGACGAGCACACTGCGCTCGACGTCCGGGACGAACGGTTTGCCGTCGTCTATAATGCCTCAGCGTATGAAAACGAGCTTGATTCGGAAACGGCGGCCATGTTACACTACATAGCGGAAGGCGGAACGGACACGGAGACGGCGAAGAGCTTTGCCGAACGGGTGTTCAAGCTGAAAACCGACGGTGCCGCCAAGGGGGCGTTCATGAAGTACGAAATAGAAATCAAACGCATCCGTAAGGAAGGCTTTGCCGAGGGCGAATCGAGCGGTATGGAGAAAGAAAAATACGCCACGGCCGGCAACCTTTTGTCTATGGGAGTGCTTACGCCGGAGCAGATTGCCGCCGCAACGGAATTACCGCTGGAAACCGTGCGGGAACTCGCTTGCAGGGAAAGGTAAAATCGGCGGCCCGGCGGATTATGGCAGCCCGGCTTGCTGTGCATCGACTCAAAAATCACTCTAGCGGAACATAGGGAACGACGGGATTTGCAGCGGTAAACCAATAGATTTCAACGCTTTTTGGAAAAATATCGAATGCAGAGACCGCTAGGATTTGGCGTTTCGCGGTATTTTTTCATACCCTGCAAGTTTTTCATTCCAAGAATAATGATTTAATACCATTTCGAGACCGGCCTTTGAAACAGTTTGTCTGAATTCGGCATTTTTCATTAATTGAAGACAAGCTTCCGCCATTTCGCCGGGGAAATCTCTGATAATGCAGTTTTTACCGTCTGAAAGTTCAGGAATTGCACCTGAAATAAGAGATGTCATCACGACAGGAACTGCACAGCTCATTGCTGTAAGAACCTTATTTTGGATTCCGGCTGCAATTTTGACCGGCGCTATGGCAAGACAGGAATCAGCGATTGCCGATTCAATATTTTTAACAAATCCCGTTACAAAAATCGACTTATCATCTGAGAGATTTTTAATTTTTTCAGACGGTTCAGCTCCGATTATATAAAACACGGTTTCCGGCTCTGTTTTTTTTATAAGCGGAAAAACTTCGTTCACAAAAAATAAAACGGCATCCTGATTTTGTAAAGTGCGCATATTGCCTATAAAACATATTTTCTTTGAATTGTAATTGATACACATATTTTCATTTACAGTAACTCCGTTCGTATGCAAAAACAGATTTTCTCCTGAGGTTTCGCTCATATCTTTTAAATAGTCGATGTCAGACTGAGATACAAGTACAACTTTGGGAAAGGTTCTGATTACGCGACGCTCATATTTTTTTATAAGTCCAAATTCCGCCTGATAAATAAATTTTTTAAGTGAATTCCGTTTTGTCTGAGAAGAAATTGCATATGTTTTTGAAAGTGCATCCGTCATTTCTACGATTGATTTTTCCCGGACACGCGTCTTTTCAAGGTACGGAACCATGCGCAAAAGGTGTGCAACGCATTCATCCGGCCTCTCGCGGATAAGAGTGCGCTTGAACTGTCTGAGGAAACTGGCGGAAAAATAATAGCCGCATTGAAGAGGTTTTTGGCACAATGCAAACAGAAACGCGAAAACATAAGAAGATAATTTGCATTTTTTTACCACATAAATCGTATCGTATAAATCGAAATATTCTTTTTTCAGCTTTATCTCACCAAAACAAAATGATATCAAAATCAGCTCGTTTCCCTTCGATTTCAAATACCGGGCAATACTGTTTATTCTAAGTACGTCGCCTCCGTTTTCCGGAAACGGGAATCTTGGAGTTAAAAAACATATTTTCATATTTTTTTCTCTTCTTTAAGAAATCTTTTGTATTTTTTTCTTCCATTTAGAATCAATTTAAATGCTTGTGCCATTGAAATCGGTTTAATGATTTTTCTTTTTACAATTACGAAGCGTAAATAATATAACCATGAAAAGACAGGAGAAATTGCGCAATAAATGGCACCTCTATCAGAGAGGAATTTCGGGTCATTAAAACCTTTAAACCATGTTGAATCAGATTGTTCATGTTTTAGAATTTTATCCGGGCAGTAATAAATCTTCAGTCCGCTTCTAAAGCAGTCCGCAAGAAAAATATTTTCTTCTCCGGCATCGAATACTTTTGAACCTGTTCCGAACGTTTCTCTGAACCAGACATTTTTTTTCAAAAGTGCACTTCGGTTCAAACAGGTTTGAACCGAAATGTAAGTACCCAATTCTGTGAACTTACATTTCGTTTCATGATTTCCGAATTTCTTCATAAAAGAATCCATATTGAACATAACAACATCCGCCATAGAATTCTTCTCGTAATAATTCAAAATCGTCCTGTCAAAACTGTCATAGTAAAAAAGATCATCGTCTGCAATTGCGACGATATCAGCCCTTGCATTCCGAATCGCCATGTTGCGACTGCGACTTAAACCGCGCTCCGTTGTATAAAAAATCCTGACAGATTGATTTTCAAATCTGAGTTCTTCATTTTTGTTTTCATCACACTGATTGATCACAACGCTGTCGCAGTGAATGTTCTCATCTTGAAGCATCTGAAGAACCTGTTCCTGATTTTTGTGCATTGTTGATACTAAGAGTTCAAATGTCAGCATATAAATACCTCCGTTTAATCCCTTTTATGGGGAATTGATTACATAAAACTTTATAGAAAAGAAGTGTCTGCAATGAAAAAGACGAAAAAGTATTTTCGGTAAATCCGGAGATAAGCATACAGATTACAAAAGGCATATACTTGGTTAATTCGCTGAATTTGAATTCAGAGATTCCTCTCATAGAAACTGAAATAAAAATATATACAGATAAAATTCCACCGGCAAAAAGCGAGTCAAGATAGGCAGAGTCCATCGGGCCTGACGGTAATTTATATCCGATAAGGTAATTAAGCGGAGTCATCGTATCCAAATGAACAGAATTTTTACTGAATCGTGTCGTAAAAATGACATCAAGAATCGGATATTGTTCGTAAATTTTGCAGGCAATTATTGTACAAAGAAAAAGCAGTATCGGTAAAAACGTAACGGCTTTTTTTAATTTCCACAAAGTATTCTTAAATAATGAAAAGATTAAAATCAGTAAAAAGAATATCATAATTGTATAAAACGGTGTTCTTCCTAAAGATAATTTGTAGATCATATAATTCGGAAACAAAAAAATATAAATCGGTATTGTATTTCTGAAATGGCTTGCGATAAAAACATAGGTAATAAGGGTAATCTGCATTGCGAAAGCACCGATTCCGTTTGTATTGTCAAATCCGAATGTATGACCGACACCTTTCGGCATTCTGATTAATTCATCTTTCAGAATAGTTAGTGACAAAAGCGAAAGATAGATAAATAACGCCGTTAAAATACTCAAGAAACATATCAGGGAAATTTTCTTTAAACTCTCATTTTTTAAGAGAATTATGGATATCACAATATTCACGGTAGCCAATGTTGCAAAATTATATGCGGTAAAAAGAATCAACAAAATTAGGAAAAAATAATGTTTATGCATTTTCCCACATGTTTTTTCAAGAAATATAAATAGATGAATAACTTGAAGACCGGTAATTAATGCTGTAAAAGTAACAGCCGGAATGCCGAGAAATTCAGAAAAAGGGCGTATGCCCAATAAAAAAATCCAGAAAGTTGAAATATTAAACATTACTTCAACTTCCTTATGATTTTTCTGCAAAAACCAAAGAATCCGTTATCCGTAATTTGCCATTGAATAAATGCACCCAAAGAAACAAACTTTCCGATATGACAGCCGAATTGCGCATAATGTTTTTTGCGTTTCCCGTCATATTTCTTCTGAGCTTTGCTTGTCCAGCTGCCGTCATAATGATGAATCGTATAAGTATTTTTTGTAATTCTAATTATTCCCGTTTCCAATGATTTCGGGCAGAAATATTCCGTCGGATATATCGTTATTCCGGCGACAGTCTGAATTTCGTCTTTGTCGGTGAATCCGTGTTTTCTGAAAATATCGCTTACTCTCGTAACAACTGTTGTTAAATCTTGCGTACCGTCTTGTTTCAGAAAATTGCTTTTTTCATAGGAATCAAGGATTTCTTTGTAAATTGGACTCGCCGCCGGACTTGCTATGCCAAGTCCGGCGTTGAGTGCGCCCGCGCACTCAACGCCGGCAAACGCTCCGCGTTCTAAAATATCATCAAGCGGTTTTATTACTTCAACATCCGTGTCAAAATAAATTCCGCCGTACCGGTACAGAATGTCGAAGCGCGCGTAGTCGCTCACAAAGGCATACTTTTTCGCCTCATACGCTTGGGCGACATACGGAATTTTTCTGACATCGTAGTCGTTTTCATTCCATTCCTTTATTTCATAATCAGGAAGAAATTTCCTCCATGAAGTAAGGCATTTCTGTGCCGGTTCCGGCAGCGGATTCCCGCCGAACCAGCAGTAATGGATTATTTTAGGAATCATAGTTCCTCTCCTCCATATACTTCACAAACGGAGCTGTTTTCCTGATTTTCTCCAATTTCGAATTTATTTTTTCCCAATCAACGGACTCGAATAGTTGAGAGAATGAGTTAGCATTCCATTTACAGTTGTCCGCAGCTATTCTCGCAGAAAGCCCGAAAATCTCCAAAAGGGAGCGAATCCTTACGTTCTGCTTTGAAAAATTTCTGCTTTGCGGAACAGCAATAAACCGTTTATTGAATATCAGTGAGAACACCGTTCCGTGAAATGAATTGGTGACGACATATTCCGCACGGTCGAAAAGACCGAGCCATTCATTTATAGTTGAGTATGTTTTCTTGTAGAAATTAATTCTCTGTAAGTCATTGGCATACACATACACCACTTCAAGTCCGTTTTTTCTTGCAAATGCTTTCAATCTGCCTATTGAAAAATCCGTCGTGTTTCCCAAAAGGTAAAGTAGAATGTAAGCACCGTGCGGAACAAGCCTGTCACTTTCTATAGCCCGATAATCATCAGCAGAAAGAAGCATCGTAGGATCAGGTTGCAGAAAAACGTTAGTAAATCCGAGTTTTCCGCATATATCGACGCCGCTCTTTTCACGGACGGAAATAAAGTCAAACTGCAGGAGTGCTTTCCTGAACAGCGGGTTGCATTTTTCATCCAATATATCCGTTCCAAAGGAAGCTGCGCAGGCTATTTTCTTTGAAGCGGAGGGTGCAAAGTCAAGCAGAAACGACTGGACTTCATCTCCGATTTCAGCACGCAATTTGCCATAGGTGTTCCAAATCTGGTCGCTGCCTGCAATATAAAAATCAGCTTCCGGACATTTTTTTTGCAGCTCGGGAAGGGATGTAAAAATATCCGTCGGAGAAAGATTCTCTGCGATGAATGAAGAAAAATCCCTCCGTGAGTCTTTTTTATCGGAGCGGGCAAGAATACGGTACAGTTTCCGAAAGACCCTTCCGGGAAGATTCCTCATGCCATCAAAAATTCCCGTACGCTTTAACTCATCATTATAAATTTCAAGTTTGCTTTTAGAAATATAAAACCGAGTTCTGATAAGAAACGGCTTGATTCCGCGTTTTATAAGGAACTGCTGTAGCGCATAGTTCTGCAGAATGCTTCCGTAATTATTAACCGTGTCCCAATATGTGATGATTCCTGCTGTTTTCACCGGGCGGCTCCCAATTCAGCGATATCTTTCGCCAGAGCTTTTTTTTGATTTTTGAAGCTGCGTTTTGCATACCAAACCGGAAAGAGGCCGATTGTTAAACCCTTTATTTTCGTTTTAAGTTTAAGTGCTGCTTTTAAATTTGCAGAAATGAAAAGTTTCCTATTATTTTTTAAGCAGTCTTTATACAGTTCTATATTTTTTCCTTTTGAATCTGTTGCGATAATTAAAAACAGAATAAAATTGTAATTTTTCCAAATGTGCCAGTTACAGGCATTTATAAGGAGCGGAGTTTTTATGATAAGATGTTCCTTAATATATCTTATATTCTGGAAGGCATTTGTTCCCATCTCCAGCTTATAATTTGTAAGACCGGAATTAACATTGTTTAAACGGTAGTTGTAAACTTTCCGATGTCCGATACCAACATGGTTTGAATATTGAGCCGCAAAAGATGAAAAATAAAGACCTTCACCCGACCACGGAACAGAAAACGTTAGACTATTTTGTCGTAAAACGTCCAGCCTATAAATTTTATTCCAAGGTCCGATTGCAATATATGGAAGAATAATCTGCGCCGCAGTATATTCAGATGTCCACGTTTCAATCTTATCAACAGCAGTTTGAATTCTGTCTCGTGTGGTAAAAATCTCAGTACTCATTCCCATATCAGAACCTGTTTGATGCACAAGGCGAAGCATATACTCTACATAGTCCGTTTCAAGCCAGTCATCACCATCAACAATTACCAGCCATTCTCCTGTACATTGTTCCATTCCCACATTTCTGGCTTCACACGTACCGCCGTTTTTTTTATGGATTACTTTTATCCTTGAATCCTTTTCCGCATAAGCATCACAAATTTTTCCGCTGTTATCAGGAGAACCGTCGTCAATCAGAATTATTTCAATATTTTTATAAGTCTGCTCAATCAAAGAAATAATAAGTTTATCAAGAAATTCCTCGGATTTATAAATAGCTACGACAACAGACACTTTTTCGTTCTCACTCATACTTTGACCTCTTTGAATTTTTCCATTACAAAATGAATTACCCCGAAAATCACCACCCGATACAGTATTAAAATCAGAATCAGCAGAATCAGACAGGTGCCATACAGAATAGGCGACGAAGATTTCATTTTCAGAACTATTACCGTCTGCAAAAGGAGAACGGCATAAGCGGCTCCATCCCTAAAAAAATTCACCTTCAGTTTTATGATTCTTCTTGTACAGATAAGGCGCATAATCCAAGTTGCAAAATAGCTTACGAGTGTCGCAACCGCAGCCCCGACTGTTCCGACTAAACGAATAAGAATTATATTCAGCACGATGTTTATTGCCGCACCAACAAAACTTGATATTGCAAATGCCGTGGAATTTTTCACTGCGGCAAAAATTCCGCCTATATAACCTGAAAGTGCACCGAAAACCGTAGAAAGCAGAAGAAACGGTACGTATCTCCATGCTGCATAAAAATCATTTGCAAACAGCACATGGGCAAGTGGTTTTGTTAGAATTATGAGTCCCGAACATAGAAGAACCATGCAGACGTTATAAAAGTTGTACATGTCAGAAAAAAATCCGCTTACATCTTCTTTATCAAAATCCTGTACCGCAGAAAGCGTCCAAGCCTGTGCAAAAATACTCTGAAACATTGTCAAAATAGACGGAATCTTATACGCCACCGAATAGATGCCGTTTTCGATAATTCCGCAGAGCCATGTTATGATGTAACGGTCGGAAACCGAATTGACCCACCAAGAAACGGAGTTCAACATCATCGGACAGGAATACCGAAGCATTCGCTTATTGAGAGCCGGCTCTTTTATCTTGAAGTTGCTGAATTTGTATATTCGGAGCGAAAAAAACAGATACGCAATCTGAACGGCGATTCCGGTAATCGTCGCAAGATAATAGCCTTTCAGCCCAAGGTGAAGCGGCAGTAGAAAAATCAGATTTAGCGCAATCATTACGGCAGAACAAAGTACACCGGAAACTGAAACGTCTTTTATCTTGTCAAATCCTCTGGCAATATTCAAAAAAAGAGAACTTAGGCCGTTGGTAGCGAACATAAGAAAAAGAAACGCACGATATTCATTGAAAATAGGAAACAGGTTGAAAACACTGTTCAAGGCAATGAATGCCGTGAACAGAACAATGCTGAAAATATAATTTCTTATGCTGATGGAAACGACAGCTTCCTTTGAAACGTTCTTGTCCAGCATAAAGCGCATGGTTGAATCCGCTATATTCAGTGTCAGAATCGGCACCAACAGTCCTACCGTCGCCGAATATAAGTCGTACGTTCCGTACTCTGCCGAAGTCAGAACGCTCGTATACAGCGGTACAAGAAAGAAACTTAACAATTTTGTTCCGAACTGCCCGATTGTGAGAAAAAACATATTTTTTGCAAGATAACGCTTACCTTTCATATTGTTTCTGCCAAACTATACGTAACGGGTACGTAATATGCGGTCTTTTTTCTCCCAACTGTTTTTTTAAGTTTTCTTATCTTGCACGGTAGTTTCGTCACCCCGGAATTCCCTCTTTGACAGCAGCTTCCGCCGCCGCCCTTGCCACGGCGCACGCAAACCGCGCGCTTCTGTCCGCCGTTCTAAAATCGAGCATAGAGTTCGCCGCGGCAAGCGATTCTACCAATGCCGCGGTGTACACGCCACAGCCGTCAACGCGGAGCACCGGCCGTTCGCCCTCCGTGCACCCTGACAGCCACAGACCGCCGTCCACCGCACAAAGCGCTTCATCACCCAATATGCGTGCCATTGCAAGCTGCCGCTCGTCTGCACCGTCGCCGGTGTCCGCGCAGCACGCGGTTGCACCGTCGTCAGCGTTCCATTCCTCCGCACCGTCAGCGTCCGCCGGAACAAGCGCCGCGCACGTGTCGAACACCGTAACCTGTTTTTTGCATGTTTCTTCTATATAATTACGCTTAATTTCCGTGCCGCCGACGGAGAAGCCGTCCCCTGTCAGCCCGTCGTGCTCGTTTCCACAGAAATACAGGAACAGAAAATCAGTTCCGCATTCCGCAGCACGCCGCAGAATGAATTTCAGCAGGGGAACGTCAACGCCTTCGGGAAGAATCAAAATCTCCCTGTCCGCCCATGCGCCGCCGGCCGTACTTTTGAGAAAATCGTATATGCTGCAAATTGATTTCTGCTGGAATCCCGCTTTAGAGGAAGTTCCGGCAAGAACGGCGTAACGGTTAACGATTCGGTTTTCAAAAACAGTCATTCCCATGATTCTCTCAAAGCGCCTTGTTAAAAACAAACATTCTTTTAGAATGATTTTATAAATATTATAATTCAATTCGAGATAATAATCAATCTAAAAGAATGTATTTTATAAATACTAATTCTTTTTGAATGTGTAATAAGTTCGTTTTATGCTTCATACTTTTTTTATGTGTGAAATAAATATAAGAAAGATTTTTGGAGAAAATGTAAAATATTACAGAAAGCAGATGGGACTTTCTCAAGAGCAGCTTTCAGAAATTCTTGAAATTTCACCGAACCATTTAAGCGTTATTGAAACAGGCGGTAAATTTGTAACGTACAAATTGCTTGAAAAAATGATAGATGTTTTTAATATCGCTCCGTCTTTGTTGTTTTATTCTCAGAATGCGCATACGATAGACGGTTCCGTGCAGAACAAAATTAACTCGATCATTGACAAGGAATTGGAAAACGCACAGTCTTCCATTCACGAGAAAATCGAAGAATTATATCGGAAACAATAAAAACCGCATTTGGGAAGATTCTTTTCGTGTGTGCTGATTGGCCGAAGCGAGGTCCGCCGTAACGTGAGGCTCGGTACCCCGTAGCCGTAAATGGTGCGGGGCCGGCAACGCGGTTGTAAAAAAAGCGCCGCTGAAGAAAAGCTGCCGTTTTGCTTCAGGGCGCCGTTCCGGTTACGACTGAGGCGCTTCGGGCATGATGATTGCCGCGATGATATAGGCGAGCAGCCCGCTTCCGATTCCCGCGAATACCAGAAAGACGGTTATCAGTCTGATCAGCGTCGGATCTACCGCAAAGTATTCGGCGACGCCCGCACACACACCGCAAATCATTTTGTTCCGTGATTTGCGCAATTTTTTTCCGGTGTTTTCCGTTTCTGCCAATTGATTTTCCTCCATAATCGGTTATTCCTATTTATTGTACGTCTATCGTGCGATTTGGACGTTGATGGAACCCATTCCGCAGTCAATTTCAAGGTCGTTTTTACCTCGGTAAGGAGATTGCGCTTTTCCGCCCATACCGTTCAGTTCGGTCGTGTTCACACGCACGCTTCCCATACCGACCGACGCGGTGTACGAATAGTCCTGCGGATCGCCGTACAGGTACAGATTGATTTCTCCCATACCGCAATCGACTTTTGCCGAACCGGTAATCGTTCCGCGGATTTCCATGGAGCCCATGCCGCATTCTATATCGGCGTATTCCGCTGCGGTAAAATTATACAATATGCATTCGCCCATTCCGACTTCGATTTTTGCCGAATTGCATGAAATTTCCGCGTTTTTGCTGACAAGCGAGCCGGCTCCTATTTCGATGCTTACCGAGTCGAGCTTCGCGTGCGGCGGAACCGTTACGACGATTTTTGGATTTTTCCACGGCGCTTTGAACAGCCAGTTCCAGCGCGGATGTTTCGTGCGTATGTTCAGCGTGCCGTCGCTGAAATCGACCGCGCAGGGAATATTCGCAGACTGTACGGAAAAACGGTCCCCGATGACGAGCTGTGCTTCCGCCGCCGCAATGTCCAGTTTAAGACGCCTGACTGATTCCGCCGAATACGTTTCTCCGCGCAGAATAAGGTCTTTTTCTTCCATATAATACTCTCCTTTGTCGTAGTCGTCCCACTTTTCGTAAACGGCGGCGGCGCGTCCGTTTTTTCCGATATTTTTGTCAATATCGTACACCGCTTTTTCTATCGTTGCACCGGCGGCGAGTGCAATCAGCGTTAACAGCAGACCCGCTCCGGCAAGGCACAGTCCGATGATAATTGCAATTTTATTTTTGGATTTCATACGTTGTCATTCTCCTTCCGTCTGCTGAACGGCATTTTGCACAATTTTACGAATCCCCTGATAATGACGGGAATGCATTTCGTGCAGATCCAAATGCCGAAGACGGTGCAGATCAAACCGGCTCCCGCCAGCATCAAACCGAGCCCCGCCAGCAAAATGCCCGACACCGGCGCGGTGAACATTGCCGCCAAGCCGAAGATGAGCGCCGCCAACCCGCCGATGAGAACGGCGATCGCCGCGATGAACAGGCTGCATACGATAGCGATTGCGGCGATCAGCAGACCGAACGCGATGCCGAAAACGGTGCTGACAACCGGTATCCAAATCGGAAACGTTATGACAACCAACAGGATGATGAGCAGAATTTTTGCTCCCGACGACGCCTTTTCCGTTTTTCCGGCTGCATTCAGGGCGGACTCCGCCTTTTTTTTGGCGGAAGCTTTGACCGTTTCCGGCACACACGAAAACTTTGTCAAAATATACTTTCCCAACTCTTCGGGCGTACCGAGTTCGGCAATAACCGCCGCTTCGTTTTCCGCTCCTGCGTCGTCGAAGTATTCCGTATAGTATAAAATTGCTTCTTCTCGCTCAGTTTCCGGCAGTGCTTGAATCTCCGTTCTGAGCGCGGCAATATACTCCGTTTTGTTCATAGTCTCCTTCCTCTGTTACCCGTTGTTATCCGCTTCCGTGCCGAACAACACCTTATCGATCTTCTTACGGTAAGCATTCCATTCCCGGCGATATTCGTCAAGCCGTATCATGCCGTTTGCCGTAATTTTGTAGTAGCGCCTGTTTCTGCCGCCGAATTCGACGTCGTACGTGTCCAAACAGTTGTCTTTTTGCAGCCGCCTGAGTACCGGATACAGCGTGCTTTCCGAAATATTCATGATATTCCGGACGTCCTGCGTGATTTTGTATCCGTATGTTCCTTCTCTGGCAACTATCGAAAGTACAACTGCGTCCAGCAAGGCCGCGCCGGTATTAAATTCCATATTTGTACCTCGTATGATATTATACTTACTATAATATCATTTTGTCAAGAGGATATTATGTTTTTTCTGTTTTTTGCGCTCGTAAGCCGATCGTCTGGACACGATCCGCGCAATAGTGTAGTATATTTATAAATACTGCTTATATTTTATTATTTGTTAAGCATCGTGCGGGGCGGATTCCGCGTCATACTGCGGGTTCCGTGCGTACTGCGCTCATGCGCCGGTGTGTTGCGGCGGTACATTGTGTCGACGCAGCGTACCGGCAGTCAGCCGCCGAACGGTTCCGGACGGGCTTAACGTTTCATAGGGGTTTTTATGAAAAAAACGATTGCGCTTATTCCCGGCGACGGTATCGGACCTGATATCGTGCGTGAAGGTGTCCGCGTGCTTGACGCAGTGGCGGTAAAATTCGGACATTCATTTTCCTATAAAACGGTTCTGGCCGGCGGCGCCGCTATCGACGCTACCGGAGAGCCGCTGCCGAAAGCGTCGCTGGACACGTGTCTGGCAAGCGACGCCGTATTGTTGGGTGCCGTCGGCGGGCCGAAGTGGGACAACGTTCCCGGCCATCTGCGTCCGGAAAAGGCGCTGCTCGGTCTGCGCGGAGGCATGAAAGTATACGCGAATCTGCGCCCGGCCGTCATGTTTAAACAATTGTCCGCCGCGTGCCCGCTTAAAAACGAAATCGTCGGAAAAGGTCTCGATTTGCTGATCGTGCGTGAATTGACCGGCGGCATTTATTTCGGGGAACGCGGCCGGTCTGCCGACAACAGCACCGCGTGGGATACCGAAAAATACACGGTTCCCGAAATCGAGCGCATCGTGCGCCTCGGCTTCGAGTCCGCACAAAAACGCCGCAATAAGCTGTGCGTCGTTGATAAAGCGAACATTCTGGAATCGAGCCGGCTGTGGCGCGAGGTAACCGAATCGGTTAAGGCCGATTATCCGGGCGTGGAACTTTCGTATATGTACGTGGACAACGCGGCGATGCAGTTGGTGCGCAATCCCGGACAGTTCGACGTTATCGCGACGAGCAATATGTTCGGCGATATCCTTTCCGACGAAGCGAGTCAGATTACCGGCTCCATCGGAATGCTCGCGTCCGCCTCTCTGGGCGACGGATCCGGCCCCGGGTTGTACGAGCCGATTCACGGTTCCGCGCCGGATATCGCGGGGCAGGACAAGGCGAATCCGCTTGCGACGATCCTTTCGTGCGCAATGCTGCTGCGTTACGACTTCGGCATGAACGCGGAAGCCGCGGCCGTTGAAAAAGCCGTGGAAGCGGTGCTCGACGCGGGATGGCGGACCGGCGACATTGCCGGCAGCGGTGCGGATCTGGAAGCGGTGAAAGCTGCCGGAAAATTGGTCGGTACCGGAAAAATGGGAGATCTCGTTATCGAAAAGCTGAAATAGCAGCTCCGGCTGCGGAAGGACCCCGTCGGGCAATCTCTTTTGCCCGACAGATCGGGTTCCCGACGGGTTCCCGGCAGAGCTGCGTTCCTTCCGCAAAAACGGTCGTTTCCTTTCTCCGGACACTTGAATTCATAAAAAGTAAATTATTTTACATATTGAAAAAATTTTCGTTATCATTTACTATACGATTTCGTACACCGTGTGGTATACAACTTTTGTACAGTAGGATGGTAGATATGAAGAAAAAATTACTACTCGTTTTATGTTCCGTTTTGTGCGTTTTCAGTGTGGCCGCTTGCTTTTTCGTTTCACATTTTGTAAAACGTGCGGTGGAAGATGAAACTGATACGAAATTGACTCTGTTCGCCAAGACTATCGGTTCCCGCATTGAATCCGATATGCAGTTGAAAATCGGAATAGCGGAAAATCTTGCAGCACAATTCGGTTCGTTCAAACAAATTCCGGCCGAATATCGCCGGAATATATTGTCCGGCTTATTGAAAGATTCGTTTGAAAGTATGGAAAATTGTTACAGTGCCTGGACCATTTGGGAGCCGAACGCGCTGGACGGACGGGACGCCGAATTCGCCGGATCGGAATTGTACGGAGCGCAGGGCCGGTTTTCTGCCTGCTGGTTCACCGACGACGCCGGTGAATCCTCTTTCACTTCGATTGAAGATTATGCGGATACCGACTGGTATACTTCTTTGGCGCAAAAAAACGCGCTGGACATAAGCGAGCCCGCTTTTGACGAAGACGATTTGGCGCTCGGCAAACATACGCTGATTTTTACCATTGCGGTTCCGGTAACCGATGCTTCCGGTATTCGGATGGGATTCGTCGGATTCGATATTCATTTGAGCGATTGGGTGTCTTTGGATACGGATACTTCAGTCAAAAATAACTACTCAAAGTTGATTTCCGGCGAAGGTAACGTGCTCGTTTCTCCGAATGAATCGTCTATCGGGCAAAAAGACCCCCTTTTTGAAAAGAACCGATCGGTGTTCGATTCGCTCCGAACCGGCACCGTTGAAAACGGTTCGTT
The DNA here is from genome assembly GCF_000212415.1 of Treponema brennaborense DSM 12168. NCBI lineage: Bacteria > Pseudomonadati > Spirochaetota > Spirochaetia > Treponematales > Treponemataceae > Treponema > Treponema brennaborense. Next base: position 2,418,418 of record NC_015500.1, on the reverse strand, counting down.
TTTATTCGTAACTCATTCGATTGATCTCGATAAGGAAGTCGTCGGCATTGTCCTGCCGCTTTCGCTGAGAGACAGCGATTCAACCTGGTTCGTCGTATCGATGACGCCCTTGAAAGACTCGTACGCGTTGGCGGATCGTGTAACCGGAATGCTGATTTTGACGTTTTCGGTTTTAGGCTGTATTCTGATTCTGAGTTTCGTATTGGTTCTTACGCCGATGCTCAAGCCGCTGATAACGACGGCCGATTTGTTGCACGATATTTCGGACGGCGAGGGTGATTTGACCGTCCGGCTTGAGTGCGTCGGAAAAGACGAGCCGGCGCGTATCGCACTTTATTTCAACAAAACGATAGAAAAAATCAGGAATAATTTCGTTTCGGTACGCAATCACACGGATAAAATATGTTCCGCCGGTACGACGCTTGCCGCGGATATGGAAGAAACGGTTGCGGCGATTCATCAAATTACCGCAAATATAGACAGTGTCAAAGTACAGGCCGGAAACCAGAATGAAATCGTCTTGGAAACGGAAAATACGGTGCAGAAAATGACGCAGCTGCTCACCGATTTGAACGGAGACATTGCGGCGCAGGAACGGAGCGTGCAGGATTCGCTTGCGTCCGTGGAAGAAATGGTTGCCAACGTCCGTTCCGTTACGCAAATCGTAGAGGGAAATATCCGGTCGATCGAACAGCTTGAACAGCAGGCAAAAGTGGCTCAGGATATCGCCGCCGATAATAGAAAAATGTCGGACGAAATGTATGCAAAATCCGATTCCCTGCTGAACGCAAGTTCGGTCATACAGAACATTTCGAGTCAGACGAATCTGCTCGCCATGAACGCCGCGATTGAAGCCGCCCACGCCGGTGAGTACGGGCAGGGATTTGCGGTGGTTGCCGATGAAATCCGCAAACTGGCGGAGGAATCAAGCCGGCAAAGCAAGGCGATTACGAGCGTTCTGAAATGGCTTATGGCCAAAATTTCACTGATTGCGGAATCCGCCGGTACGGCTGATCGGGCGTTTTCCGATATGCTCAATTTGACGGTTACCGTCAGCCGGCAGGAAGACGTCGTGCTGCAGGCGATGCAGGAGCAAAATCTTGCTAACGATCAGGTACTCAAATCGATTCAGGTGATAGATACGGTAACGCATACCGTGTCGGAAAGTTCGCAGAACATGATATCGGCGAGCAACGCGCTGCGGGAAAAAGCAAAGCAGCTGAGCGAATTGAGCGATTCAGTTTCCGGCAGCATGAACGAAATGGCGGCGGGTTCCGTACAGATCAACAACGCCGTTCAGGAAGTGAATCAGGAAAGTCTTTTGATAACCGACAGTATCAAAGAACTTTCGGAAATCGTTAGCCAGTATAAGCTGTAGCGTTATTCGGCAAACCGTATGCGGTATAATTCGACGTTTGCGTCCTGAAAGTTTGAAAAACAGAACGAACTGCCGTCGGGTGCGACGCTCAAGCCGGTCGGCTGGTTGCCGCCGTCTATCGCTGCGAGCACCGTCTTGGCGGCCGTGTCGATCACGGTGATTTTACCGTTTTCGGGGCTGCGTCTGGTGTAATCGACCGGATCGTTGGGACCGCGTGAAGACACGAACAGGTAGCGATCTTTATACAGGCAGATCGTATTGGGATTGTTGAACACGCGGTACGTGTCCGTTACGGTGAACGCCGCGAGGTCTATCTCGTAAACCGCCGCGTGGTACATATCGCTGACGTACGCGCGCGTTTCGTCTGCGGTTACGGCAATGTGGCGCATGGCAGATTTGGGTACGCCGATCCGGGCGGTTTCGGTACCGGATTCAACGTGAATCTTCTGAACGACGCCGCCGTCGAAGCAGGTTACGATGAGTGTGTTTCCGTTTTCGGTAAAGGCGAGGCCGCGCGGGGCTGCGGCGGTGCGCACGGTTTTAACGGTTTTACCGCTTTCGTAATCGATAATCGAAACCGTGTTTGAAATCCAATTGGATACGGCGAGTCTTTGCCGCGTTCCGTCCCAGGCGATAAACTTGCACCATTCGCCGCCGACCGGAATTTCACGGCGTAACGTAAATCCGGGATATGCGTATTCGTACACGTAACCGGTGGTCATTTGCGATATGAAAAAGGCGCCTTTTTCGGGAACGAATAAGCCTTCGGCAAAGCCTTTCCGTTCGGCGCGCGGCGGACGGACGACGCTTCGACTCGCCGGCGTTTCGGTTTGTGCCGGTTCGCCGGCAGCGGGGAGCGTTATGACTTCAAAGCCCGTATCGTCGAGCAGCGGCAGCACGACGGCTTTGCCGTCCGGCGTAAAGAGAACCTGTTTGGGCTGTTTTCCGCACGGCAGTACCGCGCTTTTGGTGACCGACAGTGTCTGAGCCGATATTTGCACCGTTAATACGGCAAGTGCGGCGATGAGCGCCGTCAGTCGGGCTCCGTGTTTTATTTTCATGGGAAAAGTATACTTTTTTTTGTCTCAGTTGTATATATTTCTTTTCAATATATATGTTTCATTCTTTTCAAAAATCGGCATTTATGCTACAGTGTTCGACGATTTGTGAGGAGGAAAAAATGAGTGATCATTCGATTCTGGGCCCTTCCGACCGCCCTCCGCTGGGGCGTTGGATTCCGCTGAGTTTTCAGCACGTGTTCGCCATGTTCGGCGCAACCGTTCTGGTTCCGCTGCTGACGGGGTTAAGCCCGTCGACCGCTTTGTTTACGGCGGGAACCGGAACGCTGATTTATATTCTGGTAACCGGCGCGAAAGTTCCCGCCTTTTTGGGATCGTCTTTCGCGTTCATTCCGGCGATAATCGGGATTTCAAGTGTGTATGGAATGCCGGCTGCGCTTGGCGGCGCGTTTTGTGCCGGTATTTTTTATGCCCTCGTGGCCGGAATCGTGAAAGTTGCCGGTACGGCATGGCTCGACCGCGCGCTGCCGCCGGTCGTTATCGGTTCGGTTATCATCGTCATCGGTTTGAATCTTGCTCCTACGGCGATGAATTCGGCTATGATGAACAACGGTACCTATTCTTTGGCGTATTTTTCAATCGCCATCGTGACGCTCGGCATTGCCGTCGTTGCCAGCATTTTCTGCAAGGGATTTTTCAATACGATTTCGATCCTGATCGGACTGGTCGGCGGATATATGTTTACGTTCGTGATGGGGTTGTTCTTTCCGGCGTATAAGCTGATCGACTTTACCATTGTAAAAGAGGCGGCTTGGTTCGGTTTTCCGCATTTCGCGCTGCCGCAATTCAGCATAGTGCCGATTATTACGTTTATCATCGTGTCGCTCGCGACGATCTGCGAACATTTGGGCGATACGCTCGTTACGTCCAAAGTCGTCGGCCGCGATTTTTACAAGGATCCGGGACTGCATCGGACGCTGCTCGGCGACGGACTTGCGACGGCCTGGGCGTCTTTGTGGGGCGGCCCGCCCAATACGACGTACGGTGAAAATATCGGCGTAATGGCGATTACGAAAGTGTACAGCGTTTGGGTTATCGGCGGCGCGGCCGTGATTGCGCTGCTGCTGTCTTTTATCCAGAAATTCGGTGCTATCATTCAGACTATTCCCGGTCCGGTTATGGGCGGTATTTCCATGCTGCTGTACGGACTGATCGCTTCAAGCGGATTGCGCACGATCGTCGAAAGTGGCGTCGACTACAAGGATAAGCGGAATTTGACCATTTCGTCGGTTATTATGGTTATCGGTATCGGCGGCGGTATCCTGCAGTTCAACATCGGCCAGAGTTTTACGTTCTCTCTGGGCGGCGTCGCGCTTGCGACGCTGGTCGGTATTCTGCTGAACTTGCTGCTGCCTAAAACGATCGATACGCCCGAGGCTGAAAAAGACTGATGTGTTTTCAGCGCCGGCAGGCTACGCGCCGGTTTCCGGCTGCTTGGCGTTAATAACGGTACGGACGATCATCAGTCGTTCATACCGTTATTTTCGAGCTGCCGGGTGATTTTCAGCAGATCGTTTTGGAGCAGCTTACTTGCCGGTACGTGGGAAAGACCTTCTTCGGCAGCCATTTTAGCCTGTTCGTACGATTGCCTGTTGTATAACAGTGCTATTTGATTGTGTACGAGTGAGGCGTAATTTTGCAGACACTGATCGTGCAGTTTTTTCAGCTGCGCGTTGCCTTCATATTCCGCAAGTCCCTGCCGTGCGATTTCCGCCGCTTCAAGAAAGGCCTTGCCGTTTGCCGCTTCAATCACTTTTTGTATCCAGACGGCGGCGCCTTCGGCATCGCGGGCCGCAACAATTGCGTTCCGTATCTTTCGCTGCGTGTTCGCATCAACACGCGGTTCCCATTCCGTAAAACGTGATTCCGCTTGCGGAATACTCTTGCCGTTCAGCAATTCCACAACCGTATTGTATACCGCCGTGTTTATCGCTTTTTGCCATATGTCCGTCGTTCCCCATCTTTCGGTAACCGCAGCCGCCCAGCGGAGCGCTTGATCGTATGCTTTCCGTTTTTGCAGTACCGTCAGGTAGTTCGTGCACACGATGTCGAATTCTTTGCGGACGTCGTTCGCTGCTCCGCCTGTTTCTCCGGCAAGAAATACGTACCGCGCGGCGGCGAGCGGTACGGCGCGTCCGTATTCGCCGCGGTTCATAGCGGAAACGCTCAGGTTGCCGCCGATCAGACCGACGAACACCCGGTCGCTGACGGCGGCGCGGTTCGCGTATTTGCGTTTGGGAACGTATGCGTACGCGCTCGCGTTTGCTGATTCCGCGGCAAGTGCTTTTTTTGACCCCGGATCGAAGCCGTACGGATTGGTCGTTTCCACGTCGACTGCGCCGGTTTCAAGGTTGAGCGTACAGAACGCGTGGTCGGGCGTTTTCTGCCCGGTTACGGTCAGTCCCGCCGCCCGCGCCGCCGCCATATACAGGATACTCGACGAGACGCAGTTGTACGTTCCTTCGGCAAACAGGCGCTGTATGCGGGATTCGTTTTCCCGGTACCGTTTCAGCACGTCGCGATAGAGAAGCGACAGAACGGCTTCCGCGCGCTCCGGTTCCGGCAGCTGCATAAAATCCGGCTGCGACACGGCGGCGCTGATGCGGCTGAACGCAGCGATCACTGCGCGCCCTTCGTCCGAATCGGCGGGGCACTCGGAAAACGCGAGCGCGGCTTGAATCAAATCTTGCGGCGTCAATTCTCCGTCCGCCGTCTGCGCTCGGTAAACGAAAGCCGGTTCAATAGAAGGAAACGTATCATTCTGCTGTGCATCGGCAGCGGAGACGGCGTCTGCGGTTGAGACGCCGTAGGCAGCTGAGACGACCGGGAATACGCATATTATTAAAACGGCCGCTGCCCGATAAAACGGGTTCCTGTGTGTGTTCATAACAAAAACTGTATGGTATTTTTTGAAAGTATGCAATCGGTTGCAGCAAGCCTTGACACTGTTCCGTGTTTATATTATTATATATTTAGATATATATCTAAATATATAATAAATGGAGGCAAACGTGTCGGATGTGTGGAATGCGCTGGCGGATAAATCGCGGCGGACGATTATCGCGCTTTTACGGGAGCGCGATATGACGGCCGGTGAAATCGCCGCCCATTTTGATATGGCGAAACCGTCGGTTTCTCACCATTTGAGTATCCTGAAAAACGCGGGACTCGTTTCATGCGAAAAAAAAGGGCAGAATTTGATCTATTCGGCCAATATGACGGTTTTTCAGGAATTGATAGAATTGGTCGTTGCAATGGCCGATTCGTCGAGTGATCCTTTGGAGGCAAACAAATGAATGAAAAAAAATCCGATCCGCCGATGTACGCGGATACTTCTCGGACAGCTGATTCTGCCCGTGTGATTGACGACGGCGTCCGCGCGGCTGATACTTCCCGCGCGGCTGATACTTCCCGTGCGGCGGTTTCGCCGATGCGCGTCGGACTGATTACGTGCATCGTATGCGCCGCCGCAGCGCTGCTTAATTGCGCGGTGCTGTTCGCCGTAACGGCGCGCCTGCCCGCGTCCGTACCGGTGCACGTGAATTGGGCGTTGATGGCAGACCGTTGGGGCAGCGTGTGGGAACTGCGGCTTTTTTCGCTGATTCCGGTGTTGTTTCCGGTAGCGGCGCTGTGCGCATTCCGCGCAACGAAACCCGAAAAACAGAACGTAAAAGTCGTCGCCGTCGTTATCTCGGCGGTAACCGCCGTGCTGCTGTGCGCGTCATGGATGTGCGTATATGCGGCGTTTCAGTTCGAGCGCGCGGCGTCCGGCGAACCGATGCCCGCGGTGATGCTGCTGTTTATACTCGTACCGCTTGCGCTCACGTTTATGGCGATCGGCAATTATTCGGCGCTCATAAAACCGAATAAATGGCTGGGAGTGCGGACAGCCGCGACGTTTTCGGATAAAACGGTTTGGCGTAAAACGCACCGCGCGGCCGGATTCTGCGGAGTCGGCGCCGGTGTGCTGCTGCTCGCCGCGGCGATCGTAACCGTCCGTTCAGGCAACACCGTTCCGGCGCTCGCCGGGCTGGGAATCGCCGTCCTGCTTATGCTGGCGCCGCTCCCGTATGCGCGCATTCTGGCCGGTTCGGCTCGCCGAAACGCTGAAAAATAACCGGATATGCGGTATTGTACGAAGTTTTTGCACAATACCGTTGTCCGATTACAAAAAACAGCATTTATCTAAAAAATTATTGATAAAATATTATCTAAATGTATTCCCTAATTTTTTACGTTTTGGTATACTGGCACCGTACTATGAAAATACGGGTGCTCCCGGAATTTTTCCGGCTTCGGCACTTGCTATAAGGACGGATATAATGGGAAACAAAATTACTATCATCGGATCGGGCAGCGTCGGCTCTACTATCGCGTACACGCTTGCAGTGCAGAGTCTTGCTTCCGAAATTGTCATGATCGACATCAACCTCGAAAAATCATTGGGTGAAGCACTGGATATCCGGCAGGGAATGCCGTTTTGTGATCCCGTTCAGATTTACGCGGGAAGCTATCAGGACGCCAAAGATTCTGATATCGTCATTCTGACCTCCGGCATCGCCCGCAAACCCGGTCAGTCCCGCCTCGATTTGGCGCAGACGAACGTCAATATCACCAAATCGATCATCCCCGAAATTACCAAATACGCGCCGGACGCGATATATATTATCGTTGCCAATCCGGTCGATATTCTGACGTATCAGTTCTATAAAACGTCCGGGCTGCCCGAAAACCGCATTATCGGTTCCGGAACGACGCTGGACACCGCGCGTCTTCGTTCGCGCCTTTCCGAATATTACAAAGTCAGCCAGCAGAACGTGCACGCGTACGTGTTCGGCGAACACGGCGACAGTTCGTTCGTGCCGTGGTCGCTGTGCAATATTTCGACGGTGCCGATCGATTCGTTCAGCAGCTGCGTAAAAGCGGAAGACAAATTGTTCCCGCCGCTGGTGCATGAAGAAGTTGAAAATTACGTACGCAAATCCGGCGGACGCATCATTTCCCGCAAAGGCGCGACGTTCTACGCGATCGCCATTTCGGTCTGTCACGTCTGCAAATGCATTTTCTGCGAAACGGACACGACGCTGACCGTTTCCACGCTGATGCACGGCGAGTACGGTATTGAAGACGTGTGTCTGAGTACGCTTTCCCTGGTAGGCCGCGACGGTATCGGCGGAAAACTGATTCTGCCGATGTCCGATACGGAAGTCGCATCGCTGAAGAAAAGCGCCGACAGCCTCAAAGACGTTATCAGCCAGCTGAAATTTTAAGCGCGGAGCATAGTACGGTATTATGGAATACAGAATAGAACACGATTCAATGGGCGAGGTAAAAGTTCCCGCCGATAAATATTGGGCCGCCCAGACGGAACGCAGTCACGAAAACTTCAAAATCGGCGTCGGAATCGAAACGATGCCGCGCGAAATTACCAAAGCGTTCGGTATCCTCAAAAAGGCTGCCGCAATGGCGAACGCCGCGCTCAAGCCCGAAAAAATGACTGCGGAAAAACTTTCCGCAATAGGTAAAGCCTGCGACGAAGTCATTTCCGGTTCGCTGAACGATCATTTTCCGCTCGTCGTCTGGCAGACCGGAAGCGGTACGCAGTCGAACATGAACGCGAACGAAGTTATCGCGAACCGCGGCAATGAAATCGCCGGTTCCAAACTGCTGCATCCGAACGACGACATCAACATGAGTCAGTCGTCGAACGACACGTTCCCGACGGCGATGCACATTTCGGCGGTTATGGCGCTCGAAGACAAACTGCTGCCCGCCGTCGATACGCTGATTGCGACGTTCAAACGGCTCGAAGCCGAAAACGAAGGCGTCGTCAAAAGCGGACGCACGCATTTACAGGACGCGACGCCGATTACCTTTTCGCAGGAAATCAGCGGCTGGCGTTCTTCTTTGGAACGCGACCGCGAACTGATCGTCCGTTCGATAGAACCGCTGACCGAGCTTGCGCTCGGCGGAACGGCGGTCGGGACGGGGCTGAACGCACCGAAAGGCTTCGACGTAAAAGTCGCCGCCGCCGTGTCGGAACTGACCGGTAAAAAATTCGTTACCGCTGCGAACAAATTCCACGCGCTCACCAGTAAGGACGAAATCGTATTCGCTCACGGCGCGGTCAAAGCGCTCGCGTGCGATATGATGAAAATCGCGAACGATATTCGCTGGCTCGCGTCCGGACCGCGCGACGGTCTCGGTGAAATTTTCATACCCGAAAACGAACCCGGTTCTTCAATCATGCCCGGTAAAGTCAATCCCACGCAGTGCGAAGCGGTAACGATGGTCGCCGTTCAGGTTATGGGCAACGACGTTGCCGTCGGTATGGCCGCAAGTCAGGGAAACTTTGAGCTGAACGTGTTCATGCCGGTCTGCATTTACAATTTTTTGCAGTCAGTGCGGCTGCTTGCCGAAGCGATGGTTTCGTTCAACGATAACTGCGCGGTCGGCATAAAAGCGAATCGGGAAAAAATGCACCACAACCTGCACAATTCACTGATGCTCGTTACCGCGCTCAATCCGTATATCGGATATGAAAACGCGGCGAAAACGGCAAAAAAAGCGTTCAAGGAAAACATTTCCCTGAAAGAAGCGTGCGTTGCGCTCGGTTTCCTGAGTGCCGAAAAATTCGATGAAGTATTTCATCCCGAACAAATGGTTTAGAACGCACTGCAGGTTTAAAAGTGCCGGTGCACTTTTAACGGGAGTTTGCGCTTTTGCAGTGTTTGCGCAGACTCTTTAACCCGGCGCGCATACATGCCGCCAAACTTATAAGGAAGAAAAATGACTTTCAGTTATTATCCGGGATGCACGCTGCGGACGAAAGCGGTCGAACTTGATCGTTCCGCACGCGCGGCCGCCGCCGCTTTGGGAATTACGCTTGAAGAAGTTCCCGAATGGCAGTGCTGCGGCGGCGTGTATCCGATGGCAAAAGATGAAATCGCGACGAAGCTGTCTTCCGTGCGCACGCTCGCTCAGGCGCGCGACGGCGGCCGCGATTTGGTAACGATCTGTTCGGCGTGTCACAACGTGCTCAAGCAGGTGAACAACGATATGCGTACCGACGCGGAGATTGCGGCGAAGGCGAACAACTATATGCAGCTTGAAACGCCGTACAACGGTGAAACGAAGGTGCTGCATTATCTGGAATTGCTGCGCGACGTAGTCGGTTTCGATGCGATTGCAAAAAAGGTCGTAAAACCGTTTACCGGTAAAAAAATCGGCGCGTATTACGGCTGCTTGCTGCTGCGTCCCGGGCGGGTCATGCAGATGGATAATCCGGAAAATCCGGTGATTATCGAAGATTTTATCCGTGCAATCGGCGGCGAACCGGTTGCGTACGGTTTGCGCAACGAATGCTGCGGCGGTTACGCTACGATTGAAGATAAAAATACGGCGCACAAACGCGGCGGCAAAATTCTTTTGAACGCGGCGGAATCGGATGCCGAATTATTGGTAACCGCGTGCCCGCTTTGCCTGTATAATCTGAACAAGAACGAAGCGTCAAAAACGACTCCCGTATATTATTTTACGGAACTGCTCGCGCAGGCGCTCGGCGTGTCGGAAAAGGAGGTTCTGTAAAATGGAAAATAAAAATCTCCGCGAACAGATCATCCGTTCAAGCGGCGTAAATCCGCGCAAATGCATGAAGTGCGGTAAATGTTCTGCAACGTGCCCGTCGTACGACGAAATGGAATATCATCCGCATCAGTTCGTGGCCATGGTTGAATCCGGCAACATCGAGCCTTTGCTGAATTCAAAGTCGCTGTACCGGTGCCTGTCGTGTTTTGCCTGCGTGGATCGCTGCCCGCGTAACGTGGAGCCTGCCAAATTGGTGGAAGCGGTGCGCTTGGCGGTTATCCGGCAGCAAGGTCAAAATCATCTGAAGCCGGAAGAGATTCCGGCGCTCTGTGCCGAAGACGCGGAAATTCCGCAGCAGCTTTTGGTCAGTGCTTTCAGAAAATACAGCAAATAGACGGTTAATTAAGGAAGAAAAATGCAAAGAATAGGCGTTTTTGTGTGCCACTGCGGCACGAATATTGCAGGAACCGTTGATGTGCGCTCTGTTGCCGAAGTGCTTAAACACGAACCGGGCGTTGTCTTTTCTACCGAATATCAGTACATGTGTTCGGAAGCCGGACAGAACATCATCAAAGACGCAATAAAAGAACATAAACTTACCGGTGCCGTTATCTGCTCCTGTTCGCCCCGTATGCACGAGGCGACGTTCAGAAAAACGGCCGCCGCCGCGGGTCTCAACTCGTATATGGTCGAAATTGCGAACATCCGCGAGCAGTGTTCGTGGATTCATAAAGATATGGCGACCGGAACCGAAAAAGCGATCGCGCTCGGTAAAGCCGCCGTTGCGAAAGTGCATCTGAACGCGCCGCTGACGCCGGGGGAATCTCCGGTTACCAAGCGCGCGCTGGTTATCGGCGGCGGTATTGCCGGTATTCAGACTGCACTCGATATTGCCGACGCGGGATTTGAAGTCGATATCGTAGAAAAACAGCCGACTATCGGCGGTAAAATGACGCAGATCGACAAGACGTTTCCCACGCTCGACTGCGCAGCTTGTATTCTGACCCCGAAAATGGTAGACTGCGCCCAGAGCGACAAAATCAAAATCTATTCGTACAGCGAAGTGTCCGACGTAAAAGGCTTCGTCGGCAATTTTACCGTTACGATCAAGCGTAAAGCGCGTTACGTCGATGAAACCAAATGCACCGGCTGCGGTATCTGTACCGAAAAATGTCCGCAGAAAAAGATTCCCAACGAATTCAACTTGGGCATGAACAACCGCACCGCCGTGTACATTCCGTTTGCGCAGGCCGTTCCGAAAGTTGCGACTATCGACGCAAATTCCTGCATGATGCTCAAAAGCGGCAAGTGCGGCATCTGCTCGAAAGTGTGCGGTGCCGGCGCTATCGACTATACGCAGAAAGACCAATTTATAGAAGAAAAATACGGTGCAATCGTCGTTGCAACCGGTTTTAATCCGATTAAAATCGATCAGTACGATGAATTCGCATACGCGCAGAGCAAAGACGTTGTTACGTCGCTTGAATTCGAGCGATTGACGAACGCCGCCGGTCCCACGTCGGGAACGCTGCTGCGCCCGTCTGACGGCAAACATCCGCATACGATCGTATTCGTTCAGTGCGTGGGAAGCCGCGAACAGAACAGCTGTAAAGGCGGCAAAGAATACTGTTCCAAAATCTGCTGTATGTATACGGCAAAGCACGCGATGCTTACGCGCGAAAAATATCCGGATACCGACGTGTACGTGTTCTATATCGACGTACGTACGCCCGGCAAGAACTTCGACGAGTTTTACCGGCGCGCCGTCGAACAATACGGCGTGCATTACGTCAAGGGCATGGTTGGTAAAGTCGTTCCCCGTGCGGACGGAACGCTCGACGTGCAGGCGTCCGATTTGATTTCAAACGAACAACTGCACATCAGCGCGGATATGGTCGTTTTGGCTGCCGCGATCGAGCCGGATAAAACGGCGCGTCCGCTTGCGACGCTGCTGACTGCCAGTATGGATACGAACGATTTCTTTACCGAAGCGCATCCCAAACTGCGCCCGGTCGAAAGTCCGACTGCCGGCGTGTTCCTTTCCGGAACGTGTCAGGGGCCAAAAGACATTCCGGAAACGGTTGCCCAGGCGGGCGCCGCCGCGTCTAAAGTTATCAGTCTGCTGGTAAAAGACAAACTGACCGGCAACCCGTGCGTTGCGCGCAGCAACGAACTGATGTGCAACGGCTGTTCTTCATGTGAAAAGGTTTGCCCGTACGGTGCTATCACCTATGCGGATAAAGAGTTCAAAATGCCCGACCGCACCGTCGCCGTGCGCCGCGTTGCGCAGGTTAACTCGGCAGTTTGCCAGGGCTGCGGCGCGTGTACGGTTGCCTGTCCGTCCGGAGCGATGGACTTGAACGGATTTTCCAACAGTCAAATCATGGCGGAGGTGGACGCAATATGCCGGTAACTGAAACGGAAGCTTTTAAACCCAAAATAGTCGCGTTCTGCTGCAACTGGTGTTCGTATGCCGGCGCCGACCTTGCCGGAACGAACCGTCTGGCGTATCCCGCCGACGTAAAAATTATCCGCGTGCCGTGTTCGTGCCGGATCAACCCGATGTTCATTCTGCGCGCGTTTCAGCGCGGCGCGGACGGCGTCATTTTGTGCGGCTGCCATCCGGGCGACTGCCACTATACGAGCGGCAACTATTTTGCGCGCCGCCGCATGACGCTGCTGTTTTCGATGCTCGATTTTTTGGGAATTGAAAAAGGCCGCACCCGCGTGGAATGGGTTTCCGCAGCGGAAGGAGCGAAGTTCGCCGCGACGATGAACGATTTTGCGGCGACGATTACGTCGCTCGGTAAAAATAAACGGCTGGAGGACTTGCGATGTACGAAACGATAAACGCCGCCCTGCTTGCCAAGGCAAAAGACATGCTGGCTTCAGGCAGCGTTGCGCGCGTGCTCGGCTGGCAGAAAGGGCTGTTCAATTACGACATTACGCCCGCCGTGTTTTCTTCGGCAGAAGAACTCGGCAGGGAATTCGTGTACAACGAGTTCTGCGGTGCGAATATGTCGAAATATCTGATTAAAGAATCGCGCAAAGAAGGCAAGATTCTGGTATTTTTGAAACCGTGCGACACGTACAGTTTCAATCAGCTGATCAAGGAACACCGCATTATCCGCGAAAACGTGTACGCGGTGGGTGTGCCGTGCAACGGCATGAAAGACCCCGAATCGGGTGAAACTGCCGAGCGCTGTCTGGTGTGCCGCGGCAAAAAACACGTCGCGTACGACGAACTGTTGAGCGCGGACGGCGTAAGCTGCGACGAAAGCGAGCTCGACGCGGAAACGGCAAAAAAACGGTTTGCAAAAGTCGCCGAACTTGAAGCCCTGTCTCCCGACGAGCGGTTCGAGTTCTGGCGGGGCGAACTGTCCCGCTGTATCCGCTGCAACGCGTGCCGCAACGTGTGTCCCGCCTGTTCGTGTGAACTGTGCGTGTTCGACAATCCGGGATCCGGCGTTGCGAACAAAGCGCCGTCCGATTCGTTTGAAGAAAACATGTTCCATATTATCCGCGCGTTTCACGTCGCCGGCCGCTGTACGGACTGCGGCGAATGTTCGCGCGTGTGTCCGCAGCACATTCCGCTGCATTTGCTGAACCGCAAGTTCATTAAAGACATCGACGAACTGTACGGTGATTATCAGGCCGGCGCCGATACCGAATCGCGCGCGCCGTTGAACACGTACACGACGGGCGACGTTGAACCCTCCGTCGTATACGAGCGGAGTTCCGAAAAAGGAGGAAACGACTGATGGTACGAATTCCCGTTTCCGAACTCGACCGTTTTTTTGCCGCTGCGGCGGAAAAACAGGACGTATATCTGCCCGTCAACAATCAGGCGGGGCAGGCTGAATTCAAAAAATGGCGGAAAGGCGCCGCTTTGAGTTCGGCTTTAAATACCGTGCGCAGTGCGAAAGACTTTTTCTTTCCGCAGACGGAAAATATCGTCGACTTCAAAATGGAAGGAAAGAATATCGAAGTAGTGGACGCCCGTGAACCGAACGCGGATTTTATCGTATTCGGTGTGCGTGCGTGCGACGCGGCGAGCTTCGGCATACTTGATAAAGTATTCCTTGCAGATCCCGTCGATTCGTTCTATAAAGGACGGCGCGAACACGGCACGATCGTAACCGTCGCCTGCACCGCGCCGGCGCCGACGTGCTTCTGCAACCTGTTTGGCATAGACGCGGCGGACCCTGCCGGAGACGTAAGCGGCTGGATTGCCGACGGTACGCTGTACCTTGAAGCGAAAACCGAAAAGGGCAAAAAATTGCTCGATTCGCTGAGCGCCGCCGTTACTCCGGCCGACGCTTCAGGCGAAGCGGCGGTAACCGCTCAGAAAAAGGCGACTTCCGCCGCGATGGAAAAACAGCCGTTCGCGCATCTGTGCAAAGACCGCTTCAAAGGCGAAAACCTGCTCGACATTTTTAACGATCCGCGCTGGAAGAGCCTGTCTCAGGCGTGTCTGGGCTGCGGCACCTGTACGTTCGTCTGCCCGACGTGCCAGTGCTACGATATCCGCGATTTCGACACCGGTCACGGCGTCAAGCGGTTTCGCTGCTGGGACAGCTGCATGTATTCGGATTTTACCAAAATGGCGCACGGCAACCCGCGTCTGACGCAACTTGAACGGTTCCGTCAGCGCTTCATGCACAAGCTCGTGTATTTTCCGTCGAACAATGACGGGCAGTACGGCTGCGTCGGCTGCGGCCGCTGTCTGGCAAAATGCCCGATTTCGATGAACATCGTAAAAGTAATGAAAACATTGGGAGACGAATAATGGAACAAGATACGCTTATTCCCAAAGTTGCGGTCGTAACCGATATCCGCAGCGAAACGCCCGACGTTAAGACGTTCCGCGTCGTGGGAACCGACGGCAAAAAACTGTTTGAACATATTCCCGGCCAGTGCGCCATGCTTTCCGTTCCCGGAGTCAGCGAAGCGATGATTTCGATCACGTCGTCTCCGACGAACAAGGATTTTATGGAGTTCAGCGTCAAAAAATGCGGCTGCCTGTCTTCGTGGCTGCACGATATGGAAGTCGGCCAGCAGATTACCGTACGCGGACCGTACGGCAACGGCTTTCCGGTCGAAACCGAACTGAAAGGCAAAGACTTGCTGTTCATTGCCGGCGGAATCGGGCTCGCTCCGCTGCGGTCGGTCATCAACTACGTGCGCGACAACCGCGCCAATTACGGCAAAGTGCAGATTATTTACGGTTCCCGCTCGAAAGCCGACCTCGTCGATTATCAGGAAATTCTTGACGAATGGATGAAAAGCGACGGCGTGGAAGTCAACCTGACGATCGACAATCCGCAGGACGACTGGGACGGTCACGTCGGCTTCATTCCGAACTACGTTAAGGAACTGAATCCCGATTTGGGCAAAACGGTACTGATGTGCGGACCGCCCATCATGATAAAGTTTACGCTCGCCGGTCTCAAAGAGCTCGGCTTCAAAGACACGCAGGTGTATACGACGATGGAACTGCGCATGAAGTGCGGTATCGGCAAATGCGGTCGCTGCAATATCGGCGACAAATACGTATGCAAAGACGGACCGGTGTTCCGTTTTGATCAGCTCGGCGAATTGCCTTCCGAATACTAGGAGTTACGAACTATGAGCGATATGGTTTCTATTTTTTTGATGGGAAAGAAATACGACGTTCCCTCGAATCTGACTATCATGACCGCGATGGAATACGCGGGATATCAGTTGGTGCGCGGCTGCGGCTGCCGCAACGGTTTCTGCGGTGCGTGTGCGACCATTTACCGCATCAAGGGTAAAAACGAACTGCACGCGTGCCTGGCCTGCCAGACGCAGGTTGAAGCGGATATGTACGTTGCGACGCTGCCGTTTTTTCCGCTGGTAAAACAGGTGTACGATATCGAAAAAATCAAACCCGAACAGAGCGTGATGATGCAGCTGTATCCCGAAATTTACAGCTGTATCGGCTGCAACGCGTGCACGAAAGCCTGTACGCAGGGTTTGAACGTCATGCAGTACGTTGCGTACGCGCAGCGCGGTGAGTTTGAAAAATGTGCCGAAGAATCGTTCGACTGCGTTATGTGCGGCGTCTGTTCTTCACGCTGCCCGGCGGGTATTTCACATCCGCAAGTCGGTTTGCTTGCGCGCCGTCTGAACGGCAAATATCTCGCTCCCGCGTCGAAGCACTTGAGCGACCGCGTTCAGGAAATCAAAGACGGTACGTTTAACGATTTGATCGAAAAACTGATGCAGAAACCGGTGTCGGAAATGAAAGAACTGTACAACAACCGGGAAATCGAAAAATAGGAGACGCGACATGTATACAGACGAAATGCGTAAATCCGCCGAAAAAGTGGCGGCTGCCCGGAAAGCGAACGCGGAGCTGGAACCGCGCCGTATGACGGCGGATGAAAAAGACAAACTGCTCGCAACGTTTCATCCCGATTACAAGAAAAGCGAATTTGCCGAACTTAAAATCGGACCGAACAAGGGTGAAAAAGTGCCGCTCGAACTTGCCGAACTGCTGCAGGGCAACAGCCGCGTCAGTCCTTCCGATATCGATTTGTCCCGTACCGATTATGAAACCGACGTGCTCATTATCGGCGGCGGCGGCGCGGGTTCTTCGGCGGCGATCGAAGCCGACGAGGCCGGTGCAAAAGTCATGATCGTGACGAAACTGCGTATCGGAGATGCCAACACGATGATGGCCGAAGGCGGCATTCAGGCTGCCGACAAGCCCAACGACTCTCCTGCAATCCATTATCTGGACGCGTTCGGCGGCGGACACTTCGCCGCGAAACCCGAATTGCTGAAATCGCTCGTATGCGAAGCGCCCGAAGCCATTCAGTGGCTGAACGATTTGGGCGTCGAATTCGATAAAGACGCCGACGGCACGATGATTACGACGCACGGCGGCGGAACGTCGCGCAAACGCATGCACGCGGCAAAGGACTATTCCGGCGCCGAAATCATGCGCACGCTGCGCGACGAAGTGTTCAACCGCGGTATTCCGGTCGTCGATTTTACGGCGGCGATCGAACTGATTCTGGACGAAAGCGGCAAAGCGTGCGGCGCCGTTCTCAAGAACATGGAAACCGGTGAAATCCTCATCGCGCGCGCGAAAACGGTCATTATCGCGACCGGCGGCGCGGGGCGTCTGCATTATCAGGGATTCCCCACGTCTAACCACTACGGTGCGACGGCCGACGGTTTGGTACTTGCATACCGCGCCGGCGCAAAACTGCTGTATGCCGACACTTTGCAGTATCATCC
The DNA here is from genome assembly GCF_000212415.1 of Treponema brennaborense DSM 12168. NCBI lineage: Bacteria > Pseudomonadati > Spirochaetota > Spirochaetia > Treponematales > Treponemataceae > Treponema > Treponema brennaborense. Next base: position 2,401,105 of record NC_015500.1, on the reverse strand, counting down.
GACGGGCGTTGCGTATCCCGAACAGATTTTCGGCGCGCTCGTAACCGAAAAAGTGCGTTCGCTCGGCGCCAAACTGATCAACCTCGACGGAGAGGCGTTCATGCATCCGCTTGAAACGCGCGACGTTTCGGCCGCCTCTATTATCCGCGAATGCAGCGAACGCGGTAAAGGCATCGCGACCGGCGGCGGCAACGGCGTCTGGCTCGACACTCCGATGATTGAACTGAAAAACGGCGAAGGCACGATCGAAAAACGTATTCCGGCCATGCTGCGCATGTTTGAAAAATACGGTATCGATATCCGCAAGGAACCGATCCTCGTGTATCCGACGCTGCACTATCAGAACGGCGGCATCGACATCAGCGCGGACTGCATGTCCGGCGTTGAAAACCTGTTCGTTGCCGGTGAAGCGGTCGGCGGTATTCACGGACGCAACCGGCTGATGGGCAACTCGCTGCTGGACATTATCGTGTTCGGCCGCAACGCGGGAAAGAACGCGGCGGCGACTGCCAAAACGGCAAAACCGGGCAAACCTTCCTTGAAGCACGTCGCGTCCTTTGCCGACGAACGGAAAAAGGCCGGAATCACCGGAAATACCGTTTCTCCGAAATTGCTGCCGTCGTACACGCACGGCAATCCTCGTTTTGAAGCGAAATAAGCAGGCAGGAATCGTATGGAGTATGTAGCGGGTGTGGGAGCGTCGCTGTTTTCGACGATATTTATTATCTTCACGGTCGGCGCGCTCGGTCATCTGGTCGGCGGCATAAGCGTTAAAGGAATTTCGTTAGGCTCTGCGGGCGTTCTGCTCATAGCGCTTGCGTACGGAATCCTGTTGAGTTACGTGCCTTCGTTTTCCCTCGGCGGACGCGAAATCGTCTTGTACAGTGCGGTGCAGAAAACGCAGTTTTCGCTCGTATCCAATATCGGAACCGCGCTGTTCGTAACGGCGGTCGGTCTGATTGCGGGGCCGAAGTTTTTCCGGACGTTAAACCGGAAGTCGCTCGCGTATATCGTGATAGCAATCGTCGTCATCGGTTCCGGCGTCCTTTCGATCATCGTTATGTCGTTGGTCGATAAGGATTTGTCTCCCGAATTGCTGGCGGGG